>CAMCHD010000314.1 GCA_945874545.1 Akkermansia muciniphila | reverse complement strand
CCGAGTTTCCCGTAGTCGAAAAAGTCGCGGATAAAGGGAATGGTCTGGACGTGGGTGGCGCTGAATTCGCGGACGCGCACCGCCTCGCGCACCGCCGCCGTGCGATGAAACAGGTGGAGTTGAAACGGCAGCCCCTCGTTGCGCCAAAGCGCCTGGTCGGGCTTGAAGCGGATGTCGCGGATCTCGTCGTAATTCAGCTCGGCGAGACGCTTGGGCAGCTCGCGATCGGGCGCCTGGTAAGGCGCGGCCGCGCGCGCCTCGGCCTGGCGGCGAACGTAGTCGTAGGTGATCTCCAGCCTCTCGATCGCGCCACGGGCCGGCAAAGCGACGACGACAATGGCCAAGACTCGGACTACGACAGGAAGCGGGAGACCGCGGCGGAAAAAACGAATGTTCACTGGTGGTGGCGAATGGAGCCCGGAGACAAGGCTCGCAGAGACCGCGCGGTCTTGGCAAATGCGGACGCGAGCGGCGCGTCTGAAGTGGCGGCCGCCCCAGGCGATCCCACCTAGGCCTCCGGGGCGGATGGGGCGGAGAGGTCCCGTCCGGGCACGCGTTTCACCGCGACAAAACGCGCGCGCAACAGATCCTCGAGCGTCTCGCGCAGTTCGGCGGGCAGCCGCGCGACGAGCGCGTCGAGCTCGGGAAGCGGGGCGTTTTTGATACCGGGAGGCAGATCGTCATCCGCCCCGTCGCCGCCTCGGGCGGTCCCGCGCCGCGCCGGGCGAGCCACGACGCCCGTCGCGGCGGAGGCGTCACGGGCGGCCACTTCGCCTCCCATCTGGGCCTCCAAATCCTCCAAGGGCGGACCGTCCTCCGCGACGGGAGGACCGGGCGTGAAGGCGGCGACGGCCTCGTCCTCCCCCACCCCGCCGCCATCGCCGGCGGCGAGGCGTTCGAAAGCCCCGCCGGGGGCGCCGGGCGCGGCGACCGAGCCCCGCGCGACCGCCGGGGCCAGGGGCAGACCTCGCGGCGGCGGAGCACTGGCGGCGGAGGCGGCCACGTAGGCCCGCACGGCGGCGTCAAGCCGCTCGATCAGGGCTTTTTTTTTTCCTCGCCGGGCACGGCGGGCGCGGCGGAGGAGGCGGACCATTCGGCCCCGAGCTGGGTAAGCTCCCTCAACAAGGAGTCGATGGCGCGGGCGCGGGAGGCGTCGACCGCCTTGAGCAGGGTGACCTCGAGATTGATTTTGTCCGAAAGACCCAGTTTCACCCCGTCCTCGCCCTGACGCAGCACATCGAGCATCCGGGTGAGTTGCTCGGTGGTCAGGGGCACGCCGCCGAGCCGGGTGCTGCGTCCGCCCTGGGCGATGGCGTCGAGCAACGCCTCGCGGATAAACTCCTGCAGGTCGGTGAGCAGGCGGGCGAGGTCGCGGCCGGCGGCGTCGCACTCGTCGACCAGACGCACCAGCTCGGCGTGGTCGCCGGCGGCCAGCGATCCGGCGAGGGCGGCGAGTTTTTCCGCCGCGACCAAACCATAGACGTCGAGCACATCCGGCTCCTCGATCCGCGTGCCGCAAAACGAGATCATCTGGTCGAAAATCGACTGCGCGTCCCGCATGCCGCCGTCGGCCATGCGGGCGATGCAGGCGAGCGCGCCGGCCGACACCACGATGCCCTCGGCGGAGGCGATGCGCGCCAGACGCTCGATGATCAGCGGGGCCGGGATGGGTTTGAGGTCGAAACGCTGACACCGCGAGACGATGGTGGGCAAAACCTTCTGCGGGTCGGTGGTCGCGAAAACGAATTTCACGTGGGCGGGCGGCTCCTCCAGCGTCTTGAGCAAGGCGTTGAAGGCCGCGGTCGAGAGCATGTGCACCTCGTCGATGATGTAGATTTTGAAACGCCCCTGGGCCGGCGTGTATTGCACCGTCTCGCGTAGATCGCGGACCTGCTCGACGCCGTTGTTCGACGCGCCGTCGATCTCGATCACATCGAGGTGCGTGCCGGCCGCGATCGAGAGGCAGGCGGGGTCGGCGGGATCGAAGTCCGCCTTCGGCCCGCCGGTGCAGTTCAGGGCCTTGGCGAAGATGCGTGCGGTCGAGGTCTTGCCGGTGCCGCGCGGGCCGACAAAGAGGTAGGCGTGGGCGATGCGCCCGCGCGCGATGGCGTTGCGCAGGGTCCGGACGACATGATCCTGGCCGACGACATCGTCAAAGGTCTGCGGACGCCATTTGCGGGCGATGACTTGATAGGCGGCTTGCGACACGGGTGAAGCCAAGGACAGCACGCGCCCGAGGGCGAAGCGCAAACCCGAAAACACGCGACCGCCGGGAGGGCCGCCTTAACCGGCCTGCGCCGCCGCCTCCGCGCGAGCCAGGGCGCGACCTAGGGCGTTCCTATACCACGAGACGGGCCAGGGGTGCCGACGACGCATAAAATCCGATTCGGACAAGCGCCACTCGCGCAAGACGGCCCCGCGGACGGTGGGATAATCCAGGGGGCCCAGGCCGGCGGACGGATAGATGGTGATCTCACCGGCGAAGAGCCGTTCTCCATCCCACAAAAAATCAATCCGGGCGTAGTCGAGTTCGCCCCCGATCCGTTCCGCCAGGCGCACCGCCTCGTGGTAGGCGGGCAGGAGATCCAAGGCCCCTGGAAAGCCGTCCGGACCAAAACCCTCCCCGCCCTGTTCCTCGGGCGGAGGACGTCCGTCGCGGTCCAGGTAGATGCGCCACATCCCGGGTCGTTTGTTTTGCCGCACCATGGAGCCAAAGGCAAAACGCCCCGACGCCACCCGCACTTCGATCTCCCACAGCTCTCCCCGCGCCGGTTTGATCGCCTCCTCGACAAACAGGCGGGGTTTCAGGCGCAGGGACGACCACTCATGGAATCGGCGGCCATGGACGGTTTTGATCCAGATTTCGGTCGCCTGCTTGAGCGCGGCCCGGTCCACCGCCCCGCCCGCGATCTCGATGTTCGTGTTCCAACCATGGCTGGCCTTCACCCACACGTCGCCGCGGAGCAGTTCCTCCGGAATCGCGTCGACGTCGACCCCGGTCCACAAGGTGCGTGGTTGCGCCGCCTCGGGGCAACGCTGGCGGACATAGGCCTTGGCCGAGAGTTTGTCCGCACAAACCACAAAGAGCGGGTTATGGTCGACCGCCTTTCGCCACAACATGCGCTCGTTGTAGGTGCCGGGCCGGGCGATACGGGGCCAGAAGCGGAGGCGTTTGCGAAAAATCCATACCTGTCGCCCGTGGGTGAGATACAACCAAGCCTCGGCGCAAAAAAGGACCACGGAATCAAACACCATAGACCCTCAGCCCTAAGCTCCGACAACGCGGAGGCAAGGCGGGCGCGGGCGTAAAAAAAGTGGCCAGGCACTCCACGGCACTGGGAGAACGTCGTCACCGTTGCTGCCTTCCGGCCCTGGCGGGGTTCACGCGCCTGCCCATGCATGGCACCTGGCCGTCGGCACCGTGCGGAGGGGCCGGGGTCGGTTCAATGAGAATCTTCGGCCGGCGCTCCCGGCGACGAGCCGGGCGCGCCACCCTCGGGGCGCGGGTCCGGGCGGCGGCCGGGCTCGCCGCCCTCGCGGCGTTCACCGTTCTCACCACGGCGTCGCAGGCGCTCCTCCATCTTGGCTCTCATGCGGGCCCGCTGCTCGGCCTGGAGCACGACGAGTTTTTCGCGCTGGGCGGGCGTGAGCAATTCGCTCACCGCCGCCTCCATGGCCTCGATGATCACGGTGGTCTGGCGGAAACCCTCACGTCGCAATTGGCGCAGTTCCTCCCCGGTTTTTTCCATGATCGGGGCGATCGCGGCCCGTTGCTCCTCGGTCAATCCGAGCTCGGTGGAAAAGCGCCGCAACTGCTGCGGGCCGAAGCCGTCGGACGGCGGCGGGGGCGGCTGGGGCGCCACGACCGCGTGGGCCCGGAGCGGAGGCAGGCGCCGCGCCCCCACCACCCCGACCACCACCCCGCAGGCGAAGATGCCCGCGCAGATCAGGGAAAGCTTCAGGGTGCGACTCATGTTGCCACCGCTTCCAACAAGACACCCACCGGATCAAAATACGCGTCGGACAGGGCGGCACCTTCCCCGGTGCCGGCGGCCTCGACGGTGGAGGGCAACGTGGACCAGACGGTCATGGCCAACGCGCAAGCGCAGGCGAAGCCGAGGGCGCGGGCGGCGAGCCGCTCGAAGGCCGGCCCGCCAAAAAGGCCGGCGGCCGGCGCGCCCCCCGCGCGGGCG
>CAMCHD010000313.1 GCA_945874545.1 Akkermansia muciniphila | reverse complement strand
AACGTTGTGTAGTCTGAGTAGGTTCCGGTTAGGTCTGGTTAAGCCGAACAAAGGAGAGTTTGGTGGACTTTTTTGGTGGACTTTTTATTGGCAAATTTATCAGCTGTTCTACTGATCGTTTCGACGGAGCGACAGAGTGCAAGGTTTTTAGGTTGCTGCTTCGCGTTGACGGTTTGCGACACGGTTGGTAGTTCTTAGGGAGCGCCACGGGCGCGAACACGGTGCTCCGCAGGCTCCGCGTTTCTTGGAGGGCTTCCGCAGTGTCCGGGGTGGCCAAGGACGGAGTTCTGTCTTTATGCGCGGTCGGGCAACGATAAGGTCACAAAAAAGCCCCGACCAGCGGTCGGGGCTTCAGGGCTTTTACTGGCATGCTTCGCATTCGCCACCGTTGCGCATCGCTTCGATGCTGCAGGCGGTTTTCTCGGCCGCCGTGTAGACTTTGGGCGAGGGGTTGGGAGCGGGTAGAGAAGACCCCGCAGGTGTGGCGGGGGTGGTGCCGCCGCCGGCGATGCCGCGGACTTCCTTTTTGTTGTTTACGCTGGCTTTTTCGATGCCGGTGGCGCCGAGGCAGCGTAGATAATAGGTGGTCTTCAGGCCAGCGCGCCAGGCGTGACGATACATGTGGCTCATCGTCTTCATGTCGGCGGTGGGCAACCACAGGTTCACCGATTGGGACTGGTCGATCCACTTCTGGCGGCGGGCGGCGGCGTCCACCACCCATTTGTGGTCGATGGCGAAGGCGGTGAGGTAACGGACCTTGATGTCCTCGGGCACGCGGTCGATGTCCTTCAGCTCGCCGTCGAAATACTTCAGGTCGTCGATCATCTGCTGGTCCCAGAGCCCACGGTTCTTGAGGTCCTTGACCAGGAAGGGATTGAGGACGGTGAATTCGCCCGAGAGGTTGGATTTGACGTAGAGGTTTTTATACAGCGGCTCGATGCACGCGCTGGTGGCGGTGATGTTCGAGATGGTGGCGGTGGGGGCGATGGCGAGGACGTTGCTGTTGCGCATTCCTTGTTTTGCGATCTTGGCGCGGACGGGGGTCCAATCCATCAAGCCGCCGCGCGCCACTTCGATGGGGGTGCCGCGCTCCTGTTCGTGAAGGTCGATCGTATCCTGCGGCAGGAGGCCGCGAGACCACTTCGAGCCCTCGTAGGAAGAGTAGGTGCCGCGCTCGCCAGCGAGGTCGGAAGAGGCCTCGTAGGCGTAGTAGGCGATGGCCTCCATGGCCTCGTCGTTAAACTCCACCGCGCCTTGGGAGGCGAAGGGCACGCCCTTCATATACAAGGCGTGGGCCAGGCCCATGACGCCGAGACCGATGGGGCGGTGGCGCAGGTTGGAGCGCTTGGCGGCCTCGGTGGGGTAGAAGTTGATGTCGATGACGTTGTCGAGGGCGCGGACGGCGACGCGGATGGTGTCGCGCAGCTTTTCGTGGTCGAGGGAGCCGTCGGGCTTGAGGTGGGTCTCGAGGATGACGGAGCCGAGGTTGCAGACTGCGGTCTCGTCGTTGGACGTGTTGAGGGTGATCTCGGTGCAGAGGTTGCTGCTGTGGATCACGCCGCAGTGGTCCTGGGGGGAGCGCAGATTGCAGGCGTCCTTAAAGGTGATCCAGGGGTGGCCGGTCTCGAAGAGCATGGAGAGCATCTTCTTCCAGAGTTCGAGAGCCTCGATGCGCTGGCCGTAGATCTTGCCCTGCTCGGCGAGCTGTTCGTAACGGACGTAGGCTTCCTCGAACTTTTTGCCGTAAAGTTCGTGCAGATCGGCGACCTCGTTGGCGCGGAAGAGGGTCCAGTGCTGACGGTTCTCCATGCGCTTCATGAACAAGTCGGGAATCCAGTTCGCCGTGTTCATGTCGTGGGTGCGGCGGCGGTCGTCGCCGGTGTTTTTGCGGAGCTCGAGGAACTCGAAGATATCGTTGTGCCAGGACTCGAGGTAGGCGCAGCCGGAGCCCTTGCGTTTGCCGCCCTGGTTTACGGCGACGAGTTGGTCGTTGTGGAGTTTCAGGAAGGGAATGACGCCCTGGGACTCGCCGTTGGTGCCGCCGATGTAGGCACCGGTGCCGCGCACGGCGGTCCAGGAGCCGCCGAGGCCGCCGGCCCACTTGGAGAGCTGGGCGTTTTCGGCGATGCCGCGATACATGATGCCCTCGAGGCTGTCGTCCACGTAATACAGGTAACAGGACGAGAGCTGGGAATGCAGGGTGCCGGAATTAAACAAGGTCGGCGTGCTGCTGCAGAAGCGGCGGCTCTTGTATAAACCGTAGAGGGCGACGGCGCGGTTCTCGCGGTCGATCTTTTCGTCGAGGAAGAGGCCCATCGCGACGCGCATCCAGAAAAACTGGGGCGTCTCGAGGCGGCGGGCGGGCTTCACGGTCTTGTCGATGATCAGGTAACGATCATACAAGGTCTGCACGCCGAGGAAATCGAACTCGAGGTCGGCGGTGGGATCGAGCTCGGCGGCGAGGGCGTCGAGATTATATTCGGCCAGGCGGGGGCTGTAGCGTTTGATGGCGATGCCGTGGGCGATGGCTTTTTTAAAGGCCTCGACGTGGAAAGCCTTCAGTTTGGTGATACCGTCGCGAACGATATCCCAGCCGAGGACCTCCTCGTAGATATAGGAAAGCTGGATGCGGCCGGCGAACTTCGCGAAATCGGCGTCCTTCTCGATCAGCGTCTTCGAGTTGAGAATGATGGTCTGGTCGAGGTCCTTCTGGCTGATCTGGTCGAAGATGGAGCGGGTCAGCTCGGTCTCGATCTGCTCGGTGGTGAGGCAAAGTTCCAGACCGATGGAGGCGAACTCGATGCGCAGGCGCAGGTCCTCGCGGTCCCAGAGGGTGGTGCTGCCGTCGGCCTTTTTCACCACGATCATGGACGGCTGCGTGCTGGCCGGGCCGGCGGAGCCGTCGGAGGGCGAATCGTCGGACGTGCGGGCCTCGTTGCGGGCGGCGCGGTAAAGAATGTAGGCCTCGGCGACTTTGTAATGGCCGGCCTTCATCAGTTCCTCCTGCACCACGTCCTGGACCTCCTCGATGTGAACAAAGGCCTGTTTGGTGGAGAGCACGCGGGTGGACACGGCCTCGGTGATGGCGGCGGCCGGGCGACTGTCGCGTTGTAGCGAGAGGAAGGCTTTGGCGATGGCCAGTTCGACCTTTTGGGGGATGTAGGGCACGACCTGTTTATTGCGCCGGATCACGCGGATCGAGGTCGCGGAGGCGGGGCCGGCGAGTTTGCGGCCGCGGTTTAGCAGGAGGGTTTTGGCGACGTCGTAGGCCTTGGCCTCGACCAGGATGCGTTCGAGGGTCTGGTAAAGGTCGTTCAGCGACAAGCGGAGGGTGGAGGTGCGTGGGGCTTCGGCGGCGAGGCTCGAGGCGACCTCCTTCAGGATGCGTCCGACAAAAGCGCGGGACTCGGGGGTGTAGACGTTGCCCTGGTCGCCGCGGGCGAGGTGCACGTTCACCAGGGCCTGACCGAGGGTATCGGCGATCTCGCCGAGATCAAAGCGGGTCTCGCCGTGGGGGGCGAGCAGGGTAATTTCAGGCAGCAGGGGGGTATCGGCGGCGATACAATCGCGCCAGGCGTAGGCGGGTTTTTGTTCGCGAGGGGTCTGGGAGGCTTTTTTGAGGGCGAGGTCGTGCTGAAGGACGGGATTCACGGGCGGAGGAGAGGCTGTGCGGCGAGGCGGGTGGAAACGAAACGAAGGGAGTGGCTATTCAGGCGAAAGCGGCTCCGGAAAAGCGGAGCCGCGCAGGGTGGGGGCGCGGGACAAGCGCCGGTGAGGTGAGTGGAGAGAAGGGGAGGGGTGAAGTGGGGAAAGGAAGGCCGGACTCAGAGATCGTCGTCCTTTACGCCGTCGTTCAGCGCGGAGGATTTTTGATATTCGGTGACGCGACCCTCGAAGAAATTTTGCTCCTTCTTGATATCCATCATCTCGGCCAGCCAGGGGAGCGGGTTCTTGATGCCGGGGGAGAGGGTTTCGAGTCCGCAGCCCTCGAGGCGGCGGTCGGCGATATAATCGATATAGGTGACAAACTCCTCGATCGCGAGGCCCACGGCGTTCACCGGCAGGCAATCGCGGATAAACTCCTTTTCGAGGGTGACGGCCTCGCGCATGGTCTCGCGGAGCTCCTGTTTAAACTCGGCGGTCCAGATCTCGTGGTTCTCCTCCACGAGGTCCATGAACAGATTACGGAACACCTCGATGTG
>CAMCHD010000312.1 GCA_945874545.1 Akkermansia muciniphila | reverse complement strand
GCAGCCGGCCGCCCAGCGCGGAGGAGATCGCGTATTGCCGGCCCTTCTTGTTGGCGGCGCTGGACATCGTGCAACCCGAGCTCGTCGTGGCGCTGGGCGCGACCGCGGCGCAGGGTTTGTTGGGGGAGCGATTTACCACCCTGCCCGAGGTGCGCGGGCGCTGGCTCGAATTCAGCGGGCGGCCGCTGCTCGTCACCTACCACCCGAACTACCTGCTGCGCAGCGCCAGCAACCGGTCCAAACGCGCCGTGTGGGAGGATCTTTTAAAAGTGATGGAGCGCGCCGGCCTGCCCATCAGCGAGCGCCAGCGGGGATTTTTTCTGTAGCGGGCCCGCGCGGCCACGGCGCCGGGCGGGGCCGCTTACCCCGCCGACCAGCGCAGGCGGCGGAGACTGCGGCCGAGCAGGAAGGGGATGGCTTGAAACGGGTGGCGCAGCCGGGCGGCGCGGCGGCCGAGGAGCACGGCACCGGGAGAGGGCGGACTTTCCGGGGTGGGGTGGGCGGCGATGTGGCGGGCGATCACGGCGAGGGGATTGTAGTCCTCCAGCACGCGGCGGCGGGCCTCGAGAATCGCGGGCAGGCGGCGGGTGTAGTCGTCGCCGGCCAGGGCCGCCTCGATCCGGCGGGCGGTGCCTTCGACGTCGAACGGATCGATACGGATAAAGCTCTCGGCGGGGAACCAGCGCTCGGCGTCGGGGCAGCCGTGGTAGAGCGGCAGGCAACCGGCGAGAAAGGCGTCGGTGAGTTTCTCCGACCAGTGCACGGGCGCGTGGTGGTTTTCGAAGACAAGATGCAGCCGGAAGCGTTCGAGGGCCTCGGCCTTGTCGCGCATCGGGCGCACCCCGTGGCCGTAGATCTCCAGCCCGGGCAGGCGGGTTTTCAGGGACTGGGTAAAATCGTAACGCAGGCGATGGAGGGTGTGGCCCTGGCGCTTGTCCGAACAGACGGTGGACAGATCGGCGGTCTTGGTCGGGAGGGGGCCGGCCCGGAGCGCGTCGAGATCGCGCCCGGCGCCGTCGTGGAGGCCGTAATACCAAAGCAGGGTGGACGGGTGGTGGATGCGCCGCGGGTGGGGCAGGTCGGCGGCGGACTGGCTGGTCAACACCTGGCCGAACTGGCGGGTGTAGGCCGGTTCGTAGAGCTTTACGGTCGGCGGCTCGTTGGTGATCAGCAGGGTGCGGCCCGGCGGGCAGGCGAGCGGTTCGCGCGGGCGGGCGGCGGGCAGGTCGTCGTAGACCACGAGCCAGTCGTAGCGGTCGCAGGCGGGGTCGAAGACGAAGCGGCAATCGCCCCAGATCCCGGCGCGCCCGGCGCTCAGGCGCGCCCAACCGGTCGGCCGGATGCCGCCGTGGTGTTTGGTGAGGAACTTGACGAGGGTGGACACGCGATGGGGGAGGGCGGAGGGCATGAAGGTTTTTCCGGCGGCCCGGAGCCAGAGCGAAACGAGGGCGGCCGGGCTGGCCGCGCGCGGGTATCGGTTGTCGGCGCCGATTTGGATGGCGCGCCGGGCGGTATCGGCGGCATGTTCCCCGGCTTTCCATCGCATCCATGGCTGAAGTCGTGAACATCCTGTGCCTGAAGTGGGGCAAACTTTACGGGCCCGAATACGTGAACCGGTTGCGCCGGGGCGTGGCCCGCCACCTCAAGCGGCCCCACCGGTTTGTGTGTTTTACCTCGGACGGGACCGGGCTCGATCCCGAGGTGGAGGTCTTCCCGATCTACGACGTCGACCTGCCCAAGCACGTGGCCTTCACGCCGTGGCGGAAACTCGGCCTGTTTCGCGACGACCTGCCGGTGCGCGGTCCCAGTCTTTTCCTCGACCTCGACCTGGTCATCACCGGGCCGATGGACCGGTTTTTCGACTACGAGCCGGACAAGATTCCGATCATCCACAACTGGGTGGAGGCGTATAAGATCTTTAAACGACGGCCGGAGATCGGAAACTCCTCGGTGTTTCGTTTCGAGGCGGGCAGGTGCGGCTTCGTGGTCGAAAAGTATCTTTCGGAAAAGGAGTGGGCGGTGAAGACCTTCTGGCCGCCGCAGACCTACCTCACCGAGTGTATCCGCCCGAAAATGACCTACTGGCCGGAGGACTGGGTGCGGAGCTTCAAGCGGCATTGTCTGCCGCCCTTTCCGCTCAACCATTTCGTCACGCCGAAATTCCCCGAGGGAGCGAGCATCGTGGCGTTCCACGGCTGGCCGCATCCGCACGAGGCCATCGCCGGTTACAAGGGCGAGCGCCCGCACCACCGTTGCCGGCCGACGCCCTGGGTGGCGGAGCATTGGTATTGAGCGGGAAGGAGGGCCCGGTCGCGTCTTCCGGGGAAGCCGGATTTTCCGGCCGTCCAGGTCGGGCCGGCTGATTTCGTCTTGGAATCCGGATTGAAATGCACGCACCCAGGCTATGGCGTGGCGTTTCGCCCCGAACGGGCCTCCATCCACGGCCATGCGTCCCAAGAAAAAGCTCTCGATCCTGAAGCGGATCAAAAACAGCCGGTTCGCGGTCGACCTCTACTACGCCTTCATCGACCGGGCTTTCAGGCGCGAACATGCGGCGGTGGTGGCGGGCAAGCTCGCGCACATCGGGTCCGGGGCGACGCTGGAGGCCCAGCGTTTCCTGTTGCGGCGAAACACCCACCGGCTGGAAAAGGGCCTGATCATGCGTCCGCCCAAGCCGGTGTTCGCCTTGGACTACATCGGGGAGACGGTCGCGGCCTACGAACGGGTGGCGACCGCGGATGCCTGCGAGGCCGCCCGGGTGGAGGAGTTCGCCTGGTTCACCTCCGTGCTGGGGCGTTACTTTGCGGTGGTCGGCGAGGCGCCGCAGGTCGCCGGATTTCGGGACCGTTTTAAGCGGGCGGGCGCGAATCCGGTGGCCGGGGAAGGGCGCAGCGTTCCCTACGCGGCGTCGACGCGCCCGGACAACGCGGTGGCCTACGGCGATTTTCTGCGGCTCTGCCAGCGGCGACGTTCCGTGCGTTGGTTCCAGGACCGGCCGGTGCCGCGCGACCTGATCGATCGTGCGGTCGACGCGGCCCGGCTGGCGCCGAGCGCGTGCAACCGGCAGCCGTTTCAATTCGTGGTGGAAACGCGACCGGCGGAGGCGGCGAAGATCGGCGCCATCCCGATGGGAACCCAGGGGTTTTCCGACAACTTCCCGGCCATCGCCGTGGTGGTGGGCGATCTGTCGGCCTATTTCGACGAGCGTGATCGGCACCTCATCTACATCGACGGCGCGCTCGCGGCGATGCAGTTTATGCTGGCTTGCGAGACGCTCGGGCTCAGCACCTGCCCGATCAACTGGCCGGACATCGAGGACCGGGAGAAGCGGATGGACGCCGCGCTCGGTCTCCGGGCCCATGAGCGGCCGGTCATGCTCATCGCCATCGGTTACGCCGATCCGGACGGCGGAGTGCCCTTTTCGGGCAAGCGGTCGGTCGAGCACCTGCGTCGATACCTATGAAAAACATCGAGGTCCAAGGCATCGGGTTTCCCAACAAAGGCGCCGAGCTCATGCTCGCGGCGATCTGCCAGTGGAGGAACCGCGTGTATCCGGAGGCGCGCATCGTGCTGCCGAGTTATCTCGCCTACGAGGATCGTATCCGTTTCGGCGCGTGGCAGAAGTTCTGGCGCAAACACCCGGTCAAGTTTCAGCACGGCTTTTTCACCGAATTCATGTCCCGCAAAAAACTCGCCGCCTGCGGCGTGGTCCGGGACGGGGATATCGACGCGCTGCTCGACGCCTCCGGCTATGCTTACGGCGACGGCTGGGGTGCGGACAACATTCGCCAGCACCTCTCGCGTTACATGCCCCGCTGGAGCAAGGGCGGGCGCAAAATGATCCTTCTGCCCCAGGCCTTCGGACCCTTCGAGCGGGAGGACACGAGGCGTGAGATGCGGGTGGTCCTGGACCACGCGGATCTCGTGTGCGCGCGCGACGAGATGTCGCGCGACTATCTCGCCCGCACGGGCGGGAGGATGGACAAGGTCGTCGTCTATCCCGATTTCACCTGCCTCGTCGCCGGGGCGAGGCCGGCGGAGCACGCCGGTCTGGCGGGCAAGGCCTGTCTCATCCCGAACAGCAAGATGCTGGAGCGGGGCGGGGTGCGGGCGGACGACTACGTTCGTTTTTTCGCCGGCCTCTGCCGCCGCTTCGAGGCCGGGGGCGGGGTTTATCTGCTCCTCCACGAAGGCGCGACGGATCGGGCGCTCTGCGAGACCATCCGGAAGGCCGTCGGGGACCCCGTGCCGCTGGTGGCCCCGGAGGATCCCCTCGTCATCAAGGG
>CAMCHD010000311.1 GCA_945874545.1 Akkermansia muciniphila | reverse complement strand
ACGGCGGAAAACGTCGGCGAATTCATCAAGGCGGGCGCCTTCGCCACCGCCGCCGGCAGTTCGCTGGTCGAGGCCAAGGCGATGAAGGAAAAGAACTGGGCGGCGATCACCGCCAAGGCCCGCGCCTTCGTGGCGGCGGTCGCGGCGGTAAAGTAAGAAGCGGATTAGCCCCCCGGCCGGGTTGCGCCCACCGCGGCGACGCAGCCCGGCACGCCCTTGGCACCTCGCGTGCTGAACGCGTTTCGCACCCGGCCGCCCCGGCCCGGTTTCCTCCCGTCTCCCCGCTTCCCTAACCGCATGCTCTCCCGCTTCTTTAAACTGGCCGAAAACCGCACCACCTTCGGCCGCGAAATCGCCGCCGGCCTGACCACCTTCGCCGCGATGGCCTACATCCTCGCGGTCAACCCGGCCATCCTGATGAACGGCTTTGGGGCCGACCCGGCCATCGGCACCGACCCGACCTCCGCCTCGTTCATCGCGGTCAAGGGCGCCCTGCTCGCCGCCACCGCCATCACCGCCGCGCTTAGCACGGTGCTGATGGCGCTGCTCACCAACTACCCGCTGGCCCTCGCCCCGGGCATGGGAATCAACGCCTTCTTCGCCTTTTCGATCTGCCTCGGGGCCGGAGTGCCCTGGCAGCAGGCCCTCGGCATGGTCTTCGTCAACGGCTGCATTTTCCTCGCCCTCTCCCTGACCGGAGTGCGCGAGAAGATCGTCAAATCCATCCCCTACCCGATCAAGATCGCGATCACCTGCGGCATCGGTATATTCATCGCCTTCATCGGGATGAAAAACGCCGGCATCATCGTGGCCAACCCCGCCACCTTCGTCGCGCCGGGCAACTTCAACTCCCCGCCGGTCGCCCTCGCCCTGGCCGGTATCATCCTCACCGCCGTCCTGGTGGCGCGCAAAGTCCCCGCCGCCATCGTCGTCGGCATCGCCCTGATCACGGTCGCGGGATTGTTTATACCCGACGGGCAAGGCGGCAAAGTCACGGCCCTGCCGACCGCGCTTTTCTCCGCCCCGCCGTCGCTCGCGCCGGTGTTTCTCCAGCTGGACGTCTCCTTCCTCGGCAGCGTGGCCGCCCTGCTCAAGGTCCTTCCGCTCATCCTCACCCTGCTGCTGGTCGATATGTTCGACAACATCGGCACCCTCATCGGCGTGACCAAACGCGCAGGCCTGCTCGACAAAGAGGGTAACCTGCCCAAGGCCGGCCCCGCCCTCCTGGCCGACTCCTTCGCCGCCATCCTGAGTTCGCTCTTCGGCACCAGCACGGTGGTGAGCTACATTGAGAGCGCGTCCGGCGTCGAGGCCGGCGGCCGCACCGGACTGACCGCGATCACGGTGGCGGTGTTTATGTTGCTGGCTCTCTTTTTGACCCCGCTGATCTTGATCATCCCCGCCGCCGCCACCGCCCCGGCCCTGATCATCGTGGGCGTGTTTATGCTCCAAGCGGTCGGCGAGATCGAGATGGGGGACTTCAAGATCGCCGTGCCCGCCGCGCTGGTGATAATCGGTATCCCCCTGACCTTCAGCATCGCCGAGGGCATCGGCTTCGGCCTCATCACCGCCGCCCTGCTCGCCATCTTCACCGGCAAACCCAAGGGCTTCACCCCCGTCGGTTACGTGATCGCGACGATCTTCCTGTTCTCGTTTTTCAAGATCCCGCCCTTTGGCGCCGGCCACTGAGCCGATTGCGACGGTTGCCCGGCGGAGAGTCGGGCGGAGAGTCGGGCATCGGTGCCCCGACGCCACCGTCGCCTCCGCGAGGCGTGAACAGCCCCGCGGAGCAGGATGATCGGGCGAGACGCCCCGCGCTCAGATGTGGATGGCCTCTTTGCTCGTATCCGCCGCCGCCTCGGCCAGGGCTTCGGAAAGCGTCGGGTGCGCGTGGATGGTCTGGTGAACGTCCTCGACCGTCGCCTCGAGCTGGATGGCGAGACCGTATTCGGCGATCAGCTCGGTCGCGTCGCTGCCGAGGATGTGCGCCCCGTAGATCTCCCCGGTCTTGGCGTCGGAAATCACCTTCACGAAACCTTCGCTGTCCGCCGAAGCCACCGCCTTGCCCGACGCGGTGAAGGGGAATTTGCCGACCTTGAAATCGAGTTTTTTCTCCCGCGCCTGTTTTTCCGTGAGGCCGGTCGAGGCGATCTGCGGTTGGCAGTAGGTGCAGCCGGGGAAACCCGTCACGCGTTTCGGCTCGCCGTGACCGAACAAGCCGTTGATCGCGTTGACCGCCTCGTAGGTGGCGATGTGCGCCAGCCAAGGCGGCCCGATGATGTCGCCGGCGGCGTAGATGCCCTTGATCGAGGTCTCGTAACGCGCGTTCACCTTGACGTAGCCGCGGTCGAGTTCGAGCTGCGCCCCGCGCCCGAGCAGACCGTCGGTGTTGGCGGTCACGCCGATGGCCGACAACAGGACATCCGACTCGATTTCGGTCCGTTTGTCGCCCTCCACCAGGTCCACCTTCACCGAGGACGGACCCACGCGGAAGTTTTCACACTTGGTGTTCACGTGGATCTTGATGCCCTGTTTTTCAAAGGAGCGGTGCAGCCCCTTGGAAATCTCCTCGTCCTCGACCGGCAGGATGTGGGGCAACATCTCGACCAGCGTGACCTTGGTGCCGAGGGCATTGAAGAAGTAGGCAAACTCCACCCCGATGGCGCCGGCGCCGACGATGGTGATGGCCTTGGGCTGGACCTTGGCGTCCAACGCCTCGCGGGAGGTCATCACCCGCACACCGTCATACTCGAGCCCGGGGATATGGCGCATTTTGCAACCGGTCGCGATGAGGATGGCCTTGGTCTTGAGCAACTGGCCCTTTTTTTCGCCTTCGGTGATCTCCACCATGCCGGCGGCGGGCACGTGGGCCTTGCCGATGATGTATTCGACTTTGTTTTTCCGAAAAAGAAATTCGATGCCCTTGGCCATCTGCTTGGCCACGTCGCGCGAGCGCAGCATCACGGTCGCGAAGTCAAAACCCACCTCCTTGACGGTCAGACCATAGGCCTCGGCCTTTTTCATCTTCACGTAGAGCTCGGCGCTCTTGAGCAGCGCCTTGGTGGGGATGCAGCCCCAGTTTAAGCAGGTGCCGCCCGCGCGTTCCATCTCGATGCAGGCGACCTTTTTGCCAAGCTGGCCGGCGCGAATGGCGCCGGCGTAGCCCGCCGGGCCGCCGCCGATGACAATGAGATCGTAGTCCGTAGTGGTATCAGCCATGGTGTGGGATCCCGCCCCGGACGCTCCGGAGACAGGTGCCACAAAGTCGCCCCATCCCCGGCCCGCCGCAAGGGGAAAACCGCCTTCGCCGCGCCGCCCGCCGCCGTTTCATCCGGACGATTCCGAGGTTACGCTTGCGCTCGCCCCGCGCAGCGTGTCGGCTGACCGATTCCAAGAATGAAATTAATCGACCTCAACCGTGAGGGCGGCATCGGGTGCAGCTGCACCTTGCTCCAAATCGGTGACATCAACATCCTCATCGACAGCGGTTTGCATCCAAAGCTAACCGGACGCGCGGCCATGCCCGAGTTCGCCAAACTGGCCGGAATCACCGTCGACCTCATCATCCTGACCCACTGTCACCTGGATCACCTCGGCACCCTGCCCGTCGCCATGCGTGAGCAGCCGCACGCTCCGTGCCTCATGTCGCTCTCCAGCCGCATGATCGTCGAGCGTATGATGCACAACTCCGCCAACGTGATGCGCCGCCAGGCCGCCGAAGGCCAAACCAAGGACGCGCCGCACTTTACCCACGACGATATCGATCGCATCGCCCCCCGCCTGACCGGGCTCGCGTTTAACCAGCCGAAACGCTTTTCCAACGGCAAGGACGAGGTCGAGATCACCCTGCATCCCGCCGGCCATGTCGCCGGCGCCTGCGCGGTGGAGATCCGGCACAAACACCGCCATATCTTCGTGACCGGCGACGTGTTGTTCGAAGACCAGCGCGTGGTGAAGGGCGCGCGTTTCCCGGCCGGCCACTTCGACACCCTGATCACCGAGACCACCCGCGGCACCACCGAACGTCCCGAGGGCAAGGAACGCATCAACGAGGTCTCCCGTCTCATCGATTGCATCAACGAGACCATCCAGAACGGCGGCTCCGTGCTCATCCCGGTTTTCGCGCTCGGCCGCATGCAGGAACTGCTGGCGATTTTCCACGACGCCCGCCGCTTCGGCAAACTGGTCGATTGCCCCATTTTCACCTCCGGCCTCGGCCTCGATCTTTGCGACTATTTCGACGAGATCGCCCGCAAGACCAAACACGTGCAGTTCAGCCGCGGCATC
>CAMCHD010000310.1 GCA_945874545.1 Akkermansia muciniphila | reverse complement strand
AGGCGTAATGGAAAAGAGGGTGAGCAAAAACTTTGGGCTGCCCTTTTGGCAAACAAAACCTGCGCGGGGCCGGAAGAATCTGCGAGTTTGGGGAAAAGGGCGTTGACAACCGGGGAGCCGACTTGGTTTTTCCCACCTCCCTTCACGGGGTTTATTGCCTGGTAGCTCAGTGGCAGAGCAGGTGACTGTTAATCACTTGGTCGTAGGTTCGATCCCTACCCGGGCAGCCACTTTGGCCCCAGAGACTTGCAGAAGTTTCTGGGGCTTTTTAGTGTCTCCTTTGGCTCCCCGGTGGGTCTGGATCGGCGGGTTCTCGGGTGGGCGGCGGGGCGCGGTCGGGCGGTTCCCGGTTTTTCGGCGGGTGGGGTGCTTGGGTGCGAGCGCGGAATAAACGTTCGTGTGTCGGGCTCTTCCGTTTATCCACTCGCACGCTCCCGCTCGGGTGCCTTCGTGATGACCCTATTTTTTCCACACCTTTTTCCCGCCGGGAAGCCTCCCCGCGCGGTCGCCTGATCCAGCCGATGTCCGATACCATCATCGCTGCGGGAATATCGGGGTCGGGCGTGCCGCCCGGGTGGCCGAAGGCCGCCCCCACGGTGCTGGTCATGCTCAAGGCGCCGCGCCCCGGCGAGGTGAAAACCCGTCTCGCCGCCGAGGTGGGGGACGCGGAGGCCGCGCGGGTTTATCGGTTGCTGGTCGAGCGCCAGATGCGGGCGATTCCGGACGGCTGGCCGGTCGAGGTGCATTTCGCTCCCGCCCATGCGTTGGAAGAAATGCGCGCCTGGCTGGGGCCGCGTCCGCTGTTGCAGCCGCAGCCGGACGGAGATCTCGGCCGCAGGTTGGCCGTCGCGGTCGACGCGGCCTTCGCGCGCGGGGCCACGGGCGTTGTTTTGATCGGGGGCGACTGTCCCGCGCTTGGCGGCGATGTCTTGTTGTCCGCCGCCGGGGCCCTCGGCGGGCATGAGATGGTCCTGGGGCCGGCGGGCGACGGGGGATTTTACCTCCTGGGTCTCACGCGGCCGCGGCCGGGGCTCTTTGTCGATATACCGTGGAGCACGGCCACGGTGTGCGCCGCCACGGTGCGAAAGGCCGCGACGCTCGGTTTGGCGCCGTGGTTTTTGCCGGTGCTCGACGACGTGGATACCTTGGCCGATCTCGAAAAACACCGGGCGCTGGTTTTTGGCCAGGAGGGTGCGGAGGCGGAGTCTTTTCCCCGGTGACGACTGAATCTCATGCGACCGCCCGCCGCCTGTAGCCCTCGCGGCCCTGCCTGCCCGACCGCGTTCCGGGTCGAAGCCTGCCCCGGAGGTGGCTGAGCGCATCGCCTTGCGCTATATTCCCTGTTTTCTGCCGTTGTCCTTCATGCCCGAAACCTTCCGCCAGGCGCTTATCGTCGTGTATTTTTTGCTCGTGTTGGGCATGGCGGCCTTCGCCTTCCACCGGGTAAAAATGCTCGTGCTTTGCCTGCGCCACCGGCGCGGCGCGGCCGGCCTGTCCACCGGGGTCGATGGTTTGGCGGCCGACGCGCGCGTCCCGTTGGTTTGCGTGCAGTGCCCGGTGTATAACGAGCCCCTGGTCATCGAGGCCTTGCTCGAGGCCGTTGCGGGTTTGCGCTGGCCCGATGGGCGCATCGAAATCCAGATCCTGGATGATTCCACCGATGACACCACGGCGCGCATCGCCGCTTGGCTCGCCGCGCGTCCCGGCGTCGCCGGCCGGATGCGGCATATCCGCCGGGAAACGCGCGGCGGCTACAAGGCGGGTGCGCTCGCCCATGGCATGGCGCTCACCGCGGCGGAGTTTTTCGCCGTCTTTGACGCCGATTTTCGTCCCGCCCCGGATTTCCTCACCGTGCTCATGCCCCACTTCACCCACGCGCCCGGGATCGGCCTGGTGCAGGCGCGCTGGGAGTTCAACAACCGGAACGCGAGCCTGCTGACCCGGTTTCAGGGCCTGTTTCTCGACGCACACTTCACGGTCGAGCAGGTCGCGCGACATGCCGCCGGGCTGTTTTTCAACTTCAACGGCACCGCCGGTATCTGGCGCCGGGCCGCGCTGGAGGAGGCGGGCGGCTGGACGCCTGATACCGTCACCGAGGACCTCGACGTCAGCTACCGGGCGCAATTGCGCGGCTGGCGTTTTGTCTATCGGGGGGACTATGGAGTGGACTCCGAGCTCCCGGAAAACATCACCGCCTTCAAATCCCAGCAGCGTCGCTGGACCAAGGGCGGCATCCAGGTGATGCGCAAACAACTCGCCATCATCCTACGGGCGCCGGGCCTGGCCGGGCGGATCAAGCGCGAGGCGGCCTGGCACCTGTTGGTCGGTTTTGTCCATCCCGTGTTGCTCGCCTTTGCCGCCTTGTTGGTGCCGTATTTCATCTGGGTGGCGGCGCCGGGCCAGGCCGACGCCATCGCCTTACAACCCGTGCTGCTGGTCTTTACCTTCTGGGCCACCATCGGGCTATACCTCGCGGGCCAACGTCTGCGGGGTGGGTCGCCCGGCCGGGCCTTGTTGATCTTATTGGCTTCGCCGCTGATGCTATCCTTCGGTCTCGCCATGAGCGTGACGACCACCGTCGCGGTGGTCGAAGGGCTTTTCCAACGTGGAGGCGAATTTGTGCGCACGCCCAAGGGCGGGGCGCGGGCGGTGGTCGGCGGCCTATTCGGGCGCCTGCGGACCCGCGGGTTCTTCTTTGTGCTTTCCGGCGTCGAGTCGGTTTTTGGTGCGGTCATGCTCGGCGGCGCGGTGTATTTTTTCCGTCGCGGCCAGCCCTTGGCTGCGCTTCTCCTGGGATGCAAGGCGGCGGGATTTCTCGGTATGGCC
The DNA here is from genome assembly GCA_945874545.1 of Akkermansia muciniphila. Lineage (GTDB taxonomy): Bacteria > Verrucomicrobiota > Verrucomicrobiia > Opitutales > Opitutaceae > IMCC26134_A. The sequence continues at coordinate 1,470 of CAMCHD010000310.1, read as the reverse complement.
GCGCTCTCGTTTCGGGATTTGCTGCCGCCGGTGCCGACGGGGAGGCGGGCGGACGTTTTTCGTCGTTTCCTGGTCGGCCGTCCGCCGGTGGCGGGAAACCCGTGATCCGGGCGGGCGTCTCGGCCGCACAATGAAGCCGGAATCAATCGCGATGATCGGGTGGAGCCGTGCGGTCGGGTGCCTTTTGGTCCTGCTGGGCGTCGGCGCGGCGCGGGCGGAGCCGCCCATCCGCGGGGTGGTGATCTCCTGTCAAACCTGGGGGCATGAATGGGGTTCGGACGCGATGGTGGAGGCCTTGCGCGAGGTGAAGGCGCTCGGGGCCAACTGGGTGCAGATCCATCCTTACGGCGGCATCGACCGCGGCGGCGCCGTATCCTTTCGGCGCGGCGGAGCGGAGGGCGAGACGCCGGTCTGGCTGAGTCGACCGATCCGCGAGGCGCACGCGCTGGGCCTCAAAATCGCGGTGGTGCCGCACCTCGCCGGGTGGCGCGCGGGCTGGCGCTGGCGGGGCGACATCGCGTTCGCCACCGAGACCGAGTGGGCCTTGTTTTTCACCACCTACCAGACGTGGATCCGCTCGCTGGCGCGGATGTGCCGCGAGGCCGACGGCTTTGCGGTCGGCTCGGAATTGGACCTCACCCTACCCGGGCACGAGGCGGAGTGGCGGGAAATCATTCGCGCGGTGCGGACCGAGACGCCGGCCGCGCTGACCTACGGGGCGAATTGGCCGGACTACCAAAACGTGCCGTTTTGGGATGCCTTGGATGCGATCGGCGTGTCGGCTTATTTCCCCGTGGCGGAGCGGCCCGGGATCCCGGCGGCGGCGGAATTGGATACGGCCTGGCGACGCTGGCACGAGGAGCTGGCGAAATACGCCCGGGCGCTCGACCGCCGCGTGGTTTTTCTCGAGCTGGGCTACGACGAATCGCTGGACGCCGCCCGGCGGCCCTGGGAAAGCGGACCGCGATCGCCCGAGGCGGATGCGGCGACGGTCCAGGCGCTCTGCCTGGATCGCGCGCTGGCGGCCCTGAACGGTGCGGGTCGAACCACGCCGGAACTGGCGGGAACGTTTTTGTGGAAATGGTTTCCCGGCGAGGCGCGGCGCTCCGCGAGGTGTTGCGTTTGCGCTGGGCGGAGACGCCGGTGGTTCCGGGGGCGGTCTCCTCTACTCCGTCGTCTCCAGGCGTCGCTCGTCCCCCGGCTGGTTGAGTTCCCAGTAGGGTAGGCGGACGGCGCGACGCAGGGTCAGAGCGGTGCCGTCCCAGCGTTCCCAGCGCCGCAACAGGTGGGGGGACTCAAGGTCGAAAACGAAGAGGTCCGCGCCGCGCGAATGCTCCACCCGCACCCGCCAGGTCCCGTCGTTTTTGGTCACGGTGAAGGTCGCCGCGGGCCAGGCCAGGCGATCCGCCTTCGAGCCGATCACGCCCGGCATCAGCGGGGCGGTGAAGCCGGCGGTCCGGGCGGCGGCGT
>CAMCHD010000309.1 GCA_945874545.1 Akkermansia muciniphila | reverse complement strand
CGACATAGAATTTGCCGCCCGTGTTTTGATCCCACTTGTCGGATTTGTTAGCCATGTTGGGCGCAGCAAAAGCCCGCGCCCATGGCTGTCAAGCGGCCACGTCGCGCGGTGGCCTCGACGGCGCCTCGCGATCACCCGTTTTGGGGCGGAATCACGCCGCCTCTCCCGGAGATCTTCGGGTGGGTCTTGAGTTCCCCGCCATGCCGCACAGCTTTGCCCCACGATGAAGGCCGTCCGCCCCATGTCATCCCGTGCCGCGGAACCCGCCGAACCGCGGTTCCTGCGCGGCTTCCTGGTGGTGTTGGTGGCGGTGTTTGTGGCGCAGAAAGTCCTCGAGGTGTGGTTCGGCTCCGCCGCCGCGGTCGATTACGGCGCCCTGTCGTGGTCGCGCCTGCGCGCCGGCTACTTCTGGACGCCCCTCACCCACGCCCTGCTGCACGGCGGCGTTTTCCATCTGCTCTGCAATGTCGCCGGCATTTTTTTTCTGGGCCGCCACCTGCAGGAGTCGGTCGGTCCGGCCCGGCTGGCCGCCCTGACCGTGTTCGGCGGTCTGGGCGCGGGTCTGGCCTGGCTCGGCCTGAACCAGGGGCGTCCCGGCTACATGATCGGCGCCTCCGGCGTCGGCATGGCCTACCTGGCCGCCTTTGTGGCGCTGGACCCGCGGCGTCCGTTTATCTTTCCCATCCTCCGCCGGGCCGTCCCCGCCTGGGCCTTGTTGGCGGGCTTTTGCGCGCTGGATATCGCCGGCCTGCTGCTACGCGAGGCGCCCCGCCGCGACACGCTGCTCGGCGTGGCCCACTCCGCCCACCTGGGCGGCGTCGCCGCCGGCTGGCTCGCTTGTCGGCTTTTTCTCGCCCCCCGTTCGCTGCTCCACGCCCTCCGCCCCGGGATCGAGCCGCCCCGCTGGGCCCGCCAGGCCGGCCGACGCCCCGCCCCGGCCTACCGCGTCAACCTCGACCCACCCGCCCCGGCCTCCGTCCTCCCGGCCGAGCGGGCCCGCCACGCCACCCTGCGCGCCGAGGTGGACCGCCTGCTCGACCAGGTCGCCGAACGGGGTTTCGATGCCCTCACGCCGGACGAAAGGCGTTTTCTGGCCGACGCGGGTCGCAACTTGAATCGACGTTGAAGCGAGCCCTTCCTTGCCATTACGCAACTTTCCCGGCCGCTTCGTTTCCCACTCTCCATGCGTTTTCGCTTTCGCCCGCTCTTCCTTTTTCTGGTCGCCCCCCTTCTGGCCCTCGCCCAGCCCGGCCCCTCCACCCCGGCCGTCCCCGCCCTGGAGTCCGCCACCGCCCCGCGGGAACTAAAACCCACCCCGGGGCTTTCGCTCGAGCTGCGCGGCCTCATCCGCCTTCTGGAGGAGGTCCACTTTAACCGCGATAAAATCACCCCCGCGAGCTACGCCGAGGTGATCCCGAACACCTTCAAGGCCCTCGACGGTCAGCGCCTCTTTCTGCTCGCGTCGGATTTGGAGGAGTTCCAGGCCCGCCACCGCCCCGATTCCCTCTACTGGAACCTCGCCACCCTCGGGCGCCTCGACGCCGCCTTCGCCATCCACGCCCGCCACGAGCAGCGGGTGCGGGATCGTATCCGCTGGATTCAAAACCGCCTCCCCGGGGAATTTGATTTCACCGTCGAAGACGCCTACGAGATCGATCGCCGCGAGCTCCCCTGGCCCGCCGACGCCACCGCCGCCGATACGCTGTGGGAACAACGCCTGAAGTTCGAGCTGCTGCAGGAGATCCTGAACAAAAAGACCCTCGACGAGGCCCGCACCAAGGTCGGCAAACGCTACGAACGCCTGCTCAAGAATCTCGACGACATCGAGTCCGGCGACGTGGCCGAGATCTTCCTCACCGCCATCGCCGGCATCTACGATCCGCATTCGAACTATTTTTCGCCCGATACCTACGACGATTTCAGCATCACCATGCGCCTGCAGCTCTTCGGCATCGGGGCCCTGCTGAGCATCGACGAGGACGTGTGCGTGTTGAAGGAGATCATCCCCGGCGGCCCCGCCGACCTTTCCCGCGCCCTGAAGCCCAACGACAAGATCCTCGCCGTCGCCCAGGCCGACGGGGAGTTTGTCGAGGTCGTGGGCATGAAGCTGCGCCGCATCGTGCAGATGATCCGCGGCGAAAAAGGCACCAAGGTGCGCCTGCTCGTCCAGCCGGCCGACGCCGCCGACGCCGCCGTGCGCAAGGAGATCGTGATCGTGCGCGACCTGATCAACCTCGACTCCGCCCGCGCCCACGCCGCCGTGTTCCAGGTGCCCGACGCCGCCGGCGTGCCCCGCCCGCTCGGCGTGATCACCCTGCCGACCTTTTACGGCCGCGACAGCCGCGATTCCAAGGAGCAGAACTCCGCCACCGAGGACATCCGCACCCTGATCACGCGCCTGAAGGAGCAGAAGATCGAGGGCCTCGTGCTCGACCTGCGCCGCAACGGCGGCGGCCTGCTCGGCGAGGCCGTGACGCTCACCGGGCTGTTTATCCCCGCCGGCCCCGTGGTGCAGGTGAAAAACTACGCCGGCGAGGTGAAGATCGAGGAGGATACCGACACCGCCGTGGCCTACGACGGCCCCCTGGTGGTGCTCACCTCGCGCTTCAGCGCCTCCGCTTCCGAGATCGTCGCCGGCGCCCTGCAAAACTACGGCCGCGCGATCGTGATCGGCGACACCTCCACCCACGGCAAGGGCACCGTGCAAACCGTGATCGAGATGGGCAACGTCATCCCGCAGCTCGCCCGCAAGGGCCAGACCGCCGGCGCCACCAAGGTGACGGTGCAGAAATTCTACCTGCCCAGCGGCGCCTCCACCCAGCTGAAGGGCGTCGTGCCCGACCTGGTCATCCCGTCGGTGGACGAGTTTCTCCCCATCGGCGAACAGGACCTGCCCCACGCCCTCGCCTGGGATGAGATCTCCCCCAGCCTCTACGACGCCGCCAAGCTCCCGCCCGAGTCGCTCGCCATCCTCCGCGCCCGCTCCTCCGACCGCCTCGAACACCTGCCGGAGTTCGCCCTGCTGAAAAAATCCATCGCCCGTTTTAAGGAGCGCCAGGCCGAGAAGACGGTTTCCCTCAACCTCGAGCAACGCCGCGCCGGCAAAGCCGCCGACAAGGCCTTCCGCGACGAGAACGACGCCACCCGCAAGGCCCTCGAAGCCTCCGACGCCTACCCCTTCGCCGAGTTTTTTGTCTCCCCCCCTCCCCCGCCCCGCATCAAAGCGGAAAAAAAGCCCGACGACCCCGCCAACGAGGACGATCCCGACGCCGATGGCGCGGAAACCGACGAGGACACCCGCTACGCCAAGATGGACGTCTACCTCCGCGAGAGCCTCCGCATCCTCGAGGATCTACGCACCCTGCGCCCCGCCCCCCGCGTCGCGGAGGAAAGGTAGGAGTAGACCGGAAGCGGCACCGAAAAGCGAAAACGCGGATATCGAAGGTCGCGGCCGAGCGGTTGCTGAGTGATGGTTGTTTGTTGCTATACACCAACAACTAGAGCCTTTTTTCCGGAAGTGTAGCCGCAAAAAAAACGCAGAGAACGCAAAAAAGATATACCGAAGGAAAAGCTTTTCTTTGCGCTCTTTGGGCTCTTTCGCGGCAAAAATTCCGTTGGTCGAATTTCAGCTGTAGTTCTAGCGAAAATGCCCTGGCGGCTTTAACTGGAAATAATTTATCAACTTAAACTTGCAGCTTAAACTGATTTAGCGGCCCGACTCGAGATCCTCCAACGTGGCCCGAAGAGAGGAAATCTTGGTTACCGCTACGTCCCAGATCAACTCGGGGTCGACCCCGTCGTAGCCGTGAATCAAACGATTGCGCAGGCCAACTATGCGAGGTATCTCCGGGACATTAAAGACGAGCTGCGGCCATGCTGATGCCGCCTTGTTGAGCGCTTCCCCGATGATTTCCAGCTGACGTTCCACGCCAGCGCGGAGCAGCTCCGAAGCGATGAATTCTTCACGCGATTTACCGTCCAGGAAAAGTTCGATACGACGACACGCATCCGCCGCATCCCAAATTCGTTTCACGGCTTCAGGCGGCATAGAGCTCCAGCTGGTCGACCATCAAAGCCCGCCTAAAATGGGGATTGGTCACCGCTCTAGGAGTCAGGAGGTCGACCGGCCGCCCCAAGAGGTGCTCCACCGCGAGCGCGAAATCGAGAAAACGATCCGAATACCCAAGGCGGTGGGTGTCGGAGAATTCAACGTAGAGATCCACGTCGCTGCTATTAGGGTCAAAATCTCCCCTGGCCGCCGATCCAAAAACAACCAAACGGCGCACGCCATACACG
>CAMCHD010000308.1 GCA_945874545.1 Akkermansia muciniphila | reverse complement strand
GCCTGCTCGAGGCCGTGACCCGCAACCCGTGGATGGGCCTCTACCTCAGCGCCCTGCGCAATCGTAAACCCGCCCCCACCCTGAACCGCTTCCCGGACGAAAACTACGCCCGCGAGGTCATGCAGCTTTTCTCCATCGGACTCTGGCTGCTGAATCCCGACGGCACCCAGCGCTTTTCCACGGGAGCCGATCTCGACCCCGACGGCGTGCCGGTGCCCGCCGGCGAACCCATTCCAACCTACGGCGAGACCCAGATCGGCGAGCTCGCGCGGGTCTTCACCGGCCTGAGCTACTCGACCCGCTTCACCTCCAGCACGAACCTCACCGAGATACCCACCACGCGCTTCAGCGACAGTTCGAACATACCCTGGCGGCCGATGCGTATGTTCGACAGCGAACACGATCTCGCGGCCAAGACCCTGTGGATGCCGGGCATGCCGACGCTCCTCCTGCCCGCCCGCACCGCCAGCTCGCCCGACACCGGCGCGGCCGGCGACGCCGACCTCACCGCCGCGCTCAACTACCTCGCGAGCCACCCCAACGTCGGCCCCTTGATTTGCGGGCAGCTCATCCAGCGCCTCGTCACCTCCAACCCCACCCCGGCCTATGTCGGCCGGATTTCGGCCGTCTTCGCCGACAACGGCGCCGGCGTGCGCGGAGACCTGCGCGCCGTGGTCCGGGCCTTGTTGCTCGACCCGGAGGCCCGCGACTACGACCGCACGCTCGAGCCCACGCACGGACTGGTCCGCGAACCCTACACCCGCTACGTCGCGATGGCCCGCGCCTTCGGCGCCGCGCCCGCCGATCCCGTGAGCTCAGGCGGCCGCTACCGCGGCTTTGACAGCATCGACTCCCAATTGCTGCAACGGCCGCTCAGCGCTCCGAGCGTGTTCAATTTCTACTCTCCGTTCTACCAGCCCCCCGGCCCCTTGACCGACCTGGGCTTGGTCGCGCCCGAGCTCCAGATCGTCAACAGCGTGACCGCCATCACCGGACCCGATCGTTTCTCCTCCGCGCTCAACGTCACCAGCACCACCTCTCCCCTCAGCCCCACGTCAAACACCGGACACACCCAGTTTAATTCCAGAACCCAAAACGACAACGCCGCCACGGCCGACGTGAACGAGCGTCTCTGGAACACCCGCATCGACGAAACCGCCTGGCTCGCCTTGGCCGAGACTTCGCCCGAGGCCCTGGTCTCCGCCCTGGACCGCTCCCTCTGCCGCGGCGCGATGAGCGCCCCGACCTTCCGCGCCATCACCCGCGCCCTGCGCCGGCTCGACGACCCCGCCGCCTCCGGCCTCACCGACGCCGTGCGCGAGACCCGTGCCCGCCTGCGTTTCCGCGTCGCCGCCCACCTCACGGTCGTCTCCGCCGACGCCGCGGTGCTGAAGTGAATGATGAACCGGACCAAGGAGCTAGGAGCTAGAATCTAGAAGTTAGCATCCGAACCTGCCCTCGACCGAGCCCTACCTCCCCTGCTCCCGCGCTGTTTCCATTTCCAGCTCCTCGCCACTCACTTCTAGCTCCTTTCCCCATGCCTCGCCCCCTTTCTCGTCGCGATTTTCTCGGCCAGGCCAGTTGCGCCGCAGTCGGTTCCCTCGGCCTGCTTTCGACCTTGCTCAACCTGCGCATGGCCAACTCCGCCGCCGCCCAGGGACTGCCCGCCGGCGAGGACTACCGCGCTCTCGTGTGCCTTTTTTTCGCCGGCGGCATGGACTCGTATAACCTGCTCGTCCCGTCCGCCGCCTCCGGCACGCCCTACGCCAGTTACGTGACCACCCGCGGCGGGGTCTACGACGCCACCGCCAATGCCGACGGCCTCGCCCTGTCCTCCTCCGACATCGTGCCGCTGGCCGCCCACGCCACCGATCCCTTTGGATTTGGCGTCCACCCCCGCTGCGCCGACGACGCGGCCGCCGCCCGCCCCGGCATCTCCTCGCTCTACGGCCAGGGCCACCTCGCCTTCGTCGCCAACGTCGGCACCCTCGCCGAACGACTCACCAAGACGACCTACACCAACTCCACCGGCAAACGCCCCAGCGGCCTCTACTCCCACGCCGACCAGGTGCGCCAGTGGCACACCTCCGTCACCACCGGCTCGAGCAACCTGGGCTGGGCCGGTCGCGCCGCCGACCTTCTCCACGCCGGCAACACCGACGCCCGCGTGTCGATGAACATCTCCATCTCCGGCAACAACACCTGGCAGACCGGACGCTCCATTTTTAACTACAACATCAGCACCTCGGGCAGCTCCCTGCCCAGCGACTACAACTCCCCCTACGCGACTCCGGTGGTCAAAAACACCGACCGTGGCGTGGCCCGCACCTCCGGGATCGATAACATGCTCCAGCAGGAATACCAAAACCTGCTCGACCACACCTTCACCCAAAACTTCCGCGATTCCATCGAGGCTTCGGCCGCCTTCCGCGACGCGTTTAACGACGCCACGCTCGACACCACCTTCCCCGGCGATCCCGGCTACGTCCCGCCCGAGCCCTACACCGCTCCCGTCTCGACCTCCAGCCGCGGCAACGATCCTGCGGTCAACCTCGGCCAGCAGTTCAAGGCCATCGTGCGCACCATGAAGGCCCGCCAGACCCTCGGCCTCCGCCGCCAGACCTTTTTTATCAACTACGGCGGCTGGGACCATCACGACGAGGTGATCAACAGCATGGACCGCATGGTGGACGTGGTGAACCGCTGCGTCGCGGCCTACTGGGCCGCCCTCGGCGAACCCGGAGTCGACCTGCGGGACAAGGTCACCCTCTACACCGCCTCCGATTTCGCCCGCACCCTCACGTCCAACGGCGCCGGCTCCGACCACGCCTGGGGCGGCAACGCCTTCGCCCTCGGCGGCGCGGTGAACGGCGGCCGGGTCTACGGCAACTACCCCGACCTCGCGCTCAACAGCAACGCGATCGTCACCTCCCGCGGAGCCACCCTGCCCTCCATTTCGGTGGACGAGTATTTCGCCGAGTTCGCCCTCTGGCTGGGCGTCACCCCCGGCCAGCTCGACGCCGTCCTGCCCCGCATCCGGAATTTTTATACGCCAGGCCCGCTCGGTCCGCTCGGCCTCATGCGGGCCTGAGCCATGCCCGGCCTCCCCCCGCGCCCCACCCTCCTCGGCCTCGCCGGCACGCTGCTGCTCGCCGCCGGCGTGGTTTTCCTGCTTTTCCGGCCGTCACATCGGCCGCCCCCGCCCGCCGTCCCCGCGCCCGGACCGCCTCCGGCCTTCGCGCCCGGACCGCCGCCCGCTTTGCTGCCACCCCGCCCGGCCACGCCCGAAAACCCCGCCCTCGCCCGCGAACGCCTGCTCGCCGCCGACGGCTCGCCCGAGGAGGACCTGCTCGCCCTGGCCGACCTGATCGACGCCTACGTCCACTCCGGCTTCGGGGAGAACCGCCGCAGCCTGGGCTTTAACGAGGACCTCGTCGCCGCCCTGACCGACGCCGCCGCGCTCGGCGACGCCGCCCTGCCTCTCGATCACCCCGGCCTCCGCGACGGCCGCCTGCTGGATCGCTGGGGCACGCCCTGGCAGATTCACCCGCTCGCCGCCGATACCATCGAGGTCCGCAGCGCCGGCCCCGACCTCCGCCTCTACACCGACGACGATTTGGTCAACCCTCGCCCTTGAGGCAGCCCCGCCGAATTACCGGCTTTTCAGGTGACTTGCTTTATGACCTAACCATCTGCGCCCTGTTATCCATCGTGTGCGATACTCCGCCGGGATAACCGCGCAATCCGGGTCTAAACCAACTCCTCTCGCTTCAATACCCACCGGGGGGCCTCCTGGCCCCCTTTTTTGCGCCCTTCCGCTCCGTGTCTCGCCGCCCGAAAAAAAATCGCCAGAGTCCGTAAATGGCCCGCTCCAAGTTCCCGGTTTTTGTTCCCCTGGCCGCGGCCCTCCTGGTGGCGATCGGCTTGACTCTTTTGCGGCCGCGAAACCCCGCCCCCTCCTCCCCGGGCACCCGCGCCAGCCCCGCCCACGCTCCGTCCGATCCGCGCGCGGGGCTCGACGCGCAAGCGCCGGTCGATGCGCGGACGCCCGACGCGTCCGCTCCGGTTTCGAAGCCCGCAACGCCATCCCCGCTCGCCCCGCCCCCGCCCGCCAACCGCGCCCTGGCCATCCAGGGCGTCTACAACCCGCCCGCCTTCGAGGGCCCATATGCCGCCGAGCTCACTCGCATCGACGACCTCGCCGTCACCTACGACGCCCGCGAGGTGCCCGGTTTGGCCGCCTACCTGACCCACGAATCCGCCGAGGTCCGCACCGCCGCCGTCGACGGCCTCGTCCGCCTC
>CAMCHD010000307.1 GCA_945874545.1 Akkermansia muciniphila | reverse complement strand
TGTCGCCCTTTTTAACACCCACGGAGGCAACAGCGCCGTGCTCGTGCCGTTGATTCGCGATTTGCAACAGCTGCCGGGCCTGCGCCTGGGCATGCTGCAAAGCGCGTTCAAACCCGCCCAAAGCCCGCAGGAGGCGGCCTACGGTTTCCACGCCGGCGAATGGGAAACCTCGCTGATGCTGGCCCTCGCCCCGGGCCTGGTGCGCCGCGCCCGCGCGCTCTGCCACTACCCGGCCCAGCTAGACGACGCCGGGGAGCTCCGCCCCGAGGGCTCCGCCCTCACCCTGGCCTGGACCACCCGCGACCTCGCTCCGCAGGGCGTGATGGGCGACGCGACCCTTTCCACACCGGCGCAGGGAGAAGCTTGGGTGCACGGCGCCGCGCTCTCTCTGGCCGAGCGCCTCCGGCAACTGGCCGCCCCAGGCGCCTAGGTCCCCTCGCCTGAAGCGAGGCGGCGCGCCGGCGCGGATTGTGCGGCGGCTACCCGAAGGCCATGCCAAACAAGAAACACGCGGCCGCGCCTTTTTCCGGGAAGCGGCCGTGATCCGCCCGATCGCAGAAGGGTCGCCAAAGGCCCCCTTGAACGAGCGCCGGGCTTGCCTCAGCCGGGATCATGCAGTTGAGCGGCGGAGAAGCGGGGTGAAATGACGAGCGCATTTCGGTGCGGACCGAGCGAAGGACGGAGCGAAGCGGAGATGGCGCAGCCCGGAGCCGGAGGCGGAGGGTGAGCCCGCAGGGCGAACAATACTCGGAGAGTATTTTGAGCGAGGGCCCCACCGAAAGGTGCCGCCAGTTCGCCTCGATGCGACCCGAGCAACCGCATGATCCCGGCTCAGCGCACGGTCACGACCAGACCCGCCCGCGCGAGGTGCTCCACCGGCGGCTCGCCCGCCGGCTCGGACCTGAGGGCCGCATCGACGCAGCCCTCGGCCCGAAAGCGCTGCAACACCCACGCTCGCGCCCCGGCCGCCACGAGCGTGTCGGCCATCGCCCGCAGTTCGCATTCGCTGAGCAGCGCCGGGTGCCACGTGGTCCGCACCTCGTGGTCCACGCCCGAGCGCAACACCAGGGTCAGGCTGGCGCGCGCCGCTTCGCCCCCCGGCCGACCGGTGACCCTTGAGTAGTCCGCGAAGGGCGCCTTGAAGTCGAAACCCACCCAGTCGACCAGCGGCAGCACCGCCCGCAAAGCCGCCGGCGCCGGCCCCCCGGTGTGCAGGCCGACACGAAAACCCATCTCCCTCACCTGGCCGACCGCCGCCACCAGCCCCGCCTGCAAGGTGGGCTCGCCCCCGCTGAAGACCACGCCATCGAGCAGCCCCCGCCGGTCCCGCAGCCACGCGCGAACCGCCGCCCAGGTCCAGCGCCCCGAGTCGGGCGCCTCGCCCGCATCGCGCGCCCCGCAGTCGGCGGCCAGGAAGGGCATCAGGTCCGGGTTGTGACAATACCGGCAACGCCAGCCGCAACCCTGGCAAAAAACGGTGGCGACGATGCACCCCGGCCAGTCGACCAACGAGAATCGCTCCAGCCCGCCGACCGAGACGGGGCGCGTCTCCGGCGTGTCCCGGGCCGCGGACTTTTCCGACGCCGCCTCGCTCACCCCCGCACTCCGGTCGGGGCCAGGCGGAAAAAGCGCCGCTCGGCGTGCTCGGCCTGCTTGCCGGCGTTAAAGCTGGCCACCGGCCGGTGGTAACCCATGACGCGCGTCCAGATCTCGCAGCGCTGGCGTTCGCTGTCGAGTAGCGCCGGCACGGGCGCGCGAAGGGAGGTAGGCGGGGCAAACGTAGTTTCCATGGTGTTCATAGGGAGGGAATAAGGGAAAGTTCTTCGACCGGCGCGCCAACCGCGCCGACCGCCCGGGAGGCGGCTTTTTGACGACGCATCTGCTCGTCGCAACGGGGGCAAAACTCGTGCTCGCCGGGCAGGTAGCCGTGGACCGGGCAGATCGAGAAGGTGGGCGTGATGGTGAGGTAGGGAATGGCGAAACCCTCCAGGACCCGCCGCACGAGGCGCCGGCAGGTGTCGGCGTCGGGCACGCCCTGGCCGAGGTAGAGGTGCATGACGGTGCCGCCGGTGTATTTGCGTTGCAGCGCCTCCTGGTGGGCGAGGGCCTCGAAGGGATCGTCGGTGTGGCCGACCGGCAATTGGGTGGAGTTGGTGTAGTAGGGCCGCTCGGTCGTGCCGGCCTGCCGGATGTCGGGCCAGCGTTTGCGGTCTTCGCGCGCAAAGCGGTAGGTCGTGCCTTCGGCCGGGGTGGCCTCGAGGTTGTAGAGGTGGCCCGTCCGCTCCTGAAACTCCCTCATACGACCGCGGATATGGTCGAGCAGGCGCAGCGCGAGGTCCCGCCCGGCCGGGGTGGCGATGTCCTCGCGGTCGGCGCTGAAGTTGCGCACGAGCTCGTTGATGCCGTTCACGCCGAGGGTGGAGAAGTGGTTGCGCAGACTGCCCAGATAGCGGCGGGTGTAGGGAAACAGCCCCTCGTCCATCAAACGCTGCACCACCGCGCGTTTGCGCTCGAGGCTGTCGCGCCCGAGTTCGAGCAGGGTGTCGAGGCGGCGCAGCAGGCCGGGCTCGTCTCCGGGAAACAAATACCCGAGCCGCGCGCAGTTGATCGTCACCACCCCGACCGACCCGGTCTGCTCGGCCGAGCCGAAGAGGCCGTTGCCCCGCTTCTGCAACTCCCGCAGGTCGAGTTGCAGCCGGCAGCACATCGAGCGCACCTGGTTCGGCTTCAGGTCGGAGTTGAGGAAGTTCTGAAAATACGGCAGCCCGTAGCGCGCGGTCATGGCGAAGAGCCGGCCGGCGTTTTCCGAGTCCCACGGGAAATCCGGAGTGATGTTGTAGGTCGGGATTGGAAAGGTGAACACCCGCCCGCGCAGGTCGCCGGCGGTCATGACATCGATGTAGGCGCGGTTCAGCAGATCCATCTCCGCCTGGAGGTCGCCGTAGCGGTAGGGCTGTTCCTCGCCCGCGATGATCGGCACCTGGTCGCGCAGATCGTCCGGGCAGGTCCAGTCGAAGGTGAGGTTGGTGAACGGCGTCTGCGTGCCCCAGCGCGAAGGCACGTTCAGGCTGTGGATAAACTCCTGCACGTTCTGCCGCACCTCCGCGTAATCGAGCCGGTCGCGCCGCACGTAGGGCGCCAGGTAGGTGTCGAAGGAGGAAAACGCCTGCGCCCCCGCCCACTCGTTTTGCAAGGTGCCGAGAAAGTTGACCATCTGCCCCAACGCGGTGCGCAAATGACGCGGCGGCCCCGCCTCCGCCTTGCCCGGCACCCCGTTCAACCCCTCGCCCAACAAGACCCTCAAAGACCACCCCGCACAGTAACCCGCCAACATGTCCAGGTCATGGATGTGCAGGTCGCCCTCACGGTGCGCCGTCCCCACCTCCTCGGGATAAACCTCGCTCAACCAGTAGTTCGCGATCACCTTCCCGGAGAGGTTCAACATCAAGCCGCCGAGGCTGTAGCCCTGGTTGGCGTTGGCGCTGACCCGCCAGTCCCGACGACTCAGGTATTCGTTCACCGCCTCCGCCGTATCTACCATGGGTTGTGGCCTCATACGACCGGCACCACAACCGGCTGATTCAAACGTAGCCAGCTCCGAGCCACCCACCCCGGCGAGTAGACGGCGAGCTACCCACGCACACAAGGGCGGCTAATCTCCGGTTTACTTACCAACACATCCACTAATGCCCGACTCGCTCGGTCCTTGCCCCCCGCCGCCCGGCCGCCCAACGTGTTGCACAAAGCCATGCCCTTAATCCCGAAGCTCACCGAGAAACTCCAGCGCCACCCCAAGCGCGTGGTCTTCGCCGAAGGCGCCGATCCCCGCATCCTCCAGGCCGCCCGCCAGTGGGTGACCCGCCGGCTGGGCGCTCCGATCCTGCTCGGCGATCGCGCCGTGATCAAGGACGTCGCCGCCCGTCTGGACGTGAATCTGCAGGGCATGCGCATCATCGAACCGGCCCGCAGCGAGGACCTGCCGGCCTTCATCGCCCAGTTCGAGCAGATCCGCCGCATCAAGGGCATCAAGACCGCGGAGGCCGCCGAGGCGCTGAAGAACAACGGCTATTTCGCGACCATGATGGTGGTCACCGGCCAGGCCGATGCGTTGGTGTCGGGCGCCTCGATCGCGGCCGCCAGCGCCCTGCGCCCGATTTTCCAGATCATCCCCCGCCTCCCGGGCGTGGAACACGCCTCGTCCCTCATGGTGCTCGATTTCGACGAGAAAAAAGTCGGCTCGGAGGGCGCCCTGTTCCTGTCGGATTGCGGCGTCATCCCCGACCCCACCGCCGAGCAGCTGTGCGA
>CAMCHD010000306.1 GCA_945874545.1 Akkermansia muciniphila | reverse complement strand
GCGTCGAGGAGGTCTTTGGCGGTGACTTGCATGGTAGGGATCTATGTATCGGTCGGAAACACAGGTCGGCCTAAGGGCCGCCTTGCGATCGTAGGATAGGACTTGGTTTGTGGGTTGGGTTGGTTCTCTTCCGAAAGGAAAAGAGGGTCTAGCACACCGGGCCGAAAAAGCGGAGGCAAGTGCGTTCTGGTGATTTTAAAAAAACGCGGAAATGGTCGTTGACAGTGCTCCCCCCCGCCGCACGGTCTCGACCTCCCGCTTGTTGCAGGGTGGAGCAGCCTGGTAGCTCGTCAGGCTCATAACCTGAAGGTCGTTGGTTCAAATCCAACCCCTGCACCCAATTGGGAAAAACATAAACCCCGTTTCTCGAAAGAGATGCGGGGTCTTTTTCTAAAAGACCTCGGCGAACTCCCATGGCCTGGTAACATCAAGGGTGCTTGACGATTATTTTCGCTGTAAAATTGGGGCACGGAGCTGACGAACGTCGAATCAAGGGCTTCCGCCGCGTCTTCACCCGTTACGACAAGCTCGATGGCATGTTGCGCGCCTTCGTGTCCCTCGCCCTTATCTGGCTCGTCCTAAATTGTGTCAACCGACCCTCGGTTGCCCACAAGACATGGCCATCTAGCCGGCTCAAACCTCGGGGACTTGCTCGGCGATGTATTCCCGGATCACGAGGGGATCCGTCTCGCGGGGAGCAAACCGGGTGAGCGCGGCGCCCTCCCCGAGGCGCGCCAAAGCCCACACCGCATGCGCGCGCACCACCGGTGCGGCGGCTTCGCCCGAGGCCGGCGCCGGATCGGCGAGGCGCAGGAGGATGGGCACGTGTTCCTTTGCCCCGAGGTTGCCCGCGACCACGCAGGCGTTGCGGAGCAGACCGGCCAGTTTAACCCGCTTGATGGCCGTGCCCTTGAAGAGCGCCGCGAAGCGCTCGGGTGTGAGTTCCAGAATTTCCCTCAAGGCGAGCCGTCCGATCTCGGGCCTACCCTTGAGCAACACCTCCCGACCGGCCCGCGCGAAGCGGTTCCACGGACAAACGTCCAAACACGTGTCGCATCCGTAGACCCGAAGCCCGATGCCAGCCCTGAACTCGCGCGGGATCACGCCTTTGTTTTCGATGGTGTGATAGGAAACGCACCTCCGCGCGTCCAGGACCCCGGGAGCGACAAAGGCGTTTGTCGGACAGGCATCGAGGCAACGGGTGCATTTCCCGCAGAGCCGCCCGGCGTGGGTGCCTTCCGGCTCGCGGCCCGGCAGGGGCGCGTCGGCCGGCACCTCGAGCCGGGTGATTAGGCACGCGAGAAAGAGCCAGTTGCCGAAGTCGCGTGAGATCAACATGGCGTTCTTGCCGGTAAAACCCAGTCCGGCCCGCGCCGCCCAGCCGCGCTCCAGGACCGGTCCGGTATCGACGTAGTAGCGGTGGTCGGCCGGCCCTATCCCACCCAATTCCTCCAAGACCCGCCCCGCCGCCGCCAGACCCGCGCGGATCGTGTCGTGGTAGTCGTCGTGCAGGGCATACCGCGCCCAGACCGGTCGCGTGGCATCCGCGCCGGCGGCACCACCCCCGCCACCAGGGGCCTCCGCCGCGGCGCCATAGTTGACGCCGAGCATGATCAGGGTGCGAGCGCCGGGCAAAACCAGATCGGGATCGCCGCGTTTGTCCGCACCGCGGGCCAACCAGGCCATGTCGGCGTGGTGGCCCGCCGCGATCCAGTCCCGCAAGCCCGGCCCGAAGAGCGGCTCGACCCGCGCGAAACGCACCGCATCAAAACCCAGCTCGCGCAAACGCTCCCGCAAACGTTCCGCTCCCGCCGCATCCAGCGTGATTCCGTTCATGGACTCAGACCCGCGGACCGTGCGCCGCCAGCCCACGCGCCCGCAAAAAATCAACGGCGTCGCGCCGATAGACCCGCAACACGTGCTGCACGATGTCGATCTGCGGGCGATTGTCGGTAAGGATGACGCTGCCCGACCGACGGTAGGTGGGCTCGCGCGCCGCATAGAGGGTGCGGATGCGCTGCTCCGGATCCTCGACGTTCAACAGGGGCCGGGCGCGGCTGCCGGAGGTGCGCCGCAGGATGGTTTCCACCGTGGCATGCAGGCAGATGACCACGCCGCGGGTCTGCAGCGTTTCCAACATGCCGGGCTGGATCACCAAGCCGCCGCCGCAGGCCACCACCGTGCGCTCCGGGGGGTGGCCCGACGCGATAAAGTCCCGCTCCAGCGCGCGAAACGCCGGCTCGCCGTCGGTGGCGAAGATGTCCGCGATGGACCTCCCCTGCAGCCGCTCGATCTCGTGGTCGCTGTCGAGCCAGCGGTGGCCGAGCCGGGCCGCCACGATGCGCGACACGGTGGTTTTGCCCGTCCCCATGAAACCCACCAGGTAAAGATTTACGTCGTTCGGCGCCATCGTGCGGCGGCAGTCATGGCGCGCGCGCCCGCCCTGCCAACCAAAACCGCCGGGCCGGCGAAGCGGGAAACGCCCCGGGGGATACCTTGCGTTGGCAGGGGGCGTGCTGAACCCTCGGGCCGATGCATCTGCGCGTTTCCCACCTGACCCGTTACGAATATGATCGGGAGGTGGAGTTCTCGCCCCACGTTCTCTACCTCCGACCACGCGAGTCCGCCCAGGCCCGGCTGCTTGCCCACGATCTCTCCGCGTCGCCCGCCGGGCGCCTGCTCCACCTGCGCGACACCCATGACAACAACTGCGCCCACGCCCACTTCTCCGCCCGTGCCGCCAACCTGGAGATCCGGTCCGATTTTGAGGTCGTGAACACCTTCCCCAACCCGTTCGACTTCATCCTCAAGCCCTCCGCGATCCCCTTCCCCTTCGCCTACGAACCCGTCTTCGACTTCGCCCTCGGCCCCTACCTCGCCGCGCCCTTCGACGCCACCCGCGCCCGGCTGCTCGCCTGGCTGGACGAAAACTTCACCGACCGCCCCGCCGAGACCGTGCCTTTCCTGTCCGCCTTGAACACCCTGGTGTATCAGAGGCTTCGTTACACCCGGCGGGAGGAACCCGGCATCCAGCCCTCCCTGCAAACCCTCGCGCTGGGCGGCGGGGCCTGCCGCGACTACGCCGTGCTCCTGATGGAGTTTTGCCGGACCCTCGGCCTGGCCGCGCGCTTCGTCAGCGGCTACATGTTCGCGCCGTCCGACAAGGCCGAGCGCACGGCCGGGGCGATGCACGCGTGGGCCGAGGTCTACCTGCCCGGGGCCGGCTGGCGCGGCCTCGACCCCACCCACGGTTTTTGGTGCGACGAGACCTTTATCCCGCTCGCCCACGCCGCCCAGGCCGAGTCGGTCAACCCGATCCAGGGCAACGTCTACGCGCCGGCCCCGGTCGCCGCCCGGCTTTTCACCGAGGTCCGCGTGGAGCGGATCGATACTCCCGTCGCCTCCCCCGCCCCCGCCGCATGACCTCCCCCGCCCCGTCCTCCGCTCTCGCCGCCTGCGCCGACGCGGTGGAACGCACCCTCGCCGCAGCCGAAGTCGTCCTCACCATGGGCGGCGAGCCGACCTTCGTGCCCCTCCGGCCCGAGGGCGCGGAGTGGCGCACCGACGCCCTCGGCCCGACCAAGCTCGGCCTCGCCCGCCGCTTCGCCCACGCCCTGATCGCCCGCTCCCACCCCGGCGCGGTGCTGCTCCAGACCTCGGGCAAACACTACCCGGGCGAACCGCTCCCACGCTGGGCCCTGCTCCTGCAATGGCTGCCGACCGAAAGCCCCGCGGCCGCTCCGCTCTGGCGCGATCCGCGCCGGCTCAAGGCCGACGGCGAATCCGGCGCCCACACCCTCGCCGACGCCACCCACCTGATCGAGGCCCTCCTGCCCCGGCTCGGCCTCGCCGCGAACCTCGCCCTGCCCATAGCCGAACCCTCCGCACCGGCGACCGCCAGCGGCCGGGTCGTGCCGCTCGATCATGAGGTTGGCACCTGGCGGAGCGACGACTGGGCCGCCGACCTCGGCCCCGATCCGATCGAGCTCCTCGCCGGCGACAGCCTCGCCGGCCTGCGCCTGCCCCTCGAACGCCTGGGCGAAAAACGTCTGCGCCGCGCCCTCACCGCCGAACTGCGCGAGGGCGCCATCACGGTTTTTGTCCCGCCCCTGCTGCACGACGGCTACGTCGCCCTCGTCCGCGCGATCGAGGACGCCGCCGAGGCCTGCGAGCTGCGCGACCTCGTGCTGGCCGGCTACGCCCCGCCCCACGACGCCGCCCGCCTGCCCACCATCGGTTTCGCCTCCGATCCCGGCGTGATCGAGGTCAATCTCCAACCCTGCCCCGACTGGACCGCCTACGATCG
>CAMCHD010000305.1 GCA_945874545.1 Akkermansia muciniphila | reverse complement strand
GGACCGGAGGAAACCGCCGGGGCCGCCCACGGTCTGGCGGAGCGTGTCGCGGAGGCGCAGGCCGGCCGCGCCCAACACTTCGAATGCCGCGCCCGCACCGTCGAGGGCACGGCCTTCGAGGCCGAGGTGAACCTCGGGCTCGTCGCGGCGGGCGAGCGCAGGCTGCTCCAGGCCTGGGTCCGCGACATCACGGCGCGCAAACGGGCCGAACGCACCCTGCTCGAGCTCAACGGGCAGCTCGAGCGGAGGGTCGAGGCGAGGACCGAGGAGCTGCGGGCGAAGAACCGCGAGCTGGAGACCTTCACGTATTCGGTTTCCCACGACCTCAAGGCCCCCTTGCGCGGCATCGACGGCTACAGCCGCCTGCTGCTGGAGGACCACGCGGCGAGCCTCGACCCGGAGGGTCGCCGTTTCCTCGGCGCGGTGCGCCAGGCCAGCCTGCACATGGGCCAGCTGATCGACGACCTGCTGGCCTACTCGCAGGTCGAGCGCCGCGCGCCCGCGGTGGGTCCGGTGCGGCCACGAGCAGTGGCGCGGGGCATCCTCGCCACCGTGGCGCCGGAGCTCGAGCGGCGCGGCTTTGTGGTGCGCCTGGAGATCCCGGAGGAATTGACCGTGCGGGCCGACGCCCAGGGCCTGACCCTGGCCCTGCGCAACCTGATCGACAACGCGATGAAGTTCACCCGCGACACCGCCCGGCCCGAGATCGAGATCGGGGGGCGCGCCGCCGCCGGCGAGGGCTTGCTCTGGGTGCGCGACAACGGCATCGGTTTCGACATGCGTTTCGTAGGCCGTATCTTCGACATTTTCCAGCGCCTGCATCGCTCCGAGGATTACCCCGGCACCGGGGTCGGTCTCGCCATCGTGCGCAAGGCGCTGGAACGAGCCGACGGCCGGGTCTGGGCGGAATCGACCCCGGGCCGCGGCGCCACCTTTCACCTCCAACTCCCGCTCTTCGAATGATACCCGCTCCCCCGGCCCGCCTTCTCCTCGTCGAGGACAATCCGATGGACGTCGATCTGGCCCTGCGCGCCTTTCGCCGCCGCCGCCTGACCAATCCGGTCGACGTGGCCCGGGACGGCGAGGAGGCGCTCGCCCACCTCGCCCGCTGGGAGGAGGGTGAGGAACCGCCGGCGGTGGTCCTGTTGGACCTAAAGCTGCCGAGGATAGACGGCCTCGAGGTGCTGCGCCGCTTCAAGGCCCACGAGCGTTTCCGTCGCGTCCCGGTGGTGGTCCTGACCACCTCGGCGGAGAGCCAGGACGTGCGCGAGGCCTACCAAATCGGGGCCAACTCCTACATCGTCAAACCGGTCGACTTCGAAAAATTCGTCGAGGTGGCGGCCCAGATCGAAATCTATTGGACGGTGGTGAACGCGCCCTCGCCGTGAGCGCCATGCGCATCCTCTACATCGAAGACAGCACCCAGGACGCCGATCTCGCGCGCCGCGAACTGGCCCGCCGCGCCCCCGGCCTCCGGCTCGATGTCGCCCACAGCCTGAGCGAGGGCCGCGCCCGGCTCGGCGACGGCACCGCTCACGATCTGGTGCTGCTCGACCTCTCCCTGCCCGATGGCTCGGGGGTCGGCTTCGTGTTGGAAATCCAGGATCGAAACCTGCCCGTCGCGATCGTGATCCTCACCGGCTCGGGCGACGAGCGCACCGCCGTGTCGGCCCTGAAGGCCGGGGCCGACGACTACCTGGTCAAGACCGGCGACTACCTCGCCCGTCTGCCGGCCATCCTGGAATCGGCCCGCGCGGCCCGCCGCCTGAACCGCGAGAAACGCACCCGGCCGCTGCGCGTGCTCTACGCCGAACACGACCCGGTCGACGTGGACCTGGCCCGCCATCACCTCGCGCGCCATGCCCCGCACATCCGGCTGGTCACGGTCGCGGACGGGCCCGCGTTGCTGGAGCGGTTGGAGGCCGGCGATTCCTACGACGCGCTGGCCCTCGACTACCGCCTGCGCGGCATGGACGGCCTGGAGGTGCTCCAGCTCCTGCGCGAACGCGGGTTGCTCGCCACGCCGGTCGTGCTCGTGACCGGCCACGGCGACGAGGCGGTGGCGGTGCAGGCCCTGCGCCTCGGCGCGGTGGATTATCTGGTGAAGCGGCCCGGCTATCTGCACGAACTGGCGGCCACCCTCGAGAACGCCCACCACCGCGCCCTGCTGGTCCGCGAACAGGAGGCGCTGCGTGCCAGCGAGGAACGTTTCCGGCAGCTGGCGGAAAACATCGACGAGGTGTTCTGGATGTCGGATATCGGCTTCTCCGGCGTGCTCTACGTCAGCCCGGCCTACGCGCGGGTATGGGGCCGCTCCCCGGCCAGCCTCTACGCCGACCCGCGGAGTTGGATGGACGCGGTCCACGCCGAGGACCGGCCGGCGGTGGAGCGTTGGATGATCGAAAGCCGGTCCCTGGGACCGAGTCAGGTCGAGTATCGGATCTACCGTCCGGACCGAACCGTGCGTTGGATCCGTGATCGCGCCTCCCCGGTGCGCAACGCCCAGGGCGTGGTCTACCGCGTGGTCGGGGTGGCGGAGGACATCACCGAGCGGCGCCGGCTGGAGGAACGCTTTTTGCACGCGCAAAAAATGGAGGCGGTGGGCCAGCTCTCGGGCGGCGTCGCGCACGACTTTAACAACCTCCTCACCGTCATCCAGTGCCACCTCGGTCTGATCGAGAGCGGCGAGCCGCTCGCCCCGGAAACGGCGGAATCCTTTCGGGAAATCACCCAGGCCGCGACCCGCGCCGCCCACCTGACCCGCCAACTGCTCGCCTTCAGCCGCCGGCAGGTCCTGCAATCGAGAGACCTCGACCTCACCGCGGTGGTCGCGAATATCACCAAGATGCTGCAACGCATCGTCGGGGAGGATGTCGCGCTGGAGTTCACCGCCACGTCCGAACCGGTGTGGGTGCATGCCGACTCCGGCATGATCGAGCAGATTTTGATGAATCTGACGGTAAACGCCCGGGACGCCATGCCTGGCGGCGGGCGCCTGCGCATCGGTGTCACGATCGCGAGCGCGGCCGAGCTGGCGGCCGCGCGGACCAAAACGGCCTCGACCGGCTCCGCCGAGGAAGGCCCGGCGCCGGCGGAAGCCTACGCCCGCCTGGCCGTGGCGGACAGCGGCACGGGCATCGCGCCGGAGGTCATCGGCCGGATCTTCGAACCTTTCTTCACCACCAAGGGGGTCGGGCAAGGCACCGGCCTCGGGCTGGCCACGGTCTACGGCATCACCCGCCAGCACGGCGGCACCGTCACCGTCGCCAGCCTCCCGGGCGAGGGCGCGACCTTCGAGGTGTTCCTGCCCTTGATCCGCCCCCCCGCGCCCGAGGCTTCGTCACCGCTCGCCGAGCAGCCCGCGCGCGGCGGCTCGGAGAGGATCCTGCTGGTCGAGGACGATCCCTCGGTGGCGGACCTGCTCCAACTCGCCCTCGGCCAGGCGGGCTATGCGGTCACCGCGGCCGACAGCGGCCCGGCCGCGCTGGCGCTTTGGCCGGCGATCCGGGACCAGGTGGACCTGCTGCTCACGGACCTGGTCATGCCGGACGGCTGCACCGGCCGGGATCTGGCCCGCCGTCTGCGGGCCGACCGCCCCACCCTGCCGGTGCTCTTTATCAGCGGCTACAGCGCCGAGCTGGCGGGTCTGGAGCTGGGCGATCCGGCGGTTCTGAACTTCCTGCCCAAACCTTTCACCATCGCGGAGCTAAAGACCGCCCTACGCCGGATCCTGGACGGGCCTTCGCGAGCCCTCGGCGCGCCGCCGCCCGCCGATGAGAGTTAACACCCACGCGCGGGATGACGTTTGCCGTGCCGAGCGAAAGGCGATGACTTCGGAATCCCCACCCGGGTCCGATAAACCGAGGAGGCAATGACCGACCGCGCTCCCGTTTCCCCTCCTTCGAACTTTACCGCCGCCACCAAAACACTCGCGGCGGCGGCCGGGTTGGTTTGCGGCCTGATTCTCGCCGGCTGGCTGGCCGGTTTACATGGACTGGAAGCGTTGTTGGACGGTTACGGCACGCTCCGGCCGACGGCGGCGCTTGGCTTCGGGCTGGTCGCCACGGGACTCTGGTTCCTCGCCGAGCCGGAACGCAATCATCGGGCCGGCCGCAGGACCGCGTGGCTGGCGCTCGCGCTCGGGGTGGTGAACGTAGTTGAGCACGCGTGGTGGCCAGGAAACGGGGGCGTGCCGTCCGCTTCGGCGTTTTGCCTGCTCTTTCTCGGCGCGGCGCTCCTCGGACTGGACCATCGGGTGAAACAGGACCGCCGCCCCACCCACGCCTTCGCCCTCGTGGCGGCGCTCACCGCCATTTT
>CAMCHD010000304.1 GCA_945874545.1 Akkermansia muciniphila | reverse complement strand
TCGGCAGCCATGTCGTCGCGAGCAACGGCATGATGCTGGCCGGCCATGTCGTGGTGGAGGACCACGTGGTCATCGGCGGCTACGGTGGCGTGCACCAATTCTGCCGCCTGGGCGCGCACTCCATGCTCTCCGCCACGGCCAAGCTGGTGCAGGACCTGCCTCCTTATTTCATCGCCGACGGCGCGCCGGCCGTGGTGCGGGCCTACAACAAGGTCGGCCTGGAGCGGCGCGGCCACACGCCCGACCAAATCGAACGCGTCCGCCAGATCTATCGTATCCTCTACCGCGAGGGGCTGAATCGTTCCCAGGCCTTGGAGAAACTCGCCGCGCACGAAAACGCCGCCACACCCGAGTTTATCCGAATGCTGGCCTTTGCCGCGCTCAGCGAACGCGGCCTTGCGCCCGGGCCTTGACCCACCGGCGGCGGGAGACGCCCGAAGCGCCGCCACAATCGGCGTTTGCCTTCGTCCGCGCCGCCCCAAAATTGCGGCGTGTTCCGGCCGTCGCGCTTGGCGGATCGGGACCCCGAAACCTTCGCTCCCCCAAATCATGACCTCCTCCGCGCGCTCCTTTGTCCTCGTTTCCGCCTTGGCCGTCGCCGGCCTCGGTCTGGTTGGCTGTCAATCCACCCAAAGCCCCGCGTTGCAACAGGCGTCCACCGCCTCCCTCTCGATCGACGGCGCGGCCGACGCGCTGATCGTGGCGCGTTCCCAGATCGCCGCGACCACCGCCGCGCTGCGCAATCTGGTCGACCGCCCGCAGGACACCGCCGCGCAATACAAGGTGGTCCAGGCCGAGCTCGCCAAGCTGAAGGAAAACACCGCGAAGATCGCCGCCGCCGCCGATGCGGTGCGCGCCAAGGGCGACGCCTATCTCGCGGATTGGGCCAAACAGGTCGCCGTTATCCCGAACGCCGACCTCCGGGAAGCCGCCCTGACCCGCCGGGGCGAGGTTTCCGCGCAACTCCAGACCATTTTTAAGAGCTACCAGGACGTGAAGGCCGCCTACGGACCGCTCGAGACCGACCTGGCCAACATCCGCGCCGCGCTCGGCAGCGATCTCAGTGCGAGCGGCATCGACGCCGTTCGTCCGTTCGTCGCCCAGGCCACCAACCACGCCGAGCCGGTCAAGGCCGCCCTGCTGAAGCTCGCGGGCGAGTTCCGCGCGGTGTCGACTGCGCTGCAACCGGCAGCGAAGTAACCGATCCCATGAAGACCCTGGTTCCGCTTCTCCTGCTCGGGAGTATCGCCGCCGGTTGCGTCTCGCGCCAGTCCGCCCCGGAAGCCGCGGGCGGAGAGGTTTCCGCCCTGGGCTCGTCGGCCGAGATCAAAACCCTCGCCGGCACCCGCTGGACGGTGATCGCGCTCGACGGCAATCCGGTCGAGAGGGCGCCGGACGGCTGGCCGGCGCAGAGCTTGGAATTCGATCCCGACGGTGGTCGCGTCTCCGGGCACGCCGGGGTGAACCGGTTCGCCGGCCGTTGCGAGCAGGACGGCGGCGCCCTGCGTTTCGGGCCGTTGGCGATGACCCGGCGCGCGGGACCGCCCGCGCAAATGGAGTCCGAGCGGCGCTACACGGTGGTCTTGTCCGCCGTCACGGGCTGGCGGCAGGATGGGCCGAATCTGGTCTTGGTGACCCCCGCCCATCCTCGCGCGGCGGTCTTGGCCCCGGCCCCGGCCAAGGCGGAGTAGGCGGCTCCGGGGGCGACCCCGGGTGCGGCGTGGGCTCCGTTTCAGCTCCGGCGGGAAAGCATCAGGTCGGCGAGGCCGAGCAGAAAGGTCGGGTCGCCGGGCAGGGCGCCGAAGGCGGCGCGGGCGCGGTCGGTCTCCGCGGCGGCGAGGCGCCTGGCGGTTTCGATGCCGTGGAGCGAGACGTAGGTGGTCTTGCCGGCGCGGGCGTCCTTGCCGGCGGTTTTGCCCAGGGCGGCGGTATCGGCGGTGGCGTCGAGCACGTCGTCCACGATTTGAAAAGCGAGGCCGAGGTGGCGTCCGGCGCGGCGCAGGTCGGCGAGGGCGGCGGCGGGCAGGCCGGCGACCAGGCCCCCGCACACCAACGAGCACTCGAGCAGCGCGGCGGTTTTGTTGAGGTGGATGAACTCGAGGTCGGCGGCGGTGCTCGGCCCGGAGCGTTCGGCCAGCAGGTCTTGCATCTGCCCTCCGACCAGCCGTGCGCCCGAGCAGGCGGCGGCGAGTTCGCGCGTCAGGGCGGCGGCGAGCGCGGGGCGGTCCGCGTAGGCTTCGGCGACGATCACGAAAGCCTGGGCGAGCAGGGCGTCGCCGGCGAGCAGGGCGGTGGCCTCGTCGAAGGCGCGATGGCAGGTCGGGCGTCCGCGGCGCAGATCGTCGTCGTCCATGCAGGGCAGGTCGTCGTGGATCAGGGAATACGTGTGCACGCACTCCAGCGCGGCGGCGAGGGGCAGGGCGGCGTCGGGGTCCGCGCCGCCGAGATCGGCGGCGGCCAGGGCAAGCGCGGGGCGGAGACGTTTGCCCCCGGCCTGCAGGCTGTAGCGCATCGCGGCGTGGATGCGGGCGGGACCGGCGGGGGCGTCGGCCGGGGTCGCGGGCACCCAGGACTCGAGGGCGGCGTCGGTCCGGAGCGCGAGGGCGTTTAATTTGATTGAGAAGTCCATCGGGTGCGGGATGGTTTGCGACGATGTCCGCCGCTGCAATGCCGACGCTCGAACTCGTTTGCAAACGCCTCCTGGGGGACTCGTCGTGGGTGCTCAAGTGCGTGCTCGGCGCGGTCCTGCTGGCGGTGCCCGGAGCGCACTTCCTGGCCTGCGGCTACCTCTACGAACTCATGGACCGGACGCGCCGGGGCGAGCCGCCGGCCCTGCCGGAGTGGGAGGATTGGGGGCGGCTGTTTCACAACGGCGTCGCCGCCTTCGTGATTTTTCTCGTCTACACCGTCGCGCCGCTGACGGTCGCCTGGGTGCTCACGCGGCCGTTGCACTGGGCGGGCGCGGGCTGGCTCAGCTACCTGCCCATGATGCCCGTGTTGGTCCTTTGTTTTCCGCTCACCGCGGCGGGCATCTACCTCCACCAGAAGCGGGCCGACTACCGCGACGCCTTCCGCCCGCTGGTGCCGCCGCGCATGCTGCGGGCGGTTGGCGCGCCCCTGCTGGTCCCCACGCTGGCGCTGGTCGGGCTGCTGGTCACGGGGTTGCCGTTGCTGCCGTTTTTCGGCTTCGCGGGTTTCGCGGTGTTGGGGACGACCTACGCGGCGATGTTTAGCCAGGCGGAGGCGGAGCTGCGCGGCGCGGCCCGGCGGCGCTGAACGGCGCGGTAAGCGCAAACGAGGCTTCGACACGCGGCAGCGGGCTGTTCAAGTTGGACCCATGGCCAAATCCCTCGATCAAAAGGCACCGACCCTCGCAGGCGTGATCATCGGCGCGGCGTTGAGCATTCTTCTCGGCGTGCTCGTGGCGCTCCTGCACTTGATTTTTAAGCCGGTCGAGATCCTCAAGGCGGCGCCGAAGGAACCGGTGGCCGGGGTGCGCTACTACATCGAAGGCGGCGGGGCCGCGGCGGCCGGCAAGGCGTGGGAGCGGAAGGCCGAAGCGCTTGCCGGGGGGCGCGGCGAGGTGGGTTTCGCCGAGGGCGACCTGAACGCCTGGGCGCAGGAAACCTTCAAGACCACCCCCGAGGCGGAGGAGGCCAAAAAAACCGCGACCTTCCTGCTCGCCCCGGGCACGCCCAACCTGCGGCTGGTGGGGAGCGAGCTGCAAATCGGCGTGGTCGCCGACCTGATCTACTTCGGCACGGTGAACCAGCTCGTTTTCCAGGCCCGCGGCGGGTTCGAGGCGGACGGGACCGGCTGGCGTTACGCCCCGGAGGAGGTCTATCTCGGTTGCTTCCCCCTGCACCGCGTCCCGCCGTTGCTCGCCTTGGTGGCGGGGCGTTTCGGCGCGGGTGATCGATTGCCGCCCGAAGTCGCCACCGTCCTCGCGCAGGCGACCGCGCTCACGATCACGGCCGACGAGTTGGTGGTGCGGTTGCGGTGAGTCCGCGCCGGTTCAGCCTGCGGCTCGGGTTGGTTCTGGTGGTGCTGGCGCCGGCCCTCGTGACGGGCGAGACCTCCGGCGGGAGCGAAGCGGCGCCACGACGGGTGCTTTTTTTTCCCGGTTCCGGTGGCCGTTTCGAGGTGGCGGCGGAGGACGCCGAGGCGGGCGGCCGGCTCGCGCGCCTGGCCGAGGAGGCCTGGGCGGTCTGGCGGGGGCCGCTCGGCCTGCCCGACCGCTGGACCACGGGGGTGACGGTGCGCCTGACGCCGTCCGGGGCGTGGGGTTTTCGCGAGCCGTCCTGGCGGGTGGCGGCCGAGGC
>CAMCHD010000303.1 GCA_945874545.1 Akkermansia muciniphila | reverse complement strand
TCGACGGAGCCCCCGCCGGGCTGGCCGCCCTGCATGAGATGGATGAGGGCCGCGATGATATCGGTGCTGGCGTAGCCCTGCTCGAGCATGCGGTCGACGATGCGGTCCTGGGGGCGGAATTGTTTGGCGTCGAGGGTGGCGCGGAGGCGCTCGAAGAACACGCTCTCGCGCGCCTCCTCGACCTGGTCGAGCGAGGGCACGCGCTCGCGCCGGAGAGGCAGGCGCGCGTAGCGGATCATGTTTTGCAGTCCGTAGATCTCGCGCCCGCTGACAAAGGTGAAGGCCCGCCCGGTGCGGCCGGCGCGCCCGGTGCGGCCGATGCGGTGGGTGTAGTCCTCCGCGTCGTTGGGCAGGTCGTAGTTAAAAACCACTTCAAGGTCGTCGACGTCGAGGCCGCGCGCGGCGACGTCGGTGGCGACGAGAAACTCGAAGCCGCGGCGTTTGAATTTCTCCATCACCTTGGTGCGTTGTCCCTGGGTGATGTCGCCGTGCAGGCGGTCGACCGCGTAACCACGCGAGCCGAGGATCTCGGCGAGCTCGTCGACCATGATCTTGGTGGCGCAGAAAACGATGCCGTAGCGGAAATCGTGCAGGTCGATCAGGCGGGTGAGCGCCTCGACCTTGGAGCGACGGTCCACCTCGAAGTAGACCTGGTCCACCTTGGGCGCGTTTTGCGCGAGCGCCTCGATCTTCACCCACGCGGGGTTGGTGGTGTAGCGCTGGATGAGCTGCTTGATCGGCGGCGGCATCGTGGCCGAGAAAAACAGGGACTGGCGCCCGGCCGCGGGCGTGCCGGCGAGGATGCGCTCGATGTCGTCGCGAAAGCCCATGTCGAGCATGCGGTCGGCCTCGTCGAGCACGACGAGTTTGATCGCGTCGAGCTTGAGGGTGCCGCGCTCCATGTGGTCCATCACCCGGCCCGGGGTGCCGATCACGATCTGGGCGCCGGCGTCGAGGGCGCGAAATTGCCGCTCGTAGGACTGGCCCCCGTAGATGGGCACCTCGCGCACGCCTTTTTTGAAGAAGGCGAGCTTGGCGATCTCCTCCGCGACCTGCACCGCGAGTTCACGGGTGGGGCAGAGGATGAGCGCCTGGACCTTTTTCACCGCCGCGTCGACACACTCGACCACCGGGATACCGAAGGCGGCGGTCTTGCCCGAGCCGGTGGCGGACTGGCCGACCACGTCGCGCCCTTCCAAGAGCAGCGGGATGACGGCGGTCTGGATGGGCGAGGCCTCCTCGAAGCCCATTTTGTCGACGGCCTTGAGGACTTCCGGCGAGAGACCGAGTTCGGCGAAGGGGCGTTTTTCCATAAACGCGAGCGTGCCCACGCAATGCCGGAAAGCAGAGAACAAAAAACAACCGCGACCCGAAGGGCGCGGCCCGGGAGCGACTCACACCCCCTGCGGCGCCAGGTAGGGCTCGATCGCACGGAAGCCCGAAAGGGCGCACAAACGCTCGCGCTCGGCGGCGTCCCGGCAGAGGTAGACCGCGTAGCCGCCATGGCCGCCGCCGCAGTATTTCCAGGCCAGCGGAGCCACCCCGCCGAGCGCCGCCGCGCCGGCCGCGCCCGCCGCCGGATCCCCGGGGAGGGGCTGCATACCCTCGCCGATTTGCATGGCGTAGGAAACCCGCACCGCCTGCGCCAGCGTCTCGAGGTTGTTGGTCCACACCGCCTCGCGCGCCAGCGCCCCCGCCCGCACGATCGCGTCGTAGTCGCGGGCCTTGCCGACATTGCCCGGCGTGTGGTGGGGCGCGCCGGTCCAGTAGATCGCCAGGCGGCCGCGTAGGAAATCCCCGGAGGTCTTCATCTCGAGACACGGCCGCGCGCCGCTGTGCCAGACGCAGAGACCGGTCTCGCCGATCACGGCGGGATCCTGCCAACCCACCCCCAGATCGAGTTCGGAGCCGACACCGTTCTTGCCGTTCAACAAGGCCCAGGCCCCGCTGCCACCCAGGCCGGCGTTGCGCTCGTAACCCCACTCCCGCAGCGAAACGGTCGGCGAGATCGCGCAATTCACCACGAAGGCGCCGGGCCGCGCGTAGGCCGGCACGTCGAGCCAGCCCCCGCCAAAATCCACCCGCAGCGGCGCCTCGCCGGGGGCCTTGATCCAACGCACGATCTCACTGGTCGAAATGGGCGCGAACTGCGGCGGGGTCTTCGGCAGGCGCACGTATTTGGCGCCGATCTCGGCGCAGAGCGCCTCTTTCAGCGGCGTATATTTGTCATCCTCCGTCACCGCCAGGATGTGCGGGCGGATGCGCAGAAAATCCTCCCGGAAGTCGATGCCCTCGTCATGACCGCGGCCCACCACCACGTCGTCCACGCAACCGAGCGCGGCGATGAGCGCCTGCTTGTGTTCGTCGGGCAGCGAACTGCGGCGGCGCTTGTGGATCCAGAGCACCTCGCTGGACGCGAAACTCACCGTCAGGTGGTCGCCGAGCGCCCGCGCCTCGCGGAAAAACTGCACGTGGCCGGCGTGGATGATGTCGTAGCAACCCGAGACAAAGACGCGAATCATGGCCGCGAGGTTTGGCGTCGCGGCGCGCGGGTCCAGCCCAATCCCCACCCGGGGCCCCCAGGCGTTTTCCCCTCGCGTTCGCCGGTCCACCCGACGGCAATCGCCCATGCCGTTCGCAAAACTAGGCCTCCATTCCAGCATCGTCCGCGCCGTCGCCGCCAAGGGTTACACCACGCCTTCGCCCATCCAGGAGCAGGCCATCCCCATCGTCCTGACCGGCCGGGATCTGATCGCCTCGGCCCAGACCGGCACGGGCAAAACCGCCGCCTTCGCCCTGCCCATCCTCAACCGCCTCGGCCCCCATCAGGCCGCCGGCCCCCGCGTGCTCATCCTCGAACCCACCCGCGAACTCGCCGCCCAGGTCGACGAATCCTTCGCCGAGTTCGGCAAGTTCACCGATATCCGCCGCGCCCTGCTCCACGGCGGCGTGGGCTACGGCAAACAGCGCTCCGACGTGCGCGCCGGCGCCGACATCGTGGTCGCGACCGTCGGCCGCCTGATGGATTTCCTCCAGGAGAAGGCGCTTCGCCTCGACCGGCTCGAAATACTCGTGCTCGACGAGGTGGATCGCATGCTGGACATGGGCTTCATCAACGACGTGAAAAAGATCGTCGCGATGTGCCCGCCCAAGCGGCAGACGCTGTTTTTCTCCGCCACCGTGCCGCCCGAGATCGAGGCCGTCGCCCGCTTCGCCCTGAAAGACCCCGCCCGCGTGAGCATCGGCCGCCAGCGCTCGGTGAACGAGAGCGTCACCCACGCGACCTACCCGGTGCCGATGCACCTCAAGTTCCCGCTCCTGCTCGCCCTGCTGGAGAAGACCGATTTCCGCAGCGTGATCGTGTTTACCCGCACCAAACACGGCGCGGATAAGATCGCGAAAAAACTCAAGGCCGAGCAACACTCGGTCGCGGTGCTCCACGGCAACCGCAGCCAGGGCCAGCGCAAGGACGCCCTGACCGGCTTCAAGGAGGGACGCTACGAGGTGATGGTCGCCACCGATATCGCCGCGCGCGGCCTCGATGTCGAAGGCGTCACGCACGTGATCAATTTCGACATCCCCGGCACACCCGACGACTACGTGCACCGCATCGGCCGCACCGGCCGCGCCGCCGCCGAGGGCGACGCCTTCACCCTGGTCTCGCCCGACCAGACCGGCGAGGTCCGGGCGATCGAGAAGTTCATCAACGCCAAGATCCCCCAGCTCCAGCTCGAGGGCTTCGACTACAAGGCGAAGGCCACCGCGCCCACCCCGGGCGAGGCCCGCGTCGCCCGGGAGCCCCGCCAGCGCGACCCGCGCGCGCCCGGCGGCGGCGGCGGCCCCCGTCCGCAAGCCCGGGGCCGCGGTCCCGGCCCCGCCGCCCACCCGGGTTCGCCCTACGGTGCCCCGGCCCGCCCGCTCTCCGCCACCGGACCCGCCCCGCGCCACGAACCGCGCGAACCGGGCGCCCCCCTGCCCGGCACCACCGGCGGCAAGGGCAGCGGCGGCCAGCAACGTTTCAAGGACCGCGCGCCCACCCCCTTCACTCCCAAGGGCAAACCCGGCGCGCATTGGCAGACCCGCAGCGGCCGCCGCTGACCCGCGCGGGCCGGGAAAACGTCCACCCCGGCGGCGCACCTTTTCGGACGCCGGTTAAACGACAAAAGGAACCTCCCGCCCTTTTTTGTTTCTTGGAGGAGGTCGGAGCGTCTATTTTCCAACGATTTGCCGCCATGTCCCTCGCCCGCCCTTTCCGCACCCTGCTCGCCCTGACCG
Source organism: Akkermansia muciniphila (assembly GCA_945874545.1). Classification (GTDB taxonomy): domain Bacteria; phylum Verrucomicrobiota; class Verrucomicrobiia; order Opitutales; family Opitutaceae; genus IMCC26134_A. Next base: position 65 of record CAMCHD010000303.1, on the reverse strand, counting down.
CCTTTTGGGCGGCCCTCACCTTGCCCGCCGCCCCGGTGGACGAAGCCCGCACCGCGCTGGGCCTG
>CAMCHD010000302.1 GCA_945874545.1 Akkermansia muciniphila | reverse complement strand
CCATCTCGCGAAGCCCGGAGCCCCGATTTTCCGCCTTCCCTTCGTTACCCCGCTTGCCCTCCGCCCCGGGGCATTCACAGATTGTTGATCACCGACATGTTGCCGACCGCACCGGAAGCCCTCGCCCGCCAGCAGATCGACGCCCAACTCGTCGCGGCCGGCTGGACCATTCAGGACTACAAGGCCGTCGATTTCTCCGCCGGGCGCGGCATCGCCCTCCGCGAAGTCCCGCTCAAAACCGGCCCTTGCGACTACCTGCTCCTCGTCGACCGCCACGCCGTCGGCGTGATCGAGGCCAAGAAGGAAGGCACCACCCTCTCCGCCGTCGCCGAGCAGTCCGCCCGCTACGCCTCCAGTTTGCCCGATTTTCTCGCCGCCGGCCTCACCGGTTCGCTCCCCTTCGCCTACGAGTCCACCGGCGTAGAAACCTTCTTCCGCGACACCCGCGACCCCGCACCCCGCTCGCGCCGCGTCTTCGCCTTCCACCGCCCCGAGACCCTCGCCGCCTGGCACGCCGAAACCGACACCCTCCGCGCCCGTCTCGTCGCCCTCCCCACCGCCCACCCGCTCGTCACGACTGGAATGCGCGACTGCCAGGTCGAAGCCATCACCGGCCTCGAAAAATCCTTCGCCGAAAACCGCCCCCGCTCGCTCATCCACATGGCGACCGGCGCGGGCAAGACCTACACCGCCTGCGCCTTCACCTATCGTCTGATCAAATACGCCGGCGCCCGTCGCGTCCTCTTCCTCGTGGACCGCGCCAATCTCGGCGAACAGGCCCGCGACGAGTTCGCCCGCTTCCGCACGCCCGACACCGGCCGCCTCTTTACCGAGCTCTACAACGTCCAGCACCTCACCTCCCCGCACCTCGACGACGTCTGCCGCGTCACCATCTGCACCATCCAGCGGCTCTACTCCATCCTGCGCGGCGAAGACCTGGCCGAGGGAGCCGACGACCTCTCCGGTGCCGAACTCGCCTCCGCCCTCGGCGTCACCCGCACCCGTGATGTCGCCTACAATCCCGCCGTCCCCATCGAGAAATTCGACTTCATCGTCACCGACGAGTGCCACCGCTCGATCTACAACCTCTGGCGCCAGGTGCTCGAATACTTCGACAGCTTCCTCGTCGGCCTCACCGCCACGCCCGCGCCGCAAACCATCGCCTACTTCCACCAAAACCGCGTCGCCGAATACAACCACGAGCGCGCCGTCGCCGATGGCGTCAATGTCGGCTACGACGTTTACCGGATAAAAACCCGCGTCACCGAGCAGGGCGGCAAGGTCGAGAAAGGCTTTCTCATCGATCACCGCAGCAAGGCCTCCCGCGCCCAGCGCTCCGCCGTCCTCGCCGACGACCTCGATTACACCCCCGCCGACCTCGACCGCTCCGTCGTCGTGCCCGATCAGAGTCGCACCGTCCTCAGCACCTACCGCGACGTCCTCCCCGTGGAGCTCTTCCCCGGCCGCACCCTCGTCCCGAAAACCCTCATCTTCGCCAAGGACGACTCCCACGCCGAGGACATCGTCCACCTCTGCCGCGAGGTCTTCGGCCGCGGCAACGACTTCTGCAAAAAGATCACCTACGCGGCCAAGCACCCCGTCACCGGCAAGCCCGCCAAGTCCAAGGAACTCATCAAAGAGTTCTGCCTCTCCCCCTCGCTCCGCATCGCCGTGACCGTGGACATGATTGCCACCGGCACGGACATCAAACCCCTCGAAGTCCTCATCTTCCTCCGCGACGTCCGCAGCCGCGTTTACTTTGAGCAGATGAAAGGCCGCGGCACCCGCGTCCTCACCCCCACCGACCTCCAATCCGTCTCCGGCGAAGACGCTCGCGCCAAAACCCACTTCGTCCTCGTCGATGCCGTCGGCGTCTGCGAAAGCGACAAGACCGAGTCCCGCCCCCTCGACCGCCAGCCCACCGTCCCCTTTAAAACCCTGCTCCAACGCGTGATTTTCCCCGGCGGACGCGACGAAGACACGTTGACGACCCTCGCCGCCCGCCTCGCCCGTCTCGACCGCGAACTCGCCCCCGCCCAGCGCCAGCAGATCGCCGACGTCGCCGGCGGCCACACCCCCGCCACCCTCGCCGGTGCCCTCCTCCGCGCCGTCGATCCCGATGCCATCGCCGAAAAAGCCGCCGGCCTGCCCGGCGCCGAGCCGCAGGAGATCGCGCCCGCTCAATTCGAAGCCGCCCGTAAAGAACTCATCGCCGCCGCCTGCGCCCCCTTCGAAAAACCCGCGCTCCGCCAGACCCTCGAAGCCCTCAAGCAGGAGACCGAGCAGACCCTCGACATCTACACCCCCGACGAAGTCCTCTCCAAAGGCTTCGACGAAGCCGCCAAGGCCAAGGCCGCCGGCCTCGTGCAGGCCTTCCGGGATTACATCGCCCAAAAACACGCCGAGATCGCCGCGCTCCAGATTCTCTATTCACGCCCCTACGCCCAGCGCCTCACCGAGCCGCAGCTCAAGGAGCTAGAAGCCGCCCTCAAAAAAGAACCCGTCTTCGGCACCGACCCCGTCAACACCCTCTGGCGTGCCTTCGAGCAAATCCAGCAGGTGCCCACGGAACACACCGACCCCACGGAAAAGAAATCCTCCTCCGATTCTTCCGTGTTTTCCGTGTCTTCCGTGGGCAAAAAATCCGGCATCCGCCGCTTCGCCGACCTAGTCGCCCTCGTGCGCTTCGCCCTCGAACAACAACCCGTCCTCGAACCCTTCGCCGACTCCGTTCACGCCCGCTTCGAAAGCTGGCTCCGCCATAAAGACGCGTCCGCTTCCGGTCTCTCAAATTCGTCATCTCAAATTTCAAATTCCACGGTGCCCGGCACCGTGGCTTTCACCGCCGATCAACGCGCGTGGTTGGATCTGATCCGCGACCACATCGCCACCAGCCTTGCCATCGAGCCCGACGACTTCGGCTACTCGCCCTTCGCCCAGCGCGGCGGCCTCGGCCGCGCTCATCAGCTTTTCGGCGAACAACTCCCCGCCCTACTCGACGAGCTAAACGCCACCCTCGCCGCCTGATTAATCTCAAATTTCAAATCTCAAATCTGAAATCCCAAACTCCCAGCCACCCATGCCCACCTATCAACGCTTCGAAGACCTCCCCGTCTGGCAGGAAGCCATCGTGCTGGCCGAACGCTGCGAAGATTTCATCGAGGCCGCCAAAGACCGTATCACCTGGTCCAAACGCGACCAACTCGACCGCGCCTCCCTTTCCGTCTCCAACAACATCGCCGAGGGTTTCGAGCGCGGCACCACCAACGAACTGCTGGCATTCCTCTACATAGCCCGCGGTTCCGCCGGCGAAGTCCGCTCCATGCTTTGTTTCTTCGAACGCCGCCCCGCGCTGCGCGATCTCAAATCTCAAATTTCAAATCTTAAATCCATCGCCGAGAGCTGCTCCCGCCAACTCGGCGCCTGGGCGCAGTCCCTGCAAAATTCCGACATCGATGGTCCTCGCCACCTCAACGACCAAACCCGCGCCAATTATCAAAAACGCAAAACCCACGAATCCGGTGCCGCCGACTTCCAAAAACTCCTCGCCCAGCACCTTCCTCCCGACCACCCCGCCCGTAAAATTTGATCTCAAATCTCAGATTTCAAATTTCAGATGAGCCCTCCTCCCCCAAACTTCAACCCGCCCCCCGCCACGAGTGCCCCTTGGCTCGCGGTCATACACCGCTGGCGTCAACTCCCCGCAGCTACCCGCCACGCCGTGCGCTGGTCCCGCGTGCCCCGCCAGGTCGCCCTCTCCTTTGCCTTCGAGCGCGAGCCGGTCGACGAAGCCTGGCTCACCGCCCTCCGCGCCCCATCCGATGTAGCCCCGACCGCCGGTCGGGGTCCGACCTCCGCCCAGCGTCTTTCGGTCCTTCAGGTCTCAAATTTCAAATCCTGAGATCTCAAATCACCATCCCCCACCTCATGCCCGCCCTCCGCGTTTCCTACCTTCAGGTCTCAAATCTCAAATCCTGAGATTTTAAATCCCACCCATGCCCGCCCTCGCCGAAAAACCGGAAAAGGTGACACCCGTTGTCCCCAACGCGCCTCGGCCGCTGGCGAAACTCGGAAGTCTCGGCAAAGCCCACCAACCCTTCGGCGACCAACTGCCTAAACGGCCCAACGAACTGAACGAAACGCTCGCGGCATGAACTTCTTCAAAAAACTCTTCGGCCCGAAGTCCACGCCCCCGTCCATCCCGGCGCCCAAGACCGCCGCCTCGCGTCCCCTCGTCCCGTCCGCGCCCTCCGATCCGGCCATGGATCCCGACATGATCCGCGTGCACGACGCCTACGGCCGCGAAATGTTCATCACCAAGGCCCAGTGGCGCGACTCCATCCTC
>CAMCHD010000301.1 GCA_945874545.1 Akkermansia muciniphila | reverse complement strand
ACCGATGACTGTTTCACCCGGTTCCGCCCGTGTCGCGAGCGCCCCGTTTCATCTCATGGCCAAACCGTCGGGCTCGGCCTGCAACCTGGGCTGCAGCTACTGTTTTTATTTGGAAAAGGAACACCTCTACCCCGCGAACCGGCGGCCGCGCATGACGCCCGAGGTGTTGGAGGCCTATGTGCGCGACTACATCGCCGCCCAGCCGGGGCCCCTGGTCTCCTTCGCCTGGCAAGGCGGCGAGCCCACCCTGATGGGAGTGGATTTCTTCCGCGAGGCGGTCGCGTTGCAAAAGCGCTACGCCAACGGCAAGACCATCGAAAACGCCTTTCAGACCAACGGGGTCCTGCTCGATGACGAGTGGGGTGAGTTTTTGGCGGCCAACCGATTCCTGGTCGGCCTTAGCATCGACGGCCCGCGCCACCTGCACGACGCCTACCGGGTCACCAAAAACGAAAAACCGACCTTCGATCTGGTGATGGCCGGTCTGGCCGTGCTCAAAAAACACCGGGTGGAATTCAACACCCTGACCACGCTGCATCGCAAAAACGCGGTCCAGCCGCGGGAGGTCTATCGGTTTTTGCGCGAGATCGGATCGGGGTTCATGCAGTTCATTCCGATCGTCGAGCGGGCCGCGCCCGAGGCGGGTGGCACGCCCGGGCTTTGGCTTGCTCCGCCGCCGGACCATCCCGAGGCGTCCGAGCTCGACGGCCAGGTGACGCCCTGGAGCGTGCGGCCGGCCGATTTCGGCCAGTTCCTCTGCACCGTCTTCGACGAGTGGGTGCGGGCCGACGTGGGGCGCGTCTACGTCCAGCAGTTCGACGCCGCCCTGGCCAACTGGGTGGGCCAGCCGGCCGGGGTGTGTCTCTTCAGCGAAAAATGCGGACGCGCCCTGGCCATCGAGCACAACGGCGACGTCTACAGCTGCGACCACTACGTGTATCCGGCCTACAAGCTCGGCAACATGGTCGACACCCCGCTCGCCGCCCTGGCCGACGACCCGCGCCAGAGGGATTTTGGCGATGCTAAGAAAAACAGCCTGCCGCGTTACTGCCGGGAGTGTCCGGTGCGCTTCGCGTGTCACGGCGAGTGCCCCAAGCATCGTTTCCTGCGCACTCCGGACGGCGAGCCCGGTTTGAACTACCTGTGCGCCGGCTACAAAAAATTTTTCCACCACATCGAGCCCGCGATGAACACCATGGCCGCGCTGCTCCGGGCCGGCCGCGCCCCGGCCGAGATCATGGGGCTGCCCCGGGGCGACTGGGTGCCGGCGCGGCTGAAGTCGACCGGGGCGCGTTCGGGACGGTGAATTTCCGAAGCGCGGGTTCGCCCCGCGCGCGGCGGCTCAGGCGGGGAAGGCGCAGAGTTGCTCGATCGTGGCGGCGGAGCCGTCGCGCAGCCAGCCGTCGAGCTGAGCCTGGTCCTTGAGCTGCTGGCCGCGTATCCGTGGCACCACGACAAAGCGCGTGTCGCATTCGGGCAGCGTGCTCATGTCGCCCCAGAGTTTCTCGAACTGCGCCACCGGCAGGATGTCTTCCTGGCCGTTGCCCCAGCGTTTTTTCACGTCCTTCAACGTGACGTAGGTCGGCATGCGGGCGGCCAGGCGGCGCACCCCGGCCAGCACGCGGGCGTCGTCGACCAGGGTGGCGCGGTCGAGGCCGAAAAGGGCGAGCATGGCATCGACACCTATCCAGCAGGTGGCGCTGTTGTAGTAGGTGAGCACGAATTCGTCTTCGTCGCGGGCCAGGGCCAGGCCTTCGACCAGGCGGAGCTGGCCGTTGACGCGGGCCAGGCCGCCGCCGCGGTCCTCGATGCGGCGGCGAATCACCTCGAAGGTCAGGGTGGCGCCGCTGCGCAGGTGGTGGCCGAGGACGGCGGGGTCGAGCGAGGCGCCGAGGGTGTCGATGTTGTGGAGGAGGAGGGTGTCGAGCTGCGGGCGGGCGGCGAGGAGATCGCGAAGGGTGCCGTTGAGGAGGAGGTTGGCCATTTCATACCAGTGGCCGACGGGGTGGATGCACTGGTTGGGGAGGTTGTCGGTGTAGTCGGTGGCCTCGCCGGTGGAGGCGGCCCAGTCCATGAGGGCTTTTTGCACGCTGCGGCGCATTTTTTCCTTCTGCGGGTCGAGCTGCTGGTGGGCCACTTCCTCAAAGGCAAAACGCAGGTCGCGCACCATGGGCACGAAGCGCAGGCCGATGGAGCGGCCGGGGGATAAAATCGGTCGAAGGTCGGAAGGGCTAAAGGCGAAGGTGGGCGTGCTGATGAAGGCGGCGGTGGCGTCGTGGGTGAGGTGGCTGGTGGTGAAGACGTGGGGCGCGGGGGAGCCGTGGGCGAGGGCGGCGGCGCGGGTTTTCGCGAGGTGGGTCTCGAGGAAACTGCGGTGGCGGCCGTGGAGCTTGGCGAAGGGGTGGAGGGCCTTGACCGTGCCCGCGCCCTGGGTCCAGCGGCTGCCGGCGCCGGCGGCGAGGGTGAGCACGGCGATGCGGCCTTCGGCCAGGGCGGCGCGGCCGAGGCGCAGGGCCTCGGGGTCGGCGAAGTCGATCTCGGCGACGTCGCCGGGGCGCGCGTCCTCGACCAGGGCGGAGGCGGGCAGGCGGTTTTGCGCGATGCCGATGCGGCCGGTGCGGAGGTCGTCGCGGATGCGCTCGTGTTGCACCGGGTCGAAGCCCTGGCACGCGAGCAACTCGCGTAGCGAGGAGCGGGGAGCGAGGAGCGAGGAGCCCGATTCGGAGGCGGAGCCGGGGGATTTTTCGGCGGGGGGGAAGATGCGGGCGATGAGCGGCGCGACGAGGGTGCGGTCGCCGGCGAGGAGTTGGCGGCCGGCGAAGCGGTCGAGCTCGGCGCGGGTCTCGGGGCGGAGGGTGCGCGGGTCCTGGCGCAGCCAGCGGGGCACCATCATGAGGTAATACTCGGGCGAGAGCATGGCGCCGGGGCCGGTGGCGAGGTGGGCGGTGGAGCCGTTTTCGTTGAGGTCGAAGTCGTAAACGACGGGGTCCATCGCGAAGGGCAGGGCGTGTTCGAGGTCGCGTTTGGCGCGGCGCATGAGGGCGAGGATTTTGTCCTCGGCTTCGGTGCGGCGGGCGGGGTCCACCCAAAAGCCCATGCCGCCGCCGGACATGCCGCCGAGCATGACGAAGCCGTGGAAGGCGTCGCCGAGGGCGGCGCGGGCGTCGGCGATGAGGCGTTCGGTGTAGGCGTTGGAGGCCCAGGGGATGATGGTCTGGAGGGGGCCGTGGAAGTTGCGGGTGGTGAGGGCGGCGACGCGGGGGATGTCGCCGGCGCGGAGGGCGGCGACGAGTTCGTGGAGGAGGGCCTGGGCTTCCTGGCGGGCGGCCCATTCGCGGGGCAGGCCGAGGAGGTATTTTTCGGTGACCATCTCGAGGATGGGGCCGACGTTTTGGGACATGCCGCCGTGGACGAGGACGAGGCTGTCGCGCAGGCGGCGGCGGGTGTCGGGCGAGATTTGGTCGGGGCCGAGCAGGGTGTGGCGGGGGAGGAGGCGGCCGCGGGAGACGCCGTGTTCGGTGTCGCCGGGGAGGGCAGCCTCGCCGCGGATAAATTTGATGCCGGGCCAGACGCCGCCGGAATCCTGCCAGCCGCCGCCGGAGCCGCCGAGCCATTCGCCGAGGATGGCGCGGCTGGCGATGGTGCGGCGTTCGTCTTCGTCGAGGCCGCCGACGAGGCGCGCGGTCTGGCCGGTGGCGCGCATGAGGAGGGCGATGAGGCAGCCGAGCAGGTTGGTGGAGACGGCGAGGCGGGAGCCCTTGGGGATGTCGCGGACTTGGGAAACGAGTTCCAGGCCGCGGCCGGGGCCGGCGAGGGTGGCGAGCAGGTCGGCGAGGGCGTGGGGGGAGCCTTCGAGGCCGGAGGGGATGAGGCCGGAGGCGATGAGGGCGGCCTTGAGCAGGCCGAGGTAGTCCTTGGCGAAGTCGAAGATGTCGGAGAGCTCGGTGATGTCGGTGGAGACGCCGAGGTCCACGGAGACGAGGCGGAGGACGGGCTGGTCGATGACGCGGAGGAAGGCGCAGACGGGCGGGCGGGTGTCGGCGTCGCGGCCGTGGACGCCGAGGTTGACCGAGAGGTTGAGGACCTGGGCGCCCTCGGGGTAGTCCATGCCGAGAAAAAAGATATCGCTCCAGGCGGCGTGGGAGAGGTCGAGGCGGACGGCGGTCTCCTCGGCGAGCACGGGGTAGGGCGCATCGGGGGATGAGGCGTCGCGGGCGAGCAGTTCGCGGCGGAGGCGGAGCGGGTAATCGAGCGGGTGGCCGACGCGGAACATCCACTGGTTGCCGCGGACCTTGCGCACGGTTTTCTGGACCTGGGCGGCGAGGGTTTTGAAGGCGAGGCCGTGGTAGGCGGCGG
>CAMCHD010000300.1 GCA_945874545.1 Akkermansia muciniphila | reverse complement strand
AGTGTTAAAGCTCGGCGACGGCGTGACGTGGTTGTCACGCACGGCCCGGCGGGCGCCGCCGAGTCAGCCCTTTGCCGGCGGGGCGGGCAGGCGGGCGGCCTCGGCTTCCAGGCGGGTCACGAGGTCGTCCATCTGCTCGATCACGGCCTGGATGGTCTCGCGGCGGGAGAGGTCCACCCCGGCCTTGCGCAATTGTTCCATCGGGTGGTCGTCGCCTCCGCTGCGCAGCAGGTCCAGGTAGCGCGCGACGGCGGCGGGGCGCCCGGCCTCGGGACCGGCGAACATGGCGTCGAACAACCGGGCCGACGACGCGAAACAGGTCGCGTATTGGTAGACGTAATACGGCGAGTTGTAGAAATGCGGGATGCGTGTCCAGGTGGAGCGGTAGGGGGCGTCCAGCGTGACCGCGTCGCCGTAATATTCCTCCAGCAGGCCGCCGTAGACGGAGTCCATCACCTCGGCGGTCACGGGCTCGCCCGCCTCGATCCGGGCGTGGGCGCGGCGCTCGAAATCGGCGAAGATCACCTGGGTGTAGAAGGTGCCCACGATGCTATCGATGGCGTGCTGCAGGAGCAGGAAACGCTCGCGGGGGTCGGTGGTGCGGGCGAGCAGGTGTTCCAGCAGGAGGCGTTCGTTGATGGTCGAGGCGACCTCGGCGACAAAGATGGTGTAGCTGCTCGTGGCGAAGGGCTGGGTCTCGTCGGAGAGCCGCGTGTGCATGGCGTGTCCCATCTCGTGGGCGAGGGTGAACACGGCGTCGCGGGTGTCGTTGTAGTTGAGCAACACGTAGGGGCCGACGCCGTAGACCCCGGCGGAGTAGGCGCCGGAGCGTTTGCCCTCGTTCTCGTAGACATCGAGCCGGCCGCCGGCCAGCAGTTCGCCGAGCTTGGCCTGATACTCGGCGCCGAGTGGGGCGACCGAGGCGAGCACGAGGTCGCGGGCCGGGCGGAAGGGCCAGACGGTCGTGTCGGCCAGGAGCGGGAGCTGGCCGTCGTAGAGGTGGTATTCGGCCAGTCCGAGGAGTTTTTGGCGCAGGCGGAGGTAACGGCGCAGCGGCTCGGCGCCGGCGCGCACGGTGTCGACCAGGGTGGTGTAAACCTCGACCGGGATGGCGTCGCCGTCGAGCGCGCGGTGCAGGGTGGTCGGGTGGTTGCGGGCGCGGGCGAGAAACCAACCCCGCTCGAGCACGCCCCGGTAGATCGCGGCGTAGGTGTTTTTCGTCGCGGTGTAGGCGCCGAGGTGGGCGGCGAAGGCGCGGGCGCGGTCGGCCTGCACCGGGTGGGTGGCGAGCAGGTGCTGGTAGGCGCCGGGGGTGAGGGTGACCTCGCGACCGTCGGAGAGGGTGATGGCGGGGAATTTCAGGTCGGACGTGCTCAGCTCGGTGTAGACCGAGCGCGGGGTCTCGTTGAAGCGGGTGGCGTAGGACAGGAGTTGTTCGCCCTTCTCGTCGAGCACGTGGGCCTGTTGGCGGTAGGTGTCGAGCAGGGGGAAGCGGTAGGGGGCGAGCGCGGGGGTGGCGTCGATCCAGGCGCGGACCTCGGCCTCGGGCACGGCGAGCAGTTCGGGGGTGAACCAGGAGGTGGCGGTGCCGAAGCGGGCGAAAAGGGCCTGCACGCGTTGGAGACGGGCGGCGACGGCCTGGTCGCGGGTGTCGGTGTCGCGTTGCAGGGCGGGGTAGCGGTAGACGCGGTATTGGATCCGCCCGATGGCGTCGAAGCGTTGGTAGGCCTCGAGCAGGGCGGCCGGGCCGTTTTTCAGGGTGCCGCGCAGAGCGGGGAAGGCATCCATCTGCGTCTCGAGGTCGCCGAGGGCGCTTTCCCAGGCTTCCCACGAGGGGTAGATGGGGCTGAAATCCCATTTGAACTCGGCCGCGAGGGCGGCGCGGTCGCGGGTGGCGGGTTTTAAGCCGTCGGTCGGGGCGTGGCTGGTCGGGGCGGAGGCGGCGGACATGGTGGAAAGGGCGAGGAGCAGGGCGGCGAGGGTCGGTAAAGGCCGGCCGGCGGCGCGGTCGCGGGGGGCGGGGAAAAAGCGAAAGGACGGCACGAACAAGACGGGTAGGCGAAACCAAGGCGGCGTCCAGCTTGCGCGAAGCGCGAGGTCGCGCAGGGTGCGCCCATGCCCCTGCGCGGACTCATTTTCGACTTTGACGGACTGCTGGTGGACACGGAGACGGCCACGCTGGAGGCGTGGCGCGCGGTGCATCGCGAGGACGGCCTGGAGGCCGACCCGGCGGTGTTGCACCAGGTGGTGGGGCACGTGGGGATCGAAGCCGACCTATGGGTGGCGTATCCGCCGGAGCGAGAGCGCGGGCCGCTGGAGGAGCGCTTCTACGCCGCCACGCGCGCGGCCTGCCGGCGGGCGCCGATCCTGCCGGGGGTGGTCGAACTGTTGGACGAGGCCGCGCAGGCCGGGCTGCGGCTGGCGGTGGCGTCCAACTCCTCGCACGGGCACGTCGACGGCCACCTGGAGGCGCGGGGGTTGCGCGGGCGTTTCGCGGCGGTGGTGTGCCGGGAGGATGTGCCCCGGGCCAAGCCCGCCCCGGATGTCTACCTGGCGGCCCTGTCCCGGCTGGATCTGGCGGCGGACGAGGTGGTGGCCTTCGAGGACTCGTTGCCCGGCCATGCGGCGGCGGCGGCGGGGCTGCGCGTCATGGTGGTGCCCAACCCCTCGACGGCGGGCGACCACTTTGTCCACGCCACCTGGCGGTCGGGCTCGATGCGGGAGGTCACCTTGGCGCGCCTAGAACAACTCATCCTGGCGCAGGGCCTCGCGGCGGGCGGGGTCCAGGGTGCTGTGCTCCAGTAACCAGCGGAGCGATTTGTCGCCCCAGCCGGGGGTCTCGGCCAGGCGGGCGAGCAGCAGGGCGCCCGCGAGGGCATCGTAGAGGGCGGCGTGGTAACGTCGGCGGGCGGGCGGGCAATGCGCGGCGGCGAGGGCATCGAGCGTGTCCTGCAAACCCTCGGCGGCGACGAGCGCGGCGAGTTTCACCGGCGCATCGGCGGCGCGGGCCTGCGGGTAGAGGCGGCCGGTATCGATCCATGGTCCCCAGGCGGTCGCGCCGTCGGTCGCGGCGGGGGTTTCCCGGGAAAAATCGGGGGCTGCGCGGGCGTAGGGCCAAACCGCCTTGAGCAGGCTGTTCTCGGCCTGGGCGAAGTGGGCCGCGAGCGGACCGCTCGTGCGCAGGGCGGCGAAGCGCTCGAACTCGTCCGCGAACGGCGCGCAGGCGGCGAGGTCGGCGGGCTCCAGGCCATGCACCGCGACGTCCTCGGGCCGAACCCGACCGGCGGGGCGGCAGGTTCGGCCGGTGGTGGCGATGACCATGCCGGCGCGCAGGGACACGACCCCGTATTCGAGGATGCCGGACGCGATCGAGCCCTCGAAGTCGATAAAATGGATGAGTTGATCCGGCCAGGGCATGGTTTGAACCACGAAAAAAACGAAAGACACGAAACACCCAAGCCCCGATGCCACTTCGCCGGCGCCGGAACCGTCCGGTGGCGGGTTTTGTCTCGTTTCAGGACATTCTTTTTCGTGTGTTTCGTGTGTTTCGTGGTCAATTTTCGGCGCACTCCGCCATGGACCTCGCCCCCTACCGTTCATTTTTGACCGACCTGGCCGTCGAGAGCGGCGACTTTATCCGGCCGTTTTTCGGGCGTCCGGATCTCGCGGTGGAGCGCAAGGGCGACGCCTCGCCGGTCACGGCGGCCGACCGCGGTGCGGAGGTCCTGCTGCGCCGGCGCATCGCGGAGCGTTTCCCCGACCACGGGATCATCGGCGAGGAGTTTGGCAACGAGCGCGCGGACGCCGAGTTCACCTGGGTGCTGGACCCGATCGATGGCACGAAGAGCTTTATCTCGGCGGTCCCGCTCTGGGGCACGCTCATCGCGCTGCTTCACCAAGGCCAGCCGGTGCTGGGCTGCATCCACCAGCCCATCCTCGGGCAACTGCTCATCGGCGACGGGTCGTCCGCCACGCTCAACGGCGAGCTGGTGCGGTGCCGGGCCACGACGCGGGTCGAGGCGGCGACCATCCTGACCAGCGACCACCTGAATCTCGGCCGTTACCAGGACGGCCCGGCCTGTGAGCGGCTGCTGGGGCGGGCGCGATTGGCGCGGACCTGGGGGGATTGTTACGGCTACCTTTTGTTGGCCAGCGGCCACGCCGACGTGTGTCTGGATCCGATCATGAACCCGTGGGACATCGCCGCCCTCATCCCGGTGGTGCGCGGGGCGGGCGGGGTGATCACCGACTGGCAGGGCGGCCCGGCCTATCCGGCGGCGCATACCGTGGCGGCGGCGACCGCCGCGCTCCACGCCGAGGTGGTGGACGCGTTGCGGGGCTGAGCCGGGGTGGCGCGGGC
>CAMCHD010000299.1 GCA_945874545.1 Akkermansia muciniphila | reverse complement strand
GGTATCGGTGGCGACGCGGCCGCCGCTGTTGGCCGTGGCCTCGTAGGTCAAGGTGTGCGTGCCAACCGCAAGGGTAAGGCTGGGCGCGGCGGTGGTGGCGAGCACGGTGGCGCCGGAGAGCCAGCGGTGCGAAGCGGCGGAGAGACCGGAGGTGGCGCCGACTCGGCCATCGAGCGCGACAGAGGCGGAGCCGTCGCCGTCGTAGTCGTTGAGGCGGCGGTCCTGGCCCGCAAAGGCGTCGAAGATCGGGCCGAGCGCGTAGTCGAGCACGCGGATGGGCACGGGGGTGGGCTCGGTGGAGGAAGGGGCGTTTTCCTGCATGAGCACGGAGAGGATACCGGCGCGGCGCAGGCGGGCGTGGTCGAGGCGGGGTTCGCTGGCGTAGTTGTTGCCCTCGGTGGCGAGGATGGTCCAGTCGGCATAGCCGGCGGCGGCGGTGGCCCCGGCGAGGACGAGACGGCCGGAGGTCTGGAAGACGGCGTAAAGGTCGCCGTTGGCGGCGGTCTCGATGTCGGGACGGCTGCCGGGCTGCTGGCTGAGGGGGAGTTGGTGGCGGGTCCAGACTCGGGTGGCGGGGTCGCGCACGTAGTGGTGGTAGGCATCGTCCGCGCCGCCGAAGGCGCTGTCGCCGAGGGTCCATTCGTAGCCGGGCTCCTGGCGGCGGTGGGTGACGACGACATGGACGCGCCCCTGGGCGTCCACCGTCTGGGCCTGCTGGTTGATGAGCATCTGGCGGCTGTCGAGGGGCACGACGACGATGCCGGGGCTGGTGACGCTGATGTTGGCCGGGATGGAGGGGCCGGAGGAGCCGGAGTTGTCGGCGATGAGGGTGCCGGCATTGTTATACCACTTTACCCCGTGATCCGGGCTGTAGGCGTAGCAGATGTCGTGGTTGGAATCGTCGCCCTGCTCGCGCCAGGTCCAGGTGTAGTGGAGGATGCCATCGGGGCCGAAGTCCCAGCCGTTGGCGTAGGCGTTGCGGCTGGTCGAGGTGAAGGTGCCGGTGGTTTTGTTGGCCGGGCCGGTGTAGGTGCCGGTGCGCACGGTCACGAGGTGGGACGAGGCGTAGACGGAGGAGGTCGGCGACCAGGGGAGGACGTAGTTGCTGCCGTTGGTGGAGCCGCCGCTGCGGTAGTTAAAAAACAGGGTGCCGTCGGGGGCGTTGAAAAAAATCGGGTAGGTGACGCCGGTGATGGGGGTGGACGCGGAACGCAGCCAGTTTTGCTCGGATTGGAGGAGGCCCGTAGCCCAGGAGGCGTCGTCGTGAGTGGCGAGGCCGGGGGCGCTGCGGCGGTAGCGCAGGGTGTTGCCGTGGTGGTCCCACGACAGGTGCAGGGTGCCATCGCGCGGATCGATGCCGAGGGAGATGGTGTTGTGGGCGTCCCAGACGGTCTCGTCGCCATTGGTGAAGTCGGAACCTGTATCGAGCGTCTGCCAGGAGCCGGAGGTGGCGCCGAGGATGGAGCGGCGGGCGAGGAGCACGTTCTGGGTCGTGCCGACGGTGTCATACCAGGCGACGTATTGCCAGCCGTTGTGGGAGAGGAGGATGTCGTTCTGGAAAGCCTGGCCGTTCATGCTGCGGCCATAGCGGGCGGCGCTGCCGCCGAGGCAGCCCTTGGAATCGAGCAGGCTGTTGGTCAGCAAGGTGACGGGTGCGGGCGCGGCCTGGAGCGGGGCGAGCGCGGCCAGGCAGAGCGCGACGGCGGCAAGGCAACGGCAGGCGGCGTGAACCAGACACAGGGGAAAGGACATGGTCACAGGGGGGAAACCCGCAATGTAGCCCCGACCGGTGGTCGGGGTTCTCCGATCTGGTCAGACAATCCAAAAACAGCCCGGCCAGCGGTCGGGCCTACATCAGACAAGAGTCTCATTTATAACGGGTGAAAAGGGTCCGAGGTTTTCCTGGTCCGGGGAGCGCACTCGTCCCGAGTGCTGAGCGGGGCGTCTCGCCCCGCTCCCCGGCGCGAAAAGATCCACTACGGGACAAACGTCTAAAAACGCTTAAAAGACAACACACCCTCGCCCGGCGAAGCGGACGAGGGTGGTCGGGAGGAGGACGAGCGTGTGAGCAGAGGGCCTACGCCCTCGGCCGCTCAGCACACCGAGCGGCGGCGGCGGTTGGCCACGAGACCGAGCGCGCCCAAGCCGGCAAGGGCGGCGAAGGAGGACGGCTCGGGGATGGCGGTGAAGATAAACTGGTCAGCCGTGCGGGCGATGTCGCTGATGCGGACGTTGTCGAGCAGGCCGCCGAGCGTTTCGTTGAACGTGCCTCGCGAATCGCTGCCGAAGGACAGATTAGGCCGACCGGATGCGAGATTGGCGGGAGCCTGGGCGCCAACCGTGCTCCCGATACTGTTGGCCGAGGTAAAAGCAGCGTCGACTCTGGTCCAGTAGAAGGTCGTGGTCGTCGTGGCCGCATTATAAGTGACCGCAGCATGAAACCACTGGTTGGCGGCAAACGCATGGTCACCGACGACCGGAATCGCAGTGCTGCGGAAATCGCCTGCTCCACCCAACTGCAGGGCGCCGCCATCAATACGAAAATACATCGAGCGATTATTCGGAAATGAGCCGGCAGTCACGCCGGACTCAAAGGAAATCAGCGTGCGCTGACCATTCGTCCAAGGAGTATTGATCGCCGAAACATTGATCATCGCCTCCATCGTAAAGGACCCATCCTTGCCGCCGCCGCTAAAATAGCTGGCGAAAGTATTGCCGGAGCTAGGCAAGGCGTCTTGGGAAAATGTAGACGTGGTCGAGGAGTTTTGGCTGTAGCTGCCATTGCCGCTGGCGTCGAAGCCGATGCCCTGATTTCCGACGACATAGGTGGCGGGAGAAACCGGAACAGGTTTTGCCACATTGACCGCATTTCCGAAACCGGTGAACCCGGTTTGCCCCAACATGTTGGTCGCCGAAGTAATGGTAGATGCATTGCCCGAAATGCTGGAACGGGACTCTTGGGCGGTAATTGCATTGCCGCCGATTGTGCCGGAGTTTGCCGTCGCTGATCCTCCTGCCGCCTCACTAAACGTATAGAGGTGCAGCGTGTTTGCGTCGGAGGTATAGGTCTGCAAGGCGGCCTGCGAGGCGGACACGCCGACAAAAGCGGCCGCAAGGGCCGCGAGGAGGGGTCGAGTGACGGTGGGGTGTATCTTGGGTAGGGTATTCATGAGGTTACTGGCGAAATTGGGGTATAAGCGGCGGGATGGAGCAGCCGCTTCGCGCGAAGCGGTTCCGCGCGGCCATCCGGGAGCACAAACCACGATCAGGAATCAGATTCGAGCAGGGTCAGCTTCTTCACGCTGCCATCAAGATAGAGCCGGTTGCGGGTGCTGTTGTGGGCCGGCGGGCCGGCCAGAAATCCGGTCTGGCTGGCTCGCGCACCGGTCGGCTGATCTCCGCCACCGGTATAGAGACTGCGGTCTCCGTCCTGAAAGGCCCATACCGTGGAGAGCGAGGCCGCCCTCTGATTGCCGCCCGTGCCCAGAATATATTTGTCGATCGAACCAATGTTCAGAGAACGGGTGCTCGCGGAGTTAGGATACCCAAAGAGATAAATCTGCCGTCCGCTGCCGTCCGCCGTCTCGATGCGTTGAACATCGTTCACAATGTAGCTCAAAGCATTTGTTGCCAATGGCTTGGTTCGAACCCCATATTGTTTGTCGACCGCCGGACAAATCAACATCTCGTGAATATTATAATTGGCGGACGTGGGCACCCGGATCAGCGGCGTCTGGGTGTAATACGGCCAAAGCAGACGAGCAAAATTGTTTACGTTAAGCTGAACCTTCGGGTCGGTGATCGCGGTGTGGGTGTTCATCGCCGGAGCGGGGAGAAAGCCCTTGTTGTCATTGGCGAATAACATCAATTGCTGCCCGATCTGACGTAGATTCGACGCGCACTGCGAACCCAAGGCCGATGATCTCACCTTGCCCACCGTGGGGATGATGATGGCCGCGAGGATGCCAATGATGGCAATGACGGTAAGCAACTCGATCAGAGTGAAACCGAGCTGCGGATGCCGAGATTTCGCAGGAGAAATGCGATAAAAGGGGGATGGGTGCATGGGGAAATGAAACAAAAAATACTGCTCCGAGGGGGGGGAAAGTCAGGGGTCACGCGACAGGGGATCCGCTGCGAGTCACCCTCGCGCAGCAGGAAAGGCCTCGCAATAAAACCGACGTATTAGCGTAAAGCAGAAGCCTAGGCCGGCCCGTCGCCCCCCACCGGTCGACCCGACGGGAAACCATCAAATCTCATTCCGCCGTCGTCCCCGCCCGCCGCACCAAATCCGTCCTTAAAGAAACCATGCAACATCGTGGTGGCCGGCGATTCCGGCAATCCGAACTCAGAATTATGGATCATTCCCACCAGCAG
>CAMCHD010000298.1 GCA_945874545.1 Akkermansia muciniphila | reverse complement strand
GCCGAAAGTGCAAATCCGCCCGCGATGCCGCGCCTCAAAGAAAGCTGCAAACAGGACCTCAAGCTGCGCATCAACATCGTGGACGTGGTCTCGCGCGTGGCCACGCCCCGGCGCGCCGGCGGCAACCGCTTCAAGGCCCTCTGCCCCTTTCACCAGGAGCGGACGCCGTCCTTCCACTTCGATTCGGACAAGGGTTTCTACAAATGCTTCGGTTGCGGCAAATCGGGCGACATTTTTTCCTTTGTCCAAGAGACCGAGGGGCTGAACTTCACCGAGGCGGTCGAGGCGCTCGCGCAGCGCTTCAACGTCGCGCTCGAATACGAGGAGGGCGGCGGCGGGCCGTCCCGCGAGGAGCGTTCGTTGCGGCAGGAGCTTTTCGACCTGCACGAGTTCGCCACCGAGCACCTGCACCAGGCGTTCAAGGGCGCGGGCGACGCGGCGAAGTGGATGCGCGATTACTGGACGGCCAACCGGCGCTTTCCGGCCGAGTTGGCGGACGAGTTCAAAATCGGCCTGGCCGACGCCCAGTGCAGCGGGCTCGGCGCGGCGGTGTTGCGGAAAAAATTCTCCGAGGCGGCGATCCGCCAGTGCGGCTTGTTCTACCTCTACGACGACGCGCTGCTGACGGTGCAGGCGCTCAAGCCGCGCTTTCGCGGACGTCTGATGATCCCGATTCGCGACCACCAGGGGCGGGTGGTGGCCTTCACCGCGCGCCAGACCGCGTTGACCCCGGAGGACGACAAGTCGCGCGAGGCCAAATACGTCAACTCGCCGGAGACGCCGATTTTCACGAAAGGCAATCTACTCTTTAACCTCGACCGCGCCCGCGCCCACGCCGGCGAGGGCAAGCCCTTCGTGATGGTCGAGGGCCAGCTCGATGCGCTGCGCTGCTGGTCGGTCGGGCTCAAGACCGCGATCGCGCCGCAGGGCACGTCCATCACCGAGGGCCAGCTCCTGCTCCTGCGCCGTTACCACACGGAGCTGGAGTGTTTTTTCGACAGCGATTCTGCCGGACAGAAGGCGGCGCTGCGCCTGCTGCCGCTCGCGCTGAAGACTGGCATCGAGGTGCGTTTCCTCACCCTGGCCGGCGAGGGCAAGGTCGATCCGGATCTGCTGTTTCTGGAAAAGGGATTGGCTGGCTACGACGAGGTGAAAAAGGGGGCCTTCGGCGCGATGCAGTTTATGCGCCGCTACGTCCTGCCCGACGCCCGGGGGGCGACCGCGGAGCGCACCCAAGGCGCGGTGCGGGAGATCTACGCGGTGATCGCGGCGGCG
The DNA here is from genome assembly GCA_945874545.1 of Akkermansia muciniphila. GTDB lineage: Bacteria > Verrucomicrobiota > Verrucomicrobiia > Opitutales > Opitutaceae > IMCC26134_A. Next base: position 3,111 of record CAMCHD010000298.1, on the reverse strand, counting down.
GATTCCGAGCTGCTCCGCCGGCGTCTTCTGAGCGAGATCGCGCCCGCCTTGGGGGCCCTGCAGGTGACGCCGGATGTTTTTGAGCGGGATTTCGCCGCGTTTTTGGCCAAGGGCGGGCGCGCCGCCGCCACGGGGCCGGCGGCTTCGCCCAACGAGACGGCTCTCGGCGACCCGAGCCGGGACGCCGCCGAAACCGCGCGCACCGATCGCCCCGGTGATTCGCGTCCGGCCCCGCCTCCCGATGACGCCTCGACGCCCGAGCGCGATCTGCTCCTGCTTGTGCTGCATTTCGAGACGCTCGGGCGCGCCCTCGCCGCCGCCTGCCCGCCCGAGTGGGTCGAGGAGCGCCTGCCGTCCGGCGCTTTGCTCAATCGCTTTCTGGCCGAGTTTTCCGAGGGGCAGTGGCCCGGACGCGATCACCTGGAGGGCCTGCTCGAGACCGATGCGGAGCGCGCCCTTGTCGCCTCGCTGCTCTTCGAGACCCCGCAAATCGACGACCCCGCCAAGGTCATCGTCGAGGGCCTCACCCGCCTGCGCACCCGGGCGCTCGCTCCGCGTCTCCGCCAGATCGACACTTTTCTAGCCCAGGCGGCGACCGACAATTCCTTTGACGCCACCGCCTTGCTCAAGGAACGCTCCGAACTCCAACGGCGGCTGCGCTCCCCCCTTGCGCTCGCCGCCGTCGCCTGATAGCGTGCTCGTTTTTCGCCTCACCACGCCCGCCTCCCTCGTTCGTTCCCTCCGCCACCCTCATGCCGCGCAAAGCCAAGCCCTCCCCCGCCGCCGACACCCATTCCGACGCCGTCGAGGCGGTGATCGAGACCCAGCCCCTCGCCGAGGGCACCCTGCCGGACAATCCGGTCGACAGCCTCCCGCCCGGCGGGATCAACGACAAGATCCGCGCCCTCATCCGCCTCTCCAAGGAGCAGGGTTACCTCACCTTCGACGACATCAACGAGGCCCTGCCCGACTCGGTAGAAAACCAGGAGGAAATCGACAACGTCCTCTCCATTTTGCAGAACCTCGAGATCGAGATTCTCGAGCCGGAACAGGTGGAGGAGTTCAAGGCCCGTCAGGTCAAGGAGGAGGAGGACGAGACCCGCACCTCGCAAAACGACATCCTGGACGACCCCGTCCGCATGTATCTGAAGCAGATGGGCCAGGTGCCCCTGCTGACCCGCGAACAGGAGGTCGAGATCTCCAAACGCATCGAGACCGCCGAGCTGAAGGCCCAGGAGGCCCTCTTCGAGGCCGCCATGATCGGCAAATACATCGCCGGGCTCGGCCAGAAGCTGATCGACCGCACCGAGCGCTTCGATCGCATCGTCATCGATAAAAAAATCGAGAGCCGCGACGCCTACTTCAAGGCCCTGCCCAAATACGTCGAGCTGACCCTGAAGAACGAGGAGTCCGTGGCCGAGTCCTGGGACGAGTTCCAGAAGGCCAAAAACGACGCCGACCGGAAAAAGATCCTCGCCAAACACGCCAAGCGCGAGGCCACCCTGCGCACGAATTTCTCCAAGTATTTCTTCAAGCTGAAGGTCTACGAGGAGTGGCTCGAGGCCCTCCAGCCCACCCTGAGCGAGATCGAGGCCCTGCACGCCCAGCTCGACCGCGCCAAGAACCCGAAGTCAAAGAAGGACGCCGCCATCGACGCCAAGGCCATCGGCGCGCGCCTGAAGCAGATCGAGGGCGAATACCGCATCGAGCCGAAGCGTTTCCTCGAGGTGGTGAAGCAGACCGGCGTGCACATCCGCGAGGCCCACCAGGCCAAGACCGAGATGGTCGAGGCCAACCTGCGCCTCGTCATCTCCATCGCCAAAAAATACACCAACCGCGGCCTCTCCTTCCTCGACCTCATCCAGGAGGGCAACATGGGCCTGATGAAGGCGGTCGAGAAGTTCGAGTATCGCCGCGGCTACAAGTTCTCCACCTACGCCACCTGGTGGATCCGTCAGGCCATCACCCGCTCCATCGCCGACCAGGCCCGCACCATCCGCATCCCGGTCCACATGATCGAGACGTTGAACAAGGTGATGCAGGTCCAGAAGCAGTTGCTCCAGGAGTTCGGCCACGAGCCCACGCCCGAGGAGGTCGCCGACGAGATGAACCTGCCGGTCGAGCGCGTGCAGCAGATCATGAAGATGGCGCAGCAGCCCATCTCGCTCCAGAGCCCGGTCGGCGACGGCGACGACACCTCCTTCGGCGACTTCATCGAGGACAAGAGCGCCGAGAACCCCTACGACATGACGGCCTACTCGCTCCTGCGCGAAAAGATCGTCGACGTGCTCGACTCGCTCACCGAGCGCGAGCGCCGCGTGCTTTCGCTGCGTTTCGGCTTGGTGGACGGCTACAGCCGCACCCTCGAGGAGGTGGGTAAGCAGTTCAAGGTGACGCGCGAGCGTATCCGCCAGATCGAGGCCAAGGCCCTGCGCAAGATGCGCCACCCGACGCGCCTGCGCCAGCTCACCGGCTTCTTCGACGCCGAGCAGCCGGACAACGCCCAGAACCTCATCAAGCAGGTCCAGGCGAACAAGCCCGTCTTCCCCAAGATGCCTTGAGGGCGTCGGTGCGCCGCCGCGCCGCTCGTTTCCCGCGCGTTCCGCCCCCGATGCATCCGGTTCGCCGTCACCTCTTCGCCGCCGTCCGCAAGGCGGGTGTGGCGGCGCTCGCGCTCGCGCTGGCCGGCTGTTCGTTGCTGCCGCGCAAAAATTCCGCCCCGGAGCCCGCGCCCGTGTGGGGACCGCCGGCGTCTCCCGAGGTCGGACGTATCATCGATTACGATCCTGCCGCTCGCACGGCTTGGTTTGAAATTCCGGCCCACCAGCCGATACCGGCGGGCCTGTCCGGGCTGACACTGGTGGTGCGCAATCCGGACACCTTGGAACCGACCGCGCGTCTGGTCGTCTCCCCGCACCGCGCGGGCCGCATCTTCGGGGCCTACGTCGTCGAAGGTCGCCCTATGCTCGAAGACGAGGTCGCGCTGCCGGCATCCACGTTTCCCTAGGGTTGCCCGGCCCTGGTCGTGCGGCGGTGATTCGGTTCGGCGCCGAGGCGGCGAGGCGTCCCGGGCCCGCCCGACGCCGGCCGGCCGTAACGCAAACGTTGTTT
>CAMCHD010000297.1 GCA_945874545.1 Akkermansia muciniphila | reverse complement strand
CAGGCCGCGCGCGCGGGCGGCGACGAGGGCGGGGTGTGCTTCGGGAATAGCGGAGGAAAACACCACCAGTTCGGCGGATTCCGGCAAGCTGGCGGCGGGCAGCAGGGCGACCCCGGCGCGCGCGAGGTGGGGGGCCAAGGCGTCGGTTGCGCCGTCGTCGCCGCCGGTCACGGTGAACCCGAGGTCGGCGGCGTAGATCGCGAGCGGACCGAGGCCCATGCCGCCGACGCCGATGCAGTGCAACGCTCGCACGGCGCGGCCGAACAAAAGGGGGAGCGGGGCGGCGGCGGTCATGCGGGGGTGGCCGCGCGGACGGCGGGTTGGGGGCGGGCGGCGACGCGGTTGTCCAGGTCGTCGAGGATGAAGTCCAACGAGGGGGCGGCGTCGAGGCGGGCGAGGGCGGCGCGGTGGGCGGCGAGGCGGGCCGGGTCGAGCAGCAAGGAGGTGGCGAGCGGGGTGAGTTCCTCCAGCGCGGTTTGTTCGAGCACCAAGCCGCCGCCCCGCGCGGCGAACCAGGCGGCGTTCGCGCGCTGGTGGTCGTCGGCGGCCTGCGGGTAGGGCACGAGGATGGCGGGCGAGCCGATCCGGGCGAACTCGGCCAGGCTGCCGGCGCCGGCGCGGGCGACGACGAGGTCGGCGGCGGAGAGCAGGGCGGCGACGTCGTCGCAGAAGGGAATCCAGGCCGCGCGCACCGGGGCGCCTCCCGGGCCGGGCGCGGTGGTGAGGGCGGCGTCGCCTTTGCCCAGGCCGGTCACGCAGGCGAGCTGCACGTCGAGCGCGGCGAGTGCGCCGACGGCGGCGCGGGCCCAGGCGTTTAACGGCGTGGCGCCCTGGCTGCCCCCGAAAACGACGAGGATTTTTTTCGCCGGATCGAGGCCGAGGCGCGCGGCCGCCTCGACGCGGGGCAGGGCGCGGATTTCCGCGCGGACGGGCAGGCCGGCGGCGCGGATCTTGCCCTCGGGCACGCCGGGCAGGACGACCCCGGGCGGCAGGTAGAGTCGGCGGGCGAAGCGGGCGAGGTGGCGGACCGCCTTGCCCGGCACGCGGTTGGCCTCGTGCAGGGCGACCGGCACGCCGTGCAGCGCGCCGGCGAGGATGATGCTCGCGGTGGTGAAGCCGCCGAAGCCGACGATGGCGGCGGGTCGGAGCGAGCGCACGAGCCCGAGGCCGGCGGCGAAGCCCCGGGACTGCGTGGCCAGGAAGCGGCCGAGCACGGCCGGGTGGCCGCCGAAGGGCGAGCCGGGGATGGGCGCGAAGCGCAGCGCGGGATACTTCGCCGCCAGCCGGGCGTCGACCTGCTTATGGCTGATCAGCAGCACCGCGCGGTCGCCGCGGGCGGCGAGGCCCTCGGCCAGCGCGATGCCGGGCGAGAGGTGTCCGCCGGTGCCGCCGCAGGAAAGCAGGAAGGTGCGGGGCGAAACGCTCATCAGCGAAAATCCCGGCTGCCGGGCAGCACGTCGTCGCGCAGCCAGGCGCGGCGGGTGTTCACCAGCAGGCCCACGATGATGCCCATCAGCACCAGATTGGACATGCCGGCGCTGACGAAGGGCAGCGACATGCCCTTGGTGGGCAGCCGGCCGACCACCACGCCCAGGTTTACGATCGCCTGCAGGGCGACGATCAGCAGGGCGCCGGCCACGAGCAGGAACTGGAACTGGTTCGGGGCGCGGCGCAGGTGCAGCACGCCGCAGACAAAAAACACCAGGAAGGTCAGCACGGTCGCGAGGGTGACGACCAGGCCGAGCTCCTCGCCGACCACGGCGAAGATAAAATCGGTGTGGGCCTCGGGCAGGAAATAGACCTGCTGGCGGCCCTGGCCGAGGCCGGCTCCGGTCAGGCCGCCGGCGGCGAAACCGAGGAAACTCTGGTAGACCTGGTAGGTGCCGGCCTGTTTGTTGCCCTCCACGTCGAGAAAGGCGGTCAGGCGGGTCAGGCGGTTGGGATTGTGCGCGACCGCGACCGCGAACAGCACCGCCATGAGCGCGAGGGAGGAAAAGATGTAACGCCAGCGGGCGCCGGCGAGGAAAAGCAGGGCGACGCCGACCGCGCCGACCAGCGCGGTGGTGCCGAAGTCCGGCTGGAGCATGATGGGGCCGGCGAGGGCGCCGATGATGCCGAGGGGCAGCAGAAAGCCGCGTTTCAGGTCCTCCATCAGCGACTGGTTCAACGCGAGGTAGTGGGCCAGGACGAAGACCACCCCGATCTTGGCCAGTTCGGACACCTGGAAACCGGCGAAACCGAGGTTGAGCCAGCGACGGGAGCCGTTGACCGATTTGCCGATCCCGGGGATCGCCACCAGCAGGAGCAGGCCCAGCACCGCCGCCGCGATCAGCCAGACGTGACGGCGGCAGAACTCGAGATCGAGCCGGGCGACCACCCACGCGGCGCCCGCGCCGAGGGCGAGACCGAGCACCTGTTTCCAGAAAAAGCCGGAGGACTTGTAGGCGGTCGCGCTGAACACCGCGATCAGGCCGAGCGTGCAGAGGGCGGCGACGCACACGAGCATCACGGCGACGGGGTTGAAGCCGGCGCGGGGTCCCGGTTCGGTCGGGGCGGTCAAATCAAGTTCGCGGGCGGGCACGGGAGGCGGGGCGGGCTACGTTGTCTCCGATCAGTCGATACGAATGACGGGCACGGCCATCGGTTCGACGGGGGTGACCTCGGCCTCGACCGGCGCGACGGGCGCCACGGCGGTCGGTGCCTCGGCGGCGGGCGACGGGGCGGGTTCGGCGGGTGTCACCACCGCAGGGGCGGGCGCGGCGCTTGGCGTCGCCGGGAGGGTGCGGGCGCCCTCGGGCAACTTCAGCACCTGACCGACGCGAAGCTTCGCGGGGTCGGTGATGTTGTTGAGCAGGGCGATCTCGCCGACCTTCACGCCGGCCTTGCGCGCGATGGAGCCGAGGGTGTCGCCCGGGATCACCGTATGGGTGGCGGAGCCGGCCCGGGGGGTGGCGGCGGGGGCGGAAACGGCGGCGGGCGCGGTCGGGAGCGGCGCGGCGCCGCCAGGGACCACGAGTTTCTGGCCGATGCGGAGCGCGTCGCCGGAGAGATTGTTCGCCGAGCGCAGGGCGGCCACGGTCGTGCCCTGGCGGCGGGCGATGCCACCGAGCGTGTCGCCCGATTTGACCACATAGGTGTTGGTGGCGTCGGCGGCCGCGCCGGGGGCGGCGGCGGCCTTGGCGGGAACGGCGAGGGACTGGCCGAGCCGGAGCGTGGCGGAGGGGGCGAGCTGATTCGCGGCGGCGATCTCGGCGACGGTGACGCCGTATTTTCGGGCGATGGACCAGAGGCTGTCGCCCTTGGCGACGACGTGGGTGGCGCGGGCGGGCTCGGCCGGGGCGGGGGCGACGGGTTCGATCGCGGCGGCGGGGCGGGTCGGGGCGAAACGCACCGCCAGGTCGTCGCCGGGCGGCGGGGTGGCGGGCGCGACCGCGACGGGGGGCGGCGGGGAACCGGCGTTGATGTCCTCGTTGCTCATCGGCGCGACGGCGGTGGGCTCGACCAGATCGCCAGGGGAAGCGGCGGGGCCGGACGCGAGGGTGTCTTCGGCTTTCGGCTTGGGCTTGCCGGTGGAGCGGCAGCCGGGGGTGGACAACAGGACGGTGAGGACGGCGACGTGCGCGCCGACGACGAGGCCGAATACTTTTTGGAGTTTCATAAGCGGGTGGTGTTGGGAACCAAGGTGGTGGAGAGGCGGAGAGGGGAGGCTCAGGCGGGCACGGCGGGGGAGGGCAGGGCGCGGACGAGGGCGGCGAAACGATCACCGCGCTCGGCGTAGCCCTTGAACTGGTCGAGGCTGGCGAAACCCGGGCTGAGCAGGGCGTGGTCGCCCGGACGGGCGAGCGCGGCGAGGGTGCGCACGGCCTCGGACAGATCGGCGCAGAGGGTGTGGGCGACGCCCTCCCGGTGGCAAGCCGCGGCGAGGACTTCGCGCGTCTCGCCGATCAGCGCGACGTGGCGGACGCGGGGGGCGATGCGGCGCACAAACCCGGCGAGGTCGCCGCCCTTCGACTTGCCGCCGGCGATGAGCAGCACCGGGGATTGGAAACGGGCGAGGGCGGCCTCGGCGGCGTGAAAATTGGTCGCCTTGGAATCGTTCCACCAGGTGGCGCCGGCGAACACGCCCAACTCCTCCAGGCGGTGGCGGGCGGGGGCGAAGGTGCGGGCGGCCGCGTAAAGCACGGTCTCGCGCAGGCCGGCGGCGCGCCACCAGGCGGACACGAGCAGGAAATTTTCCCGCTGCGGGTAGTCGGCGAACAAGGTGCCCTGGAGCAGGATGTCGCCCGGATCGTTTTCGGACGCGACGCAGGCCTCGGCGGGCAGGGACTGGCCGAACTCGGACGCGTGGAACTGGACGCTGCTGCCGACGTGCACGTGACCGCCGACGCA
>CAMCHD010000296.1 GCA_945874545.1 Akkermansia muciniphila | reverse complement strand
CCACGCCCCCGCCCGAGCCCGACGAGCCGCCGGCTCCGCCCCGTCCGGTCTACGCCGAAATCACCGACTCCAAGCCCGACGCCATCCTGGCCGCCGCCGCCCGCACCCACGCCTTCGAGATCGGTGACTGGATCCACACCGGCCTGCCCGCCGCCGCCGCCGATCTTTTTGAACCCGTCCCCGCGCCTCCCTCCGCCGCCACCCCGAACGTCACCCCTCCGGTGACCACCACTCCCGCCGCGGAGCCGGTGCCCGCCGCCACCGAGCCGGTCAGCGTAACCACCGAACCCGTGAGCGTGACGACCGAGCCGGTCACCGTCACCACGGAGCCGATGACGGCGACGCCCTGAACGCCCGTCGTAGGGCGTGGGCGGGCTCATACGGTTGCCCGGGTGGAACCCAGGCCAACTGCCAAACTACTCGGGCGAGGTGGCGCGCGTCCTGGTTTCCGTAACCGGCACCGCGGACGCACACACCGCGCGCACGCTCACTCGGCTTCCCGTTCTTGCGCTCGATGGTGGTAAGGATGCCGGCCCGCTCCGCCTTGTTGAGCACCTGGTAGCACACCCAATCCTCGTAAAAGGCGATGGGTAGAGGGTAGTTCCCCATGGCGGCGATGATCCACGCCCGGGCCTCCTTGCGATCCTCCTCCACCTCGCGCCTAAGCTTGCCCAGCGCGTCGAGGTCGTCCTGCGTGTGCTTGCGCTGGCAGGCCTCCATCAGTCGGTGGAATTGAGCGAGCAGGGCGTCGGGAGTGAGTGCGGGCTGTTTGATGCGGGCCATGGCGGAATTTCCTTTGGGGCGTATGTGGCGTTCTAGCGCCAAACATGAAGCCATGTTTGCTTAACTCCCTTTCAAGTAATTGGTTTTCGATTGAATTTAGGTAAGGCAATCAAGAATTGGGCGGCCCACCTCGTATGGTAAATCGAGTGGGAGTCGCTTTACCCCAAAAGTTTTTTGCCCGTCACCGAGTCCTTGCCCGTTGGTAACACTCCGCCATGAGACCTCTCCTCGGCAGCCCGTGTTTCGCCGGGATCTCCTGCGCGCTCGCCGCGTTCGCCACCAAAACTCTTCCGCGTCGTCCGTGTTTCTTGGCGGACTTTTAGAACTAAATGCACCTTTTTTAAGAACTAACCGGGAGGATTTGGACATTAAAAACCCCGAAACCCTTTCGGGTCCGGGGCTTTCTAGCAAAATGGAGCAGGCGAAGAGACTCGAACTCTCGACGTCCACCTTGGCAAGGTGGTGCTCTACCAACTGAGCTACGCCTGCGTGAGAAGGTCTGAAAAAAGGCCGCGCGGCGTGATGGTCAACAGGTTTCTTGAATCCCGTGCATATTTTTCATCGCAGGTTCTCGAGCTCGAAGACGAGTTGGTTCCGTGCCTGCACTGGCAAGGGCACCACACCCGCCCGAAGCAGCGCGGGGGCGGTCTCGTCGGCGAGTAGGTGACGGAGCAGGAAATTCAACCGCTTCGCGTCGGTCTTACGGAAAACCAGGCGCACCGCAAGGCGCAGCGGGTAGTCGCCGGTGTGCAGGTTTTCCGCCGTCGGTCCGTAGGCCACGTCGCGCTCGCTTTTCGCCACCAAGAGGACCTTGAGCGGTCCGCCCTCTTCCGGCGGAGACGGCAGCAACGCGATGCCGCCCTCCTCCCCGCTGATGCGGCCGGCGGCCCGCGCGACCTCGTCGAATTGCACGACCGTGGGCTTGAGATCGGGAGTCTTCAGCACCTGGTAACGGAAAAGATCCACCGCCAGACCACCGCGTCGGCTCACCGCGACCGCGGTGATGCCGCGCACGCCCCAGGAGCCGGTGACGCCCAGCTCGCTCCAGCGTTTGTAGTTGGTCACTTCCGACGCACCAAACACGCCCGCGAGCTGCGCAAAGTGGATCTGGGTGAGCGGGACGGTGCTCGGCACCGCGACGACCGTGGTCAGGTAGCCCACGACGGAATTGGCGAACTCGGGTCCGGGCGGCGTGTCCTCGGCGCCCAATACGATCAAGCCGAGCTCGGCCCCGCCGGCCTGCAGGGTTTCCAGACCCAGACGGCTGCCGCGCAGGTCGATCGCCAACGGCAACTCGTTCGCGGTCGCAAAGGCTTTAAGCTCCGGCCCGAGCGTGTCGGCCACCAAGTCGGAGCCCACGAGGCGGATGGGGTCGGCGCCCAGGAGCGCGAGGGGAATCGACAAACCACATAAAGAGACGAGGGCAAAAAAACGCTTCATAGGGTGCCGTGGTGGTGGCGTGCCCGGCGCGCGCAGGCAAACGCAAAGCCGAACCCGCGCGCGGCTCGACCGCCTTCGGCCGACTTTCCCCGCTCAGTCGACCGTATCCAGCTCGGGCCACTCGGCCAGCTTGCGGTGCAGGGTGCGGCGGCTGATTCCCATCAGCGCGGCCGCCCGCGTGCGGTTGCCCCGGGCCTTGATCAGGGCCTCGCGGAGCAGACGCTTTTCGTTCTCCTCGACCGAAAGCGAGGCCCCCGCCGGTCCGGGCAAGGCCAGCAAGGGTGCGGCGTCGCCAACCGGCACCGCCGCGGCGCCCCCACCGGCCCCGGGCGCGCTCCCCCGACCCGCGTAGCCGGTCCACTCACCCCGGTAACGCGGATCGAGATCGTATTCGGTCAGGCGGCCGCCCCGGTGCATTACCACCGCGTTCTCACAAAAATTCCGCAGCTCGCGGATGTTTCCCGGCCAGCGGTAGGCGCAGAGCGTGCGCAGCGCGCCGGCCTCCAGCTGGGGCGCGGCGACACCGTTTTCCTTGGCAAAAAACAACAGGTAATGCGCGAGCAGCAGCGGGATGTCGTCCGGGCGCTCCCGCAGCGGCGGCATGGTCAGGCGGACAACATTGAGGCGGAAAAACAGGTCCTCGCGAAATTTTCCCTCACCCACCATACGTTCGAGGTGGCGATTGGTCGCGGCCACGAGCCTCACGTCGAGCGGGATGGGTTTGCTGCCGCCGACCCGTTCGATCGAACGGGTTTCCAGAAAACGGAGCAACTTCACCTGGGTGCTGGCGGTGATCTCGCCGATCTCGTCGAGGAAAAGCGTGCCGCCGTCGGCCGATTCGAAGCGTCCCACCCGCCGCTCGCTCGCACCGGTGAAGGCCCCGCGCTCGTGACCGAAGAGTTCGCTTTCGAGAAGATTTTCCGAGAGCGCCGCGCAGTGCACCGCCACAAAGGGACCGCGGGCGCGCGGCCCGGCCTGATGCAGCGCCTGGGCGATGAGTTCCTTGCCGGTGCCACTCTCACCCTCGACCAGGATGGTGGCGCGCGACGGTGCCACCAGACGCACCTTGTCGATCAGATCGCGCAGAGGCGCGGAGTGGCCGATGATCCCGTCGAAGCTGAACTTTTCGTCCAGCCGCTCGTGAAGTTGTTTCACCTCGATCTCGAGCGTCTTGGTCTTGAGCGCGCGCTGCAGCAGCACCTCCAAGCGTTCAAGATTGACCGGCTTGGTGAGGAAATCGACCGCGCCGCGTTTCATCGCCTCGACCGCCGAGTCCACGCTGCCGTAGGCCGTCATCATGATCACGGCCGGGCGCTGCGGGAGGGCGAGGGCCTTGTCGATGACCTTGAGGCCGGACTTGCCGGGCATGCGCAGGTCGGTGAGCACGGCGTCGAAGGGCTGGGCCTCGAGCAGGTTAAAAGCCTCGTCGGCGTTGGCCGCGATCGACACGTCGTAGTCGTCCTCCAGGGCCTGGCGCAGGCCTTCGCGGGTGTGCTTCTCGTCGTCGACGATCAATACGCTGGGCAACATGCCCGCGAATCACGCCGCGCGCCGCCATCGGGTCAAGCCGGGCCGCGCCATTTCGGCACAACTCGACTCCGGACACGCATGACCTTCGGTTTGATCCAAGGTCGTCGAATCCGGCGCTTGGCCGCGACTCGTTCGCAATTTCATGGACCTCCCCCCCGCCCGGACACTTCCCCACCCCTCCCGTGCCCGCCGCCACGCCCGCCCGGCATCGTGTAACCAAATTGGTTACACAATGCATTTTTCTCCGGCGGGGACCGCTTGGCGGAAACGCGTGCGGGAGACCTCTTCGCCGACGATTTACTTGCCGTGATCCCGTTTCCTTCCAGTAACCGGAACGTGCCGGTGCGAATCCGCCCCGACGCCCCCCGCCCAAAGATTTTGCCGTCGCAACGAATCCCCCCGGCGGACTTTATGTATGCAAAATAATTGATAAGAGCTTTTTATGCGTTTGCTTATCCTGCATCACGACCGCGCGGATCTTCGCCAACTCGAAACCCACTACGTTTTCGCCTTCTGCCCCCACTGGGAAAATCAAGGTGTCGAGGTCGTGCATCACGCGGGTTGCGCCCACTTGCCGCCGGCCGATCTTGTCCTGCTGCATGTCGATCTTTCCGTGGTGCCGGAGCGCTTCAGCCGCGCACTGCGCGCTTATCCGCGAGTCTG
>CAMCHD010000295.1 GCA_945874545.1 Akkermansia muciniphila | reverse complement strand
CTCGGGCCGGTGATCGTGTTCACCACCCTGACCATCCCGGCGGTGATGATGCTGGAGAGTTTCCTGAGTTTCCTCGGTCTGGGCGTCGACGCTCCGCTGAGCAGCTGGGGCACGCTGATCAAGGACGGCGCGGACAAGATGGAGAATTTCCCCTGGTTGCTGGTGTTCCCCGGCGTCGTGTTCGCCTCGACCCTGCTCGCGCTGAATCTGCTCGGCGACGGCCTGCGCGACGCCCTCGACGTCCGTGCGGCCAAAGACTGAACAAACGCCGGTTTCCGGCCGAGCGTCGCGCCCGGGATTGGCGCCGGTTTGAAGCCCGGCCGGCCCACCCCAAAAGCGCCGGAGCCCACGCTTCGCGACTCGGCTCCCCCACCCCGGCGCACGTAACCGTGATTCAGCCGATCAAGGCACGCAGGTCGACCTCGATCCGCGCAAACGCCTGTTCCAATTCCACCACTTGCGGAGCGAGGGTGGCGATGGGCTCCACTTTGGACCGTTGTTCGAGCTTCTCCGCCAGGTGCTTCATCTCCCGGGCGCCGACATTGGCCGAGCTGCCCTTGATGGTGTGCGCGCTGCGGGTGAAGAAGGGTTGTTCGCCCCGCGCCAAGGCCGACTTCAGATCGGCCAGACGCTGCGGCACGTCCTCCAGGTAGATGGTCAGAATTTCGCGGAGGAAGGTGTCATCACCTTCATCGCCCAGCGAGCGCAGGTTCGCGATGGCCTCGTGATCCAGGATGGGTTCGATCGATTCGGATGACATGGGGTGGGGTAGCGGGCCGGAAAAACAGTCCAAAAAGGCAAAGGGCGAGGCGTTTATCGGTTGGATTTTACCTGCGGTCCAAAGGTGACCGCCAAATCGCCAAACACCCTAAGTGCGACCCTTTTGGTCCATGAAGCCAATGATGAAGGTGTGTAAACCACGCTGGGATAATGACCCCAAAGCAAAGACCTGCAAACGGACTTACTTTGGCTGAGCTAAATTACCCACGACGGCCAGGGAACGCATCAAGGAATCGGTATATGTTGATATTCGACTTGCCGAGAGGCGGGATCGGGCGAGGCTGAGGCCGTCCAAAACTCCCATGGCAAACTCCTTTGTATTTTCCTCTGAGTCGGTCGGCGAAGGTCATCCCGACAAAGTCGCCGATTTGATTTCCGATAGCGTCCTCGACGCGTGTCTCGCCTTCGACAAAAACGCCCGCGTGGCTTGCGAGACCTTCGTGAAGTCCAACGTGGTCGTGGTCGGCGGGGAGATCACCTTGCCGAAGTTGCAGGACAAAAAGACCGGCAAAACCCTTCCGATCAGCGAAGCCTTCAACGTCGACAAAGTCATCCGCGACGCCATCCGCCAGATCGGGTATGTGAACGATGACGATATCTTCCACGCCGACACCGTCTTCATCACCAACTACCTCACCGCCCAGTCCGCCGACATCGCCCAGGGCGTGGACGCGAAAAAGGCCGAGGGTAAAAAAACCGCCGAACAGGGCGCCGGCGATCAGGGGCTGATGTTCGGCTTCGCCGCCGACGAGACGGACGAGCTCATGCCCTCGCCGATCATTTTCGCCCACCGCCTCGGCCGCGAACTCACCTCCATCCGCAAGTCCGGCAAGGTCGCGTGGCTCCGCCCCGACGCCAAGACCCAGGTCTCCGTTCGCTACGCCGACGGCGTGCCCACCGAGATCGTCAACGTCGTCATCTCCACCCAGCACACCGCCGACGTCGCCCACGCGGAGATCGAGGCGTTCCTGATCAAGAATGTCATCCGCAAGGTGCTCCCGGCCGCCCTCCTGAACGCGAAGACCGAGTTCCTGATCAACCCCACCGGCAAGTTTGTGATCGGCGGGCCGCAGGGGGACTCGGGTCTCACCGGCCGCAAGATCATCGTCGACACCTACGGCGGCTGGGGCCGCCACGGCGGCGGCGCCTTTTCCGGCAAGGATCCCTCGAAGGTCGACCGCTCGGCCGCCTACATGGGCCGCTGGGTGGCGAAGAACATCGTCGCCGCCAAGCTCGCGAAACAGTGCGAGGTCCAGTTCGCCTACGCCATCGGCCACCCGAAACCCGTCAGCGTCTACGTGAACACCTTCGGCACCGGCGCCGTCGCCGACGAGTTGATCACCGAGGCGATCCAGAAGGTGTTTTCGTTCAAGCCCGCCGACATCGTGAAGCAGCTCGACCTGCTCCAGCCCTTCTACCGCCAGACCACCAACTACGGTCACTTCGGCAAAACCGGCCTGCCCTGGGAGGCGACCACCAAGGTCGCCGCCTTGCAGGCCGCCGTGAAGAAACTCGCCAAATAAACCGTTCCCCATCGCTGGTCCCGAGCCGACGGCCGCCGCTGGCCCCGAAGCCCTTTCGACCTTCGACCTTAAATCCTTCGACCCTCTTCCAATACCATGAGCACCGCCACCCTCCCTCCTCCCGCCGCCGCCGGCCGGGATTACCACGTCGCCGACATCAAGCTCGCCGATTGGGGCCGCAAAGAAATCTCCATCGCCGAGCACGAGATGCCCGGCCTGATGTCCGTTCGCAAAAAATTCGGTCCGTCCAAGCCCCTCGCGGGTGTGCGCATCACCGGATCGCTGCACATGACCATCCAGACCGCCGTGTTGATCGAGACGCTGACCACGCTCGGCGCCACCGTGCGCTGGGCCTCCTGCAATATCTTCTCCACCCAGGACCACGCCGCCGCCGCCATCGCCGCCAGCGGCGTGCCCGTCTTCGCCTGGAAGGGCGAGACCCTCGAGCAGTATTGGGACCTCACTTGGAAGGCCATCGTAGGCCCCGACGGCCTCGGGCCCCAGCTCGTGGTCGACGACGGCGGCGACGTCACCCTCCTCCTCCACAAGGGCTACGAACTCGAAAACGGCAGCGACTGGGTGAACACACCCTCCGGCTCCCACGAGGAGCAGGTCATCAAGGAACTGCTCAAGCGCATCCACGCCGAGGACCCGCTGGTGTTCACCGGCCTGGTCAAGGCCTGGCGCGGCGTCTCCGAGGAGACCACCACCGGCGTGCACCGCCTCTATCAGCTGCACGAGCAGGGCAAACTACTCGTGCCGGCCATCAACGTGAACGACTCCGTGACCAAGTCGAAGTTCGATAACCTCTACGGCTGCCGCGAGTCGCTCGCCGACGGCCTGAAGCGCGCCACCGACGTGATGATCGCCGGCAAGCTCGCCTTCGTGGCCGGCTACGGCGACGTCGGCAAGGGCTCCGCCCACTCGCTCAAGGGCTTCGGCGCGCGCGTCGTAGTCTCCGAGATCGACCCCATCAACGCCCTCCAGTGCGCGATGGAAGGCTTCGAGGTGAACACCATCGAGAGCACCCTCGGCCGGGCCGACATCTACGTCACCACCACGGGCAACAAGGACATCATCACCCTCGAGCACATGGCCGCGATGAAGGACCAGGCCATCGTGTGCAACATCGGCCACTTCGACAACGAGATCCAGGTCGACCGCCTCAAGAAGGCGCCCGGCGTGAAGCACGTGAACATCAAGGCCGGCTACGACGCCTACACCTTCCCGGCGGGCAACACCATCTACCTCCTCGCCGAGGGCCGCCTGGTGAACCTCGGCTGCGCCACCGGCCATCCGTCCTTCGTGATGTCGAACAGCTTCACCAACCAGACCCTCGCCCAGATCGACCTCTGGAAAAACCGCGATGTCTACGCCGTCGGCGTGTATCGACTGCCCAAGCACCTCGACGAGGAGGTCGCGCGCCTCCACCTCGAGAAGATCGGCGCCGTGCTGACCAAGCTGAGCCCCGCCCAGGCCGAGTATCTCGGAGTGCCGGTCGAGGGCCCCTACAAGCCCGAGCACTACCGCTACTGAGCGGTGGCCGCGGCGGCGGTGCGAGCGGGGCGCGCAGGCTCCCCGCTTTTTTTGCGCCCGTCGACCGGCGGCACTCGGCCCGCGTCCTCGCGCGGACCACCCCGGCCACTGGCCGAGGCCGATGCACCCCGCCTCCCTCGCCGCCCGCAGGCGGACCGGTCGGCGTCACAAAAACGGCACCGACACGTGACCGTGCCGCCATGTGAACGCCATTTCGCCTAGGTAGCTTACCCTAGGAGACATGACTCAAATCACCGATCCCGCCCACCCTTCCACCCCGCCCGAGTCCGCCAGCCACGCTCGGTTGACCGCGCTCCTGCGTTGGTCGTGCGCCCTGCTCTTTTTCGCCCGCGCGTGGCAACACCTCCGGTGGGACGCCCCGTTCCGCGCCCTGCTCTGGAGCCAGGACACGATGGAGGGAACCGTCGGACTGCTGCTTGGCCTCGACTGGCAGACCTACGCCACCAGCCCGGCCATCGCCGCCAGCATCGCGGGCCTGATCAAGGGCTTCGGCGTCTTCTACGCGATCTGCGGCGTCGCCACCCTGCTCTGCACCCCCGCCCGCCGCTGGACCCACGC
>CAMCHD010000294.1 GCA_945874545.1 Akkermansia muciniphila | reverse complement strand
ACCGGCGATCTGGTCTGCACGGCCTGGGGCGCGCACCATGCGGATCTGGCGACCCTCGCCCGGCTGGGCGAATGGACCACCGACGGGCTGGCGGCTCCGCTCGCGCAGTCGGCCCTGGTCGGACTCGCGGCCGGACTCGTCGCACGGCTTTTTGTGGCGGCGACGCGCGCGGTCACGCGGGGCTTGGAAAAAATCGCGCCCGCGTGGTGGTTAAAACCCATACTCGGCGGGCTGGCGGTCGGCGGCCTCGCGCTGGCCCTCGGCACGGACGTGTATCTCGGCCTCGGCACGGCCCACCCCGACCCGGCGGCGCCGTCCCTCCTCACCCTGTTTTCTCCCGGCGGCGCGGCGCCTGCGGACTGGCTTTGGAAGCTGCTATTCACCGCCGTGACGATAGGCGCGGGGTTCAAGGGGGGCGAGGTGACGCCGCTCTTCTTCATCGGCGCGGCGCTCGGCCATGTGCTCGGGCCGCTGGCGGGGCTCCCCATCGCGCCGGCGGCGGCCCTCGGCTTTGTCGCGGTTTTCGCCGGGGCGAGCAAAACCCCCCTCGCCTGCACCCTGCTCGGTGTCGAGCTCTTCGGCGGCGAACACGCGGCGCTCTTTGGCGTGGCCTGCCTGACCGCCTTCCTCGCCGGCGGGCGTGACGGAATCTACGAGGCCCAACGATGACCCGCGCGTCGCCCGCCGACCCCAAAGCGCCGGCGCCGGGCCGTCCGGCACGCCGCTAGCATGGGCGCACCCTCTCCATGCGACCCAAAATCGATCCCCTCAGCTGCGTGATGATGGCCCTCGTCGGGGCGATGTGGGGCCTGCACGGGCCGGCGGTGAAACTGGCCTTCGTGTCGGGTTTCACCTTCCCGCAACTGGTCTTTGGCGAATACGTGGTGGGCACGCTGGTCTTCGGCGCGGCGGTGCTGGCGCAAAAGACGCCGTGGCCGCGCGACCGGGCCTTCTGGCGCACCATGCCGGTCGCCGGGGTGATCGGGTGCGGCGTGCCGCTCTTTCTTTTCTGGGCCTATCAACTCGGGCCGGTCTCGATCGGCGCGACGCTCTTGTTCCTCTACGTGCCGTTCACCCAGCTGCTCAACGCCATCGTCACGCGGCGACGGCCGCCCGGCCGCGAGCTGCTCTCCGCCGCGCTGGTGGTGGCGGGCGCGGCCCTCGCGGCGGATTTTTTTGGCGCGGCCAACGCCGCCAACCTGCGCGGGGCGCCCTTCGCGATCCTCGCGGCCTTTTGTTTTGCGGTGTTTTTTGTCGTCACCTCGCGACTCGGCGGCTCCGGCACGCCCGCCCTGCGGTCCTTCACCGCCTGCGCGCTTTCCGGGGCGACGCTGCCGCTGCTGGCGATTTTCGCCGGCTGGGACCTTGTCCCCACCGCCCCGGCGCCGGCGGTGGCGGCGGCCTGGGTGGTCGGTCTGGGCGTTTTCGGGCAGGTGATTCCGGTCTTTTTGCTGGTGCACTTCGGGCCCCGCACGGGCAGCGGCATCGGCTCCATTCTCACCGCGACCGAGCTCCCGGTGGCGGTTCTCGTGGCCGCCGCGCTGTTCGGCGATCCCCTGGGCGCGGCGCAGATCGGCGGCGGAGCCCTCGTGCTCGCCGGCATCGCCCTGCCCCACCTGCCGCGCCGCGAGCCGGCCCCGGCCCCCGGTGACGCGAAAACTGGAATGTGACCTGCTAAAACGAGGCATGTCCCTCTCCCCTGCGACCGGTCTCGACGCGTTGCCCGCCTATGAAAGCCTCGGCCTGAGCGGCGCCGGCGACGGCCTCGAACAATTCGACCACCTCGCCGCCTACCGGAGCCTCGGGCCGATCTACCAGCTCCGTTTCCGCGGCGAACGCTGGGTCGCCATCGGGGGCATGGACGCCAACGAAGCCGCCTGGCGCAACCCCGACCAATGGGATTACCAGGAGGCGCTTTCGCCCTTCCGCGAGATGATGGGACCGACCCACGTCACCCAGCTCGACGGCGATCCGCACCGCCGCAAACGCCGCAACCTGAAACCCGGTTTCGCGATGAGCGCGGTCTTCGGGCTCATCCCGGCAATCGACCGCTCGATCGCCGGCGATCTCAGGGCGTCCGCCGGGCAAAGCCTGAACCTGCACGATTTTTTCATGATCGCCCTCACCCGGGCCAACAGCCGCACCGTGCTGCACTGTGATTTCGACGATGTCACCGCCGCGGCCTTCATCCGTTTTGAGGAACACTTTATTCGCGGCACCTCGATGGGCGAGGCCCGCCACGCCCACTACGCCGCGCCCGGCTTCCAGGCCGACCGCGCGCTGGTCTTCGCCTTCCTCGGCGAACTGGTGGATCGCCGCCTGGCGGGCCTGAGCGCGGCGGACAACTTCCAGGCCATGCTCGACGAACGCCGCGAGCGGGGCGAACCGCTCGACCGCGACGAGCTCATCCCCGAGGCCTACCTGCTGCTCATGGCCGGCACCGGCAACACGGCCAAACTGCTCAACTGCGGCCTGCAATACCTCACCGAAGATCCGGCCTGGCTCGACCGCCTGCGTGCGGAGCTCGCCGGCTACGCGCCGGAAAAACTCCTCGGCGGCATGGGCGCGTTTCCCTTGCTCAAGGCCACCCTGCTCGAAATCGAGCGACTCTTCCCCGCCGCGCCGGTGCTCGCCCGGGTGGTGGCGGAGCCGTTCGAGTTTCACGGCCATACCCTGCCGAAGGGCACGAAAGTGCTGCACCTGCAGACCATCCCGCACTTTCTCGAGGAGATCTACGCCGACCCCTACCGCTTTGATCCCGCCCGTTGGATCGACCGCGAATACCCGAAAAAATCCCAGGGCACCTTCGGGGGCAGCACCCACCTCTGCCTTGGCATCAACCTAGTCCGCCTCCACATGCCCATCGCCATCGGCAATCTGCTCCGCGACTACGAACTCACGCTCGGCGAAAGGCCCCGCATTTCGGTCAACGTGAACTACGGCGTGCCCCTGGTCGCGGACCTGGCGGCGGTTTTCCGCCCCCGTCCGCCCGGCTGAGCGCCGAGCGCGCAGGGCGCGGGCTCAGATCACCGCCTCGTGTTCGGTTTTCACCATGAATTTGGGAAACACCAGCATGGTCGCGGCCATCGCGAGGTAACCAGCGACCCATTTCCAGCCGGGCTGCAGCAAGCCGACGACGTCGCCC
Organism: Akkermansia muciniphila; assembly: GCA_945874545.1. Taxonomy (GTDB): domain Bacteria; phylum Verrucomicrobiota; class Verrucomicrobiia; order Opitutales; family Opitutaceae; genus IMCC26134_A. The sequence goes on along the minus strand of CAMCHD010000294.1, from coordinate 1,293 downwards.
GTCACGAAACCGAAGGTGTGGATGAGGCCGACCGACGCCAGCGCCGCCCCGGCCAGAAACCACACCGCCGCGCGGCGAAACTGCTGCTCGATGATCGCGACCGTCGCGGCGGCGAGGATCAGGCAGGCGAAAAAGTAGCCCTGATCGAGGGCGAAGAGGCCCTCGACGTGGAAATTCCGGCCCTCGACGATTTTGTCGAGCAGCTCCTGCCGGTAGGGATTTTCCGGCGTCCCCACTCCGGCGCCGCCCAGCACGTTTTTCGCCACCAGGGCGCAGTAGCCGGCGATGGCCGGAAACAAACCCACGATGACCGCGGGGATGTGGCGCTTCGGCACCGCGCCGAAGGCCTGCGTGCCCATCACGATGCCGATCCAGATCAGGATGGCCATGCCCGCCTCGATCGGCACCGCCCGGGCCACCACGCTGAGCGTGCCGGTGAGGCAGACGAAGGTCACGAAGATGGCGTTGTAGGTCGAGTAACCGGCGCGCGCCCCGAGGACCTTCCAGCCGGGGTGGCCGATGTAGACGGTTGTTGGATACGGCGAGCCGAAGCACGCCGCGATCAGCGTGGTGCCGCCGTTGACCGCGAGCGAGGATTGGACGTCGTAGGCGTCGCCCGCCGCCTCGGCCGAGGCGATGCACTGCATCGAGCCGACCACGTTGACCAAACCCATCGGCACGATGATGCTGAAAAACGGCAGGAGGTAGGCGAGGCTGTCCCACACCGTGCCGAGCACGGGCAGCGGAAAATGCAGACCGATGTTGGAATAATCGGCCGGAAACGCCGGCGCGGGCGAGGGCAGACCGGCCCAGTGCAGCCCCCAGGCCGCGAGCGAGCCGAGCGCGACGATCACCAGACCGCCGGGCACGCCGAGGCGGAACCGCACCCCGCCGAAATACACCAGCAGCGCGATGCCCAGCGTGCCCATGCCGATGAGCGGGTAGGCCCAGGCGCGGAACATAAAATCCATCGCGATGAAAAATATACCGATGCCCGCCTGCGCCGCCAGCATGGCCGCGAGGGGCGTCACGCGCTTGAGGTGTTTCACCACGAAGGCGCCAAAAAACTCGATCAAGCCCGAGCCGATGCAGGCCCCGATGCCGGCGATCCAGGCGATTTCGTCCGCCCGCTCCTTGGGCAAACCGTCCGCCAAGGCCATCTGCTGGGCGGGGAACATGACCAGCAGGGAGTAGACGACGACCGTGATGAGGTTGATGCCAAAGGGCAACGCGCACACGTCGTCACGCCCCTCCTTCGCCGCGAGCCGCCGGGCCTGCCAGGCGTAGAAAAGA
>CAMCHD010000293.1 GCA_945874545.1 Akkermansia muciniphila | reverse complement strand
GGGAAAAAGCCCATCGTCGCGCCATACTCCGGGGCCATGTTGGCGATGGTGGCGCGGTCGACGACGGGCAGGGCGGCGGCGCCCGGGCCGTAAAACTCGACGAACTTCCCCACCACCTTCGCCTTGCGCAGGAGCTGGGTGAGGGTGAGCGCGAGGTCGGTGGCGGTCACCCCTTCGCGCAGCGCGCCGGTGAGATAAACGCCGACCACGTCAGGGGTCAGGAAATACACCGGCTGCCCGAGCATGCCGGCCTCGGCCTCGATGCCTCCGACGCCCCAGCCGACGATGCCGATGCCGTTGATCATCGTGGTGTGCGAATCCGTGCCGACGAGAGTGTCGGGGTAGTAGACGCCGTTACCATCCTTCAAGACCCCCTTGGCCAGATACTCGAGATTGACCTGATGCACGATGCCGATGCCCGGGGGCACGACCTTGAAGGTATCGAAGGCCTGCATGCCCCACTTCAAAAACTGGTAACGCTCGCGGTTGCGGGTGAACTCGAGCTCCAGATTTTTGGCGAGGGCGTCGGCCGTGCCGGCGAAGTCGACCTGCACCGAATGGTCGACCACCAGATCCACCGGGACGAGGGGTTCGATGATCTTGGGGTTTTTGCCCAGCTTGGTCACGGCCGAGCGCATGGCCGCCAGATCCACCAGCAGCGGCACGCCGGTGAAGTCCTGCAACACGATGCGCGCCACCACAAACGGGATCTCCTCGGTGCGCTCCGCCTTGGCCTGCCAACCGGCCAGATCACGGATGGCGGGCTCCGCCACGCGTTTGCCGTCGCAGTTGCGCAAAAGCGACTCGAGCACCAACCGGATCGAAACCGGCAGCCGCGAAACCTGGAAACCCGCCTCCTCCAAAGCGGGAAGCGAATAAAGGGCGTGGGTGGCGCCGTTGGCTTGGAACTGCCGGAGGGTATTGAACGGATTCGGAAGGCTCATGCGAAAGATGACGGTTGCTTATGGGCGTGGAATACAAAGTCGCCCGCGCCGTTAAGCGCGGGCGACAAGGCCTCAGGAGGCGAGGGCCGCCTTGACGGCCTCAAAGTTGGGCAAATCTTTCGGCGTCGGGGTGCGCTCGGCGTATTTGATCACGCCGTCGAGCCCGATGACAAACGCCGCCCGGGCCGAAGTGTCGCCGATGCCGGCGAGCCCCGGAAACACCACGTCGTAGGCCTGCGTGACGGTTTTGTTGAGATCCGAGACCAGCGTGAGGGTGATGTTTTCCTTCTTCGCCCAGGCCTCTTGCGCAAAGGGACTGTCCACGCTGACCGCGATGACGTCCGCCCCCAGGGCGGCGTAGGCGGCCAGGCCGGAGCTGATGTCGCACATCTCGGCCGTGCAAACACCGGTGAACGCGAGCGGGAAAAACAACAACACCGTCTGTTTTTGCCCGAAGCGGGAGGAAAGGGTCACATCGACCAGACCATCGGCGGTCTTCGACTTGAGCGTGAAATCAGGGGCCGGCGTGCCAACGGTGAGAGCCATGGAAAAGAATAGGTTGAGGGTGAGAGGGAGGAACCAAAACGCCACCGGAGCCTAAAAGACGCCGACGGAAACGCAACCGTGGGTGGGAGCGGGAATTCCCGCAATCCGTTTTTGGAACCTTCCCTCGATGTGCGTAAATCCGCCCCCAAATGGCGAGGGGCCGGTGGATTGACACTCCTCCCCGCCGACTTAACTTCGGGTTTCCTGTCCGATCGACCGGCGCCAGGAAGAGCCCATGACGTCCCTCCAGTCCCCGCAAAACGCCAAAGGCGCGAGTGATTTTGTGAAACAATCCAGTCTCTACCAGGAGTTCCTGGCGGAGCGGGAAGAGATCCTGCGCCACAAGTGGCTGGAGTCCGAGCGCCTCGGTCACGACATCGGCTTTGAACGAGCCCTGCTTGATTGGATTCGTAAACACCGCGACAGCTGGCGGGCCGCACGCCGCGCCAACTCCGGCCACCCCGCGCCCCGTCCCGCCACGACCCGCGTCGCCACTCCTCAGGACGACGTCGGCTCGCCCCGCGAGGCGGCCTGACACCCCCGCGCGCCTAGACGACTCCCGGCGTCGCGGTCACTTGGCCCGCCGCACAGGCCTCGGCGTAGGCGGTGATTCGTTTACGCAGATTCGACAACGCGTTGCTGCGGTTGGCCGACAACACTTGGGTCAGACCCGCCTCGGCCAGAAAGTCGGGTTCGTTCGCAAGGATGTCGGCCGGCGTCTCGCCTTGATAGAATCCACACACCACGGCGGCGATGCCTTTGGAAATGAGCGCCTCCGCGTCCATCTGAAACCAGCAGCGGCCATCGCGAAACTCCGGATAAAACCACAGCCGCGACACACACCCGGGCAGGAGGCGCTCGTCGGTCTTTAGGCGCGAATCCATCGCCGGCCATTTTTTCGCCTTGGCCAGCAAATACATAAAACGTTCCTCCGCGTCGGGGAGGGTCGTGAGGTCCTCAATCAAGGTCTGGCGTTTTTCAGCAAGGGTCATGGTCAAAGTAACGGAAGGCGGAAAACCGGCCGAAGGAAGTGGGGCAACCCGGGCGCGCCCGCGAGCCTTCCCTTGTATTTTCCTGCGGCGGTGTGCTCCACCGGGCGGCAAACTTCGTCAAATCCGGACGCGGTCGGGGAAATCGCGCTCCCAGAAACAGGACCCTGCGCCGACTATTTCCCGATTTCGTCCGCCGCGACGCGAGCGACCGGAACGTGCACTTCATAACGCTTCAAAAACGGGGGCGTGAACGGACCGTTCCAGTAGACACCGTAGGCCTCGCCAGCCAGCGCCAGCTCGGGCCTCGCCGCCACCCAGGCCAGCACGGCCTCGCGCGCTTGATCGAAGTGTTCGCGCGAGTAGCCGCCGCGCCCGCCATGGCTGGCCACCAGCTGCTCCGGCCGGCGAAAAACGACCACCCCCTCGGGCGCGGCCGGGGTCGCCGGGGCGAGATCGGCCTCGGCCTTGGGCGATTCGCCTTCGCCAATCCAAAAAACCATCGCGCTCGTATCCCCCGGACGGGACTCCACCGGCGTCGTCATCGCGATGTCCTTGCGCTGAATGTAACGAAAAAGCGGCCGAAAGAGCTCACCGCTATTTTCAAAGTAGTCTCCCTTGATTTCGCTGCGCACCAAAAGACCGGGCGGCAGGGTCTTGAGCTCGGTGACACCGGGCGCGGTGGCGGGAAAAGCGGCGGCGGCCATGACGGCGGAGGGCAAGGCAAGGACCATAAGCAGGAAGGATAAACCACGCATGCCATCACCATGGCCGAAGACGTGGCCTCTCGCAAACCACGGCCACCGGAAGACGATCCCCTCCGGTCACGAAGGCAAAACGCGGCGTCGCGCAGGTGAGTTGGGTTGCCGTCACCCGGCCGATCCCCATCGTCCCCCTCTCCCCATGCGCCCTTGCCCGCGCGGCCGACCTTGTGCGGTTCCCCCACCCCCGCCCTCGCGTTTTTGGTTTTTCTCCCGCCCTCATGCCAGGCGCAAAGCCCGCGAAATCCCCCCCCAAATCGAGTCCAATCAAAAGCCCAAACAAGGCATCCCGACCGCCTTGCCAACCTACCTGCCGGCGTGCAAAGAACTTTTGTCCCTGGAATGGACGAATGCTCCAGAGGCCCCCCTGACCCGCGCCCGCCTCCCCCTCCGCCCTGATTCTTCAAAAGCCAGCATTTTTCGTCTCCCGAGAACTTCGCTCGAACCACTCGCCGCCCCAAAATCTCAACCCAAATCGTAAATGTCGCCCCGCCTCTTCCTGTTCGCACTCACCCTGCTACCTCCGAACCACGCCTTCGCCAACCCGTCGCCGCCCCCGGGCATCTCCGCCGCCGCCCTCCCCTCCGGCTCCGAACAACGCGCCGCCGCCGTCGCCCTCGTGAATCGGATCGCCTCCCCGGTTCTGGCCGCCGGCGCGGCCCGGGAGTTGAAACAACGCCTGCCCGTCCGTCCCTACGAAAGCGCTCGCGCCGCCTACACCCACCTCGAGGCGGTCGGCCGCACCCTCGCCGGTATCGCGCCTTGGCTCGAATTACCCCCGGACGAAACCCCCGAAGGACTCATCCGGGCCCGCCTCGCCGCCGATGCCGTCCAGACCATCGCCAGCATCACCGACCCGGCCTCACCCGATCACCTCAACTTCACCCGCGGCGGCCAGCCCCTGGTCGACGCCGCGTTTCTCGCCCACGCCCTCCTCCGCGCCCCCGCCCGCCTCTGGGAACCGCTCTCGCCCGAACAACGTGAGCGGCTCGTCAACGCCCTCCAAGCCACCCGCACGATCAAGCCCGGCGAAAGCAATTGGCTGCTTTTCTCCGCCACCGTCGAGGCGGCCCTCTGGCGCTTCACCGGCGAGTGCCGCCGCGAGCCCATCGTCTACGCCCTGGACCGCCATGAGACCTGGTATGCCGGCGACGGCACCTACGGCGACGGCCCCGAGTATCACTGGGACTACTACAACAG
>CAMCHD010000292.1 GCA_945874545.1 Akkermansia muciniphila | reverse complement strand
GACTTAGTTGTCCGAAACCACGGAGGTGTCGGGAACCTCGACCTCGATCGTTACGGTCGTGGTCGAGCCACCCTGCGATTCAGCGGCGGCAGCAGCGGCGGCTCCGGCGGCGCCACCTTGGGCGGCGGCGGCAGCGGCAGAAGAGGTGGTGGCGGCCTGGGTAGCGGTCTCGGCTTGAGCTTCGGCGGTGCCAGCTTGGACGGCGGTGGGCGAGGCAACCTCGACCTGCGACAGCGCCGCAGTGATCGCGGCGATGGCGGCGGGAGCAGCTTGGACGACGGTGCCTTCCGGGGTGATGACTTGACCGGCGGCCACCGGGGTGACGGTGCCATCCGCAGATTTGGTAAAGGCAACCGCGCCCTCGGCCACCAAGACGACGAACACGCCGGTAGCAGAGTTATAGGTCACTTCGAAAGTGGTGCCGCGCACGCCGGCCGCCCCGACCGGCGAGGTGACGTTGAACTCGGAACCCTTCTTCAGCTTGGCGACCTTGGAGATCACGGTGCCGTTGGCGATTTTGATCTGGGTCTTGGAAACGGAGGGCTCGGCGCCGGCCGGGATCGGGCCGGTGAAGGCCTGCTGATCGAAGTTGATCGTGACCTCGGAGTCGGGACGAACGGTGGCGGTGGAGCCGCTGGAGAACACCACGATGGCCAAGGAACCGGGAGCGGTCTTGATCGTGGAGCCTTGGGGCAGGGAGGTTCCAGCCTCGAGCTTCATGTAGGTCGAGGAACCGGCGAGCTTGTAGGAAACGTCACCCTTCACGGTGCCGGCGGAGAAAGTGCCGGGCGCCATGTCGGCGGCATGCGCAGCCAAGGCAACGAAAGTGGCGGTGAGACCAGCGGTGATCCAACGAAGTATGTTTTTCATAAGCGTGATTTAAGAAGCAAAGGATTGGCGAAATATGGTCAACAGCTTAAATGTGAAGCCTTGGCGGCGACATGCAAGCGCTCATGTGGCCGGAATTGCATTTCGGGCCCGACGTCACGAATTCGTAGCAATTTCGACCCGCCAGCCGGTATTTAAAACTCTTCCAGTGCCTTCAAAACAAACTATTTCCCCACCGGGCCGCTCACGTTGCGCCCAAAAACGAAGTCGGGCCCCTTTTCTCCGTAGTTTTTCCGATTCTACAGCAAGTTGCGTATGGCCGAACCTCCCTTTTGAGAAACGAGGACAAAGCGCCGCCCATTCTCCGCCCAGGTCGCCCAAGACCGGTCGCGACGGTCCGTGATCCGAAGCTCCGCCAGGGCTTCATTTTCCTTAAAGTCTTTTTCCAAAGCTATATAGAGGTGAAATGTTCCTGAGCCTTCGCGCTGAAAACAGATTTCGAACACCTCCCGCCCACCGATTTTCAGGCTCCGGCATCCCTGCTCGGCGAGACGGGAAAAATCGATCGGGGAGCCAGCGCCGAGACGCACCGCAGGCTTCGTCAAGGCCGCCGCCAGTTGACCATGCCCGAACTCGGCCGACGGTGCGTGGTCTTCGGCGACGACATCGTGCAGGGCGAAGGCCACCAAATCATCCACGGGCGGGCGTTTTGTTTGGTGGAGGCCCCAGCCTCCAAGCAGCCCGATCAGCGCGAGACTAGCGGCTATCGCCCAACTCCATCTGGTCACGCCCGCTCCGGATGGCACCCGCCCCGATTCGCCCGCCAGAATCGATTCCCGCAGACCCACGGGCGGTGGGACCGCGCGCGAGGCGTTGGCGACCGCCCGGTCAAAGGTTTCCTGCCGGCGCAGCCAGGCGCCCAAGACCGGATCCTGGCGCGCGAGGTCGAGGGCCGGTCCAAGCAGTGGCGACGCATCGTCCTGACCGCTTGGCCGACGGGCCGCCAACATCAATCGGGCCTCCGCCGTAGTCATGGGCGTGCTCTTTCGGCTCCTGGAGGAGCCTGCAAAATGGAATCGGGGAGTGACATGCTTCCTCTGGGAGCGCCCCGGCGGGCGGTTTATTCCCCGGCGAGCGGGCGTGGACGTCTTTTTTCGGTTGGCTACCGGGCTTCTTCGGATCGTTCCGCCTTTTTCCTTTCGCACCGCGTCCTGCGCGCCAGAGTGGCGAATTCCGCATGTTGCGCCTTTTGCTTCCCCCGAATCTGCCCACCGCCGCCCTGCGCGACGCCATCCCGGTCAAGATTCAACTCGATCCGCATGCCCCGCCCGTGCCGGCCCAGTTCCCCGGCCTGGCCTTGTTGGCCCGCATTGGTGGCGGGGGACCCACGCCGCCGCCCTTTCTTCAGCTCACACGCGCCCAGTTGAGGGAATTGGTGACCCTGCTTTCCGGTCAGCCGGTATTCGCCGCCCTGGCCGAGCCGGAAAAAAATCTGCTTTGGCTCGGCCCGCGCCTCCGCGGGGTCAGCGAACACCTCGCGCCCGCGACGCCGCTGCCCTCCGCCGCTCCGCCGCCGGCCTCGGCCGGCCCGCGTTCGCTCTCGGCCCGGACTCCGCGCCTCGTGCCCCGCGACGAGCCCGTCACCCCGCTGGTGGTCGACGGTAGCGAGCACTACCTCGCCATCGGCCTGCCCTCGCGCGAGGCCCCCGGCTACGCCGCCGCGCGGGAGTTGTTGAACTCCGCCGGCTTCGCCTTGGAGCCGTCGACAAAAAAGTGGTGGCTGCGCGACCGCCACAAGGTCCTCAATTTTCTCGCCGCCCATGGCGACGCGCTGCGCACCCGGTTTCACGCCGACTTCACCCCGAACTTTGAGAAAAACACCGCCGCGCTCGCCAGCGCCCGGGTCGAGGCGAAGGTGGTCGAGGCCGGGGCGGGCGAGTTCGCCGTGACCGTCGGTCTGGCCGCCGGCAAGGTCACCGAGGAGGAGCTGCGCACCGCGCTCGCCGCCGGTCGGCGCTTTGTGGAGGACGGGAAAAAGATTTATCTGCTCGCCCCCGATCAACTCGAACGCCTCGCCAAGGCCCAGGCCGCGCTCGCCGGCGGCACCGCCGCGCCGGTCGTCGCCCGCAAGGTTCAGCGCGTCGCCGCCGCCCGCATCCCCGAGTTGCAGGACATGCTCGACGAGATTTCGCCCGACGCCCAGACGCCCGCGGCCTGGCGGCGCCGCGCCGAGGCCTTGCGCGATTTGTCCCGGCTCGAACCCGCGCCGCTCCCGCCCGATTTTGCCGCCACCCTCCGACCCTACCAGCAGATCGGCGCGGCCTGGCTCTGGCATCTTCACCGTCATGAGCTCGGCGGCATCCTCGCCGACGAAATGGGCCTGGGTAAAACGGCCCAGGCGCTCGCCCTGCTCGCGGCGGTCCGCCACGCCGCCCCCGCGCCCGAGCGACGCCCCTCCCTCGTGGTGTGCCCCGCCTCGCTGGTCGAAAACTGGCGCCGCGAGGCGGTCCGTTTCGCCCCCGGCCTTCGGGTGTTCATCCACCACGGCTCGAACCGCCTCGCCTCGGTCGAGGCCGCCCGGGCCCACGATTTGTTCATCACCTCCTACGGCACCCTCGGGCGGGACGCCGAGCTGTTTGCCGAACTCGACCTCGCGACCTTGATCGCCGACGAGGCCCAGCACGCCAAGAACCGCCGTTCGCTCAACGCCCGCGCCCTGCGCGGTCTGCACGCCCACAGCCGCATCCTGCTCACCGGCACCCCGGTGGAAAACTCGCTGGAGGACCTTCGCACGCTTTTCGAGATCGTGCTGCCCGGCTACGTCGACGCCAAACTGCCCGCCGCCCTCGGTTCGGGCGTGAAGTCCGCCGACCGCGACTGGCAGGACGAGCGCCTGCGCAAACAGACCGCGCCCTACATCCTGCGCCGCACCAAGTCCGCCGTGGCCACCGAGCTGCCGGCCAAGATCGAGCAGGTGATCTTTTGCACCCCGACCAGCGAGCAGCTGGCGCTTTACCAGGATTATCAGCGGCGGTCGGAGGAACAGCTCAACGCCCTCGCCGCCGACGGTGCCTCCGAGAATTCCCAGCGCCTGGCCACGCTCACCCAGCTGCTCCGGTTGCGTCAGATCTGCTGTGATCCCCGGCTGGTCGAACAGATGGCGGAGGCTTCGGCGTCGGCCAAGCTCGAGGCCTTTCGCGAGTTGCTGGCCGAGGCGATCGACGACGGTCACCGCCTGCTCGTATTTTCCCAATTCACCAGTTTGCTCGCGCTGCTGCGCGACGAGCTCGAGAAGCAGGGGATTTCCTTCTGCTACCTCGACGGGTCCACTCCCCAAAAGCAGCGACAGCTCGAGGTCGACCGCTACAACGCGTCGTCCGAAATCCCCGTTTTCCTTATCTCGCTCAAGGCCGGTGGCACCGGTCTCAACCTCACCGGCGCCGACACCGTCGTGCATTTTGACCCGTGGTGGAATCCGGCCGCCGAGGCCCAGGCGACCGACCGCGCCCACCGCATCGGCCAGACCAAGGTCGTGACCAGCTACAAACTGATCTGCGCCGGCACGGTGGAGGAGAAGGTGATGCTCCTGCAGGAGGAAAAACGCCGGCTCCTGGCCGACGTCTT
>CAMCHD010000291.1 GCA_945874545.1 Akkermansia muciniphila | reverse complement strand
CCCGGCCCCCTCGCGGTCGAATGGCTCTGCGGTCCGGTCGAGCCGCTCGGCGGCGACCGTTTCCGCATCGCCCTCGACCGCGTCTGGCTCGGCGGCGGCGCGACCTACCTCGCCCTGCGCCATCCGGGCGACGCGACCGTGCGGGGCGTTGTGCAACCGGCCGGGGTGGACCTGCGGGGCACCCTTCGCAACCAGCACGGAGCGTCCCAGAAAATCACTTTCGCCCAGCTCCCCGACCTTGCCGTCGGGGGCGGCCCCATCCCGCTCGACGCCCGCAGCGATTCGGGTTTGCCGGTTTCTTTTTTTGTCGTTTCCGGCCCCGCCGTGATCGAGGACGGCAAGCTGGTGCCCACCGCCGTCCCGCCGCGCGCGAAGTTTCCCGTGACCATCCGGGTGGTCGCCTGGCAATGGGGTCGGCGCGCCGAGCCCGCCGTGAAGATGGCGCCGCTGGTCGAGCGCAGCTTTCGCCTCCTCGCCCCCTGAACGCCCAACCCCCGTCGCCCCCTTCATGAAACGCCCTCCCTTGATCCGCCCTCTCATTTGGCTTTCGTGGTTGTTCGCGGCCGCTTGCGCGCTCTCCGCCGCCTCCCGGGCCGAGTTGCGCCTGCATCCGCTGTTTTCCGATCACGCCGTGCTCCAGCGCGACGTCGCCGTGCCGGTGTGGGGCGTCGCCGCGCCGGGCGAGCGGGTGACGGTGACCTTCGCCGGCCAGACCGTCGCCGCTACCGCCGACGCCGCCGGCCGCTGGCGCGTCGCCCTGGCGCCGCTCGCCGCCTCGGGCGAGTCGCGGGAACTCGTGGCCCGCGCCGCCGACACCGTGATCGTGCGCGATGTGCTCGTGGGCGACGTCTGGCTCGCCTCCGGCCAGTCCAACATGGATTCGCCGCTCAGCTCCGGTTCGGCCGCCGATGCGTTGCCTACCGCGACCGACCCGGCGATTCGTTTTTTCAAGGTCACCAAGACGGTGTCGCCCGAACCCCTCGCCGAGCCCCGGGGCAAATGGGAACCCTCCACGCCCGAGGCCGCCCGGTCGTTTTCCGCCGTGGCCTATTTTTTCGCGCGCGAGATCCGCGCCAGCCAGGGCGTGCCGGTCGCGGTGCTCAACGCCGCCTGGGGCGGCACGCCCATCGTCACCTGGATGCAGCTGGAGAGCCTCCGCCGCGAACCGCCGGTGGCCCGGACCCTCGCGGACTGGGAAAGCGCCCTGGCCCGTCACGTCGCGGTAAAGGACAGGCCGGAGCTCATGGAGGCCTACCGCGTCGACATGAAGGATTGGGAGACCCACGTCGGCCCGGCGCACAAGGCCGCCGTCGCCGCCCACGCCGAGCTCGCCGCCGCCGCCCGCGCCGCCGGGCAACCCGTGCCGCCCGCGCCCAAGATCGCCCGGCCGGAGCCGGTGCAACCGGACCCGATGGCCCATCCCTCCGCCTCGAAGCGGCCCAACACGCCGACCATCTCGTTCAACGGCATGATCGCGCCGCTCACGCCCTTCGCGCTGCGTGGCGTGCTGTGGTATCAAGGCGAGGCCGACGGGTCGAAGGCGGCCGATTACCGCGTGTGGTTCCCCCGTCTGATCGAGGGCTGGCGCGCCGCCTGGGATGCTCCCGCCTTGCCCTTTCTGTTTGTGCAACTGCCCGGGTGCTACGAGGACAAGGAACCCGTCTCAAGCAAGGGCTGGGCTTTCCTGCGCGAGGCCCAGGCCGCCGCGCTGTCCCTTCCCGCCACGGCGATGGCCGTGACCAGCGACATCGGCGACCCGAAGGACGTCCATCCGGACAACAAGATCCACGTCGGCCAACGCCTCGCCCTCGCCGCCCGCGCCTCGGTTTACGGGGAAAAAGTCGTCGGCGCCGGTCCGCGCTACGCCGGCCACGCGGTGGAGGGCGGTGCCGTGCGGATCACGTTTGCCGAGACCGGCGGAGGACTCGTGGTCGGGCGCGCGCCCTGGGTGTCGAAGATCGCCAGGCCGCTGCCGACGGACCGCCTGGCCGGCTTTTTTGTCGCCGGCGCGAACCGCGCCTGGGTCGAGGCCGAGGCGCGCATCGAAGGAGCGAGCGTGCTCGTCTCCGCCCCCGGAGTCGAAAACCCGGTCGCGGTGCGCTACGCGTGGGCGGCCTACCCGCGGGCCAACCTGGCCAACCGCGAGGGCTTGCCGGCCGCCCCGTTTCGCACCGACGTCTGGCCCTAGGCGGTGGAACGGGACTGGCGGGTTGACCGTGACCGGGGCTCGCGCTTGCTGGGGCGGATGGAAAACTCCCTTCGCGTCCATCTCGGCGAACGCAGCTACGACCTGTTTTTCGGCGCCGGCATCCTCGGCCGCCTGCGGGCCGATCTGGATGCGGTCCGCGGGGCGGGGCGGCGGGTTGCGCTGGTCACGGACGAGAACCTCGCCGCCCGGCAGGCGGAGGCGCTCGACGCGCTCGGTCGGGATCTGCCTCGCCTGGTGCTTCCGGCGGGGGAGGGGACCAAGCGCCTCGGCGAGCTTGGGCGGGTGTGGGATTTTCTGGCCGAGCAGCGTCTCGACCGGAGCTCCCTGCTGGTCGCGGTCGGCGGCGGGGTGATCGGCGATCTCGCGGGTTTCGCCGCCGCGAGCTACCTGCGTGGCCTGCCGTTTGTCCAGGTGCCGACGACCCTGCTCGCCATGGTCGACAGCTCGGTGGGCGGCAAAACCGGGATCAACCTCGGCGCGGGTAAAAACCTGGTCGGCGCCTTCCACCAGCCGGCGGCGGTGCACATCGACACCGCGCTGCTCGCCACCCTGCCACCGCGCGAATTCGCCGCCGGCATGGCCGAGGTGATCAAATACGGCCTGCTCGGCGACGCCGCCCTGCTGGCCCGGCTGGAACAGGCGCCGCTCACCCTTGCGTCCGACGATCTTGCGGCGGTGGTGCGGCGGTGCTGCGCGATCAAGGCCGGCATCGTCGAGGCGGACGAGCGCGAGACGGCGGCCGAGGGGGGGCGCGCGTTGCTCAATCTCGGGCACACCTTCGGCCACGCGATCGAACAGGTCACGGGCTACGGGGTCTACCTGCACGGCGAGGCGGTGGCGGTGGGCCTGTGCGCGGCGGCCCGGTTGTCGGAAAACCTCGGCCTGATCGGCGCGTCCGAGGTGGCCCGGGTCGAGGCGGTGGTCGCGGCCCACGGCCTGCCCGTGCGGCTGCGCGCGGCGTTGCCGCTGGACGCGCTCGCGGCGGCGATGGGTCGGGATAAAAAGGTGCGGGCCGGCGGGCTGCGTTTTGTCGTGCTGCGCACCCTGGGCGAGGCCGCCACGCTCGGGGGCGTCGACCCGGCCCTCGCGGCGGCGGCGTTTCGCGAAGTGGGCGCGGAGTAGGCCCGGCGCGTATTTGGAGTTTGGCCTTTGGCGGTTTGGGATTTGGCTGGGTCCGTGGCCGCCATCGACGAAGGAATAGTCCGGGAGTATTTTGAACAAAACGGGTTTTTTGTGCGCCAGGTCCGCAAACACGCGGTCCAGGCGCGGCGCAAGACCAGCGGGGAGGAGATCGACCTCGTGGTCTACAACCCGCTCTGGACCCGCGACCGGCGGCGGCCGGACTTTTTTCTCTTCGCCACCGAGCTGCCCCACCTGCACCGCGCCATCGTGGCGGTGAAACCGTGGCACACGGACGTGTTCACCCCGGGCATGCTTCGCAGCTCGCCCGAGATCTTCAAGTTTCTCGAGGACGCGGTGCAGAAGCAGGCGGCGCGGTTTTTCCCCAACGAGGACGGCGAGGTCGGCGGCGACGCAGAGGAGTTTTCCAAGATCCTGGTGCTGCCCGCCCTGCCGACCCAGGAGCCTTTTCGCTCCCAGAGCGTCGAGCTGCTCAAGGCGCGCGGGGTGGACGGCATCCTCTCCTTCCGCGCCATCCTGCTGGACCTGATCGACAAGGTGGAGGTCAACCGCAGCTACCGGAAGAGCGACACCCTGGAGGTGCTGCGCATCCTCAAGAACTACGATCTGCTGCGCGACCCGCAGCTCGACCTCCTGCCGGCGCGGCCGGGACGTTGACCGTGGGCCGGGGTCCGGCGCGGGCGAGGCTTGTCAGCGGGGCGCGGAGCGGCGAACGTGCCCGATTCCATGATACACCCCTCCGCGATCATCGAGCCCGGCGCGCAGCTGGGCGTGGACTGTGAACTACATGCGGGCGCGGTCGTCACCCGCCACGCCATCCTCGGCGACCGGGTGGTCGTGCATCCCGGTGCGGTGGTGGGCGGCGATCCTCAATACCTGAAATTCGACCGCGCGACGCCGAGCCACGTCCGGGTGGGCGAGGGCACGGTGATCCGGGAAAACGTGACCATCAACCGCGCGGTCGGCGCGGATCAGGCCACGGTGGTGGGCGCGCGGTGTTTCCTCATGGCCTGCTCCCACGTGGGTCACGACTGCACGGTGGGCGACGACGTGGTGCTGGCCAACAACGTCATGCTGGCGGGCCACGTGGAGGTGGGCGCGTTCACCTTT
>CAMCHD010000290.1 GCA_945874545.1 Akkermansia muciniphila | reverse complement strand
AGCGCGTTGATGCCCCGGGTCGGGGTGCTGCCGTGGGCGGCGCGGCCATGCACGACGACCTCGAGCCAGACCACGCCGTTGTGGCCGCAGCCGATCACGCGGCCCTCGCCGCCCTCGAGCACGAGGGCGTAGTCGGGGCGGAGGCCGCCGTGCTCGACCACCCAGCCGGCGCCGAGCGCGGAGTCGGTTTCCTCATCGGCGGTGAAGGACACCTCGATGTTCAGGGCGGGCGCGGTGCGGGTGGCGCGCAAGGCGCGGAGGGCGAGGAGCAGGCTGGCGATGGAGCCCTTCATGTCCGACGTGCCGCGCCCGTAGATCCAGCCGTCCTCGACCGCACCGGAAAAGGGCGAGCCGTGCCGCCAGGCGCCGGAGACGGGCACGACGTCGTAGTGGGCGTTGAAATGGAGGGTCTTGCGCGCGGGGGCGGGGGCGGCGAGGCGGCCGAGGACGTTCCAGCGCGGGTGTTTCCACTGTTCGGGCGGCAGGTGGCGGCGCAGCAGGGCGGCGGGGACGCGGGGGCGGCGCACGGCGAGGCCGGCGAGTTTGAGCTCGGCGGCGAGCAGGCGGGTGATGGCGTCGTAATGGTCGCCGGGCGGGTTGACGGTGGGCAGCCGCACGAGGCGTCGGAGCAGCTCGACGAGGTCGTCCGCATGGGCGTCGAGGTAGGCGGCGGGCGTCATGCCGGCAGGTTCGTGCGCGGGGGCGGGGGAGGTCAACGCCGGCGCGTTGGGCTGAGCCTTTGACAACCCGGTTTCCGCGCGGCTTGTTCTGCGCCATGTCGTCCCTCGCCGACCTCCGCAAAGACTACTCGCTCGCCGGCCTCCTGGAAAAGGATCTCGCGAAGGACCCCTTCCGCCAGTTCGAGCGGTGGTTCCAGGAGGCGGAGGCGGCCAGGATGGTCGAGCCCAACGCCATGACCCTGGCCACGGTCGGCGCCGACGGCCGGCCCTCGGCGCGGACGGTTCTGCTTAAGGGTCTGGACGGCCGTGGTTTTGTCTTTTTTTCAAACTACGAGAGCCGCAAGGGGCGGGATCTGGCCGCGAATCCCCGCGCGACGCTGGTGTTTCCCTGGCTGGCGCTGGAGCGGCAGGTGATCGTCGAGGGCGCGGTGACGCGTATCACGCGCGAGGAGACGGAGGCCTATTTCCACACCCGGCCGCGGGCCAGCCAGCTCGGAGCGTGGGTGTCGCAGCAGAGCAGCATCATCAACGGCCGCGCGGTGTTGGAGGACGCGATGAAGGCGCTCGAGGCGAAATACGCCGGCCGCGAGGTGCCGTTGCCGCCGGCCTGGGGCGGCTACCGGGTCGCGCCGGAGACGGTCGAGTTCTGGCAGGGCCGGCGCAGCCGTCTGCACGACCGCCTGCGCTACCGCCGCGAGGGCAAGGCCGGCGAATGGACGGTCGAGCGCCTGGCGCCTTGAGCGCGACGGTTTTGGTCTTTTTTACCCGCCCGTCCCGATCCGCCATGCTGTTGTTTCTCGTGCGCCACGCCCACGCGGTGACGGAGGAGGAGGACGCCTCGCGCCCGGTCAGCGCGCGCGGGCGCGGCGAGGTGGCGCGGCTGGCGGCGTTCTTCGCGGGCAACGGGGTGTTTCGGCCCGCGCAGGTCTGGCACAGTCCGCTGCGGCGTTCGCGCGAGACGGCCGACGACCTCATCGGACGGCTCGGGCTCGACGTGGCCAAGGTGGAGACGCCCGGTTTGCTGCCCGAGGACGATCCGCTTGAACTGGCGGAGCGGCTGGAGCTTTTCCCGCGCGACCGCGGCGACCTCGCGCTGGTGGGGCACGAGCCGCACCTCGGGCTGCTGGCGTCGCTGCTGGTGCGGGGCAAGCCGACGGCGGGGCTTTTCGCGCTGCGCAAGGCGGCGGCGCTCGCGCTCGAATCGACCGATGGGACGCACAAGAAAACCGGTCACCGCCGCTGGCGGGTGCGTTGGCTGGTGGCACCGGAGCTTTTGCCCCCGGCGAGCGTCGGCACGGCGGCGACTTTATCCCAATGAAAATCCTCCTCACCGGCGCTTCTGGACTGGTCGGGTCGGCCTTCGCCGAGGCCGCCAAACGTCGTGGCCACCAGGTGGTCGGCGTGGTCGGCGCCTACGCCGCCGCGATCCCCGGGCTGGCGGAGAAACGCGCGCTCGACCTGACCGGGGCCGAGGGCGTGACGGCGCTGGCCTTGGAGGTTTTCCCCGACGCCATCGTCAACTGCGCGGCGGTGGCCGAGCCGGCGGCGTGCGACGCGGACCCGGCGCGGGCGCAGGCGCTCAATGTCGAGCTGCCGGCCCTGCTGGCGAAGCTGGCCCACCACCTCAGCGCGCGCCTGATCCACGTCTCGACCGAGCAGGTTTTCGCCGGCGACCGCTCGCCCTACGCGGTCGGCGACGCGCCCCGTCCGCTCAACCTCTACGGACGCCAGAAAATGGAGGGCGAGCGACGCGTGCGCGAGGCCGCGCCTGACTTCGCCGCGACGGTGCGCGCGCCGCTGCTGACCGGCAACAGCCTCGGCGGGGCGCGCAGCCTGCATGAGCGCCTGCTCGCCGACTGGGCGGCGGGGCGCGCGCCGCGGCTCTACCGCGACGAGATCCGCCAGCCCTGCACGGCGGGCAACCTCGCCGAGGTGTTGCTCGAGCTTTGTGAACGCGGCGACCTGCGCGGGGTCTTTCACTGGGCGGGCGCGGAGACGCTCTCGCGGGTCGAGTTGGCGCGCCGTATCCGGACGCATTTTAAGCTCGGTCCCGAAGCGGCGCCCATCGTGGAGATCGCGCGCGCGGACGACCCGGCGGCGACGGCGCGGCGGCCGGCCAATCTCGCGCTCGACCTCAAGCCGCTCGCCGGCGTGCTCAAGACGCCGATTGAGACCTTCGACGCGCAGCTCGACCAGCTCATCCTCCCGCCGCCGGTGCGCGCGTGGTATTTCGGACTTTGATACAACCGTGGGCGCGTCCGTGAAACTCGAGTTGCTGCCGACCCGTTCAGACTCGGCGGCGGCCAACATGGCGACGGATTTCCTGCTGCTGCGGCGTTACCCGGAGACGGGGCGGGCGAACGCGCGTTTCCGGGCCTACGGCTGGCACCGGCCGGCCTTCACCTTTGGCTACAGCCAGAAAATCGCCTGGGTGCGCGGGCAGCTGCCGGCCGACGCGGAAGGCGTCGATCTGGTGCGGCGGCCGACCGGCGGCGGGCTGGTCGATCATCGCGACGACTGGACCTATGCGCTGGTGATCCCGCGCGGCCATGAGCTGGAAAAAGCGCGGGCGGTGGAGAGCTACCGCGCGGTCCACGCGGCGCTGGCGGCGGCCTTGGTGGCGGGCGGGCAGGCGGCGGTTTTGGTGGAGCGGTGCGAGCCGGCGGCGGATGCGGAGGAGGCGGCGGGCGGGGATGGGCACGGCGAGCTCGCGGGCTGTGCGGCGGCCAAGGGGCCGACGGTGTGTTTTACGCGACCGGAGCTTTACGATGTGGTGGACCCGGCGACGGGCGCGAAGATCGCCGGCGCGGCGCAGAAGCGGAGCAAGGAAGGCTTGTTGTTCCAGGGCTCGATCTGGCGTCCGGCGGCGGTGGGCGTGCGGGATTGGGAGGTCTTCGCGGAGACGTTTGTCGCCGGCTTGGCGACGGCGCTCGGCGCGGAGGCGGAGGCTGCCTCGTGGCCCGAGTTCGCGGAGGGCGAACACGAGGCGCTGACGGAGCAATATGCCGCGCAAGAGTGGACCGAGGCGCGCTGAGCCCGGGGCGGTCAATCCTGGGCTGACGACGGGAGTCCGGCGCGTCGCAGGCGGGCGAGCAGGCGGCGTTCGTATCTCCGCGTCAGCTCGTGTTCCCAAACGCGCAAAACCCGCCAGCCGGCGCGGCGCAGTGTGCGGGTGACGAGCGCATCGCGGGTCCGGTTCTGCGCCAGCTTCTCGCGCCAGAACTTCGCGTTTTGTTTGGGCTGGGTGGCGTGCAGGGGGCAGCCGTGCCAGAAGCAGCCGTCCACGAAGACGGCCAGCCGGCGGGCGGGGAAAACGAAGTCGGGCCGGACCTTGAACGCCGGTTTCCCCGCCTGCGACTTTCGACCTTCCGATCTTCGACCGGCGACGCTCACCGTCGCCCCCCTCCGCCAGCCGGTGATGTGGTGGGCGCGAAAGACCGCGATCAGCCGGAGCTCGGTGGAGGCGTTGCCCGCGCCCCGCACCTTGGCCATGAGCGCGGAGCGTCGGGCGGGGGTGAGGATGTCGGTCATGGTTTGGGAGGAAGGTGGCCGCAAAGACGCGCAAAAGGCGCAATGGGACAACGCGGACGAGTCGATGGAGCCGGTGTGGCAGGAAGCCCCTCCGATCAGCGCACCTCGACGACGCGCGCACCCTGCTCGATCAGCCGGACCAGCTCCGGAATTCGCGGCACGAGCGAGGCGTGCAACGTGGCGTTGGACGTGTTGCCAAGCCGGAGCCAGATGATCACGGGGCCGCTCGCTCCGGTCTGGGCGCGTTGCGAAAA
>CAMCHD010000289.1 GCA_945874545.1 Akkermansia muciniphila | reverse complement strand
TCACGGCCTCGCGGCAGCCGGCGTCGCGCATCTGGGCCAGCATGCCGAAGATATCGGGCGCCTCGGGGGTGGTTTTGAACGACGGCACGACACGCGCGCCGAGGTCGTAGGTGATGGTGCCGAGCAGGCCGACGCGGTGTTCGTCCTCGAGAAACAGTTTCGTCAGGTGGGTGACGGTGGTTTTCCCGTTGGTGCCGGTCACGCCGACCACGCGCAGGGCGGAGTCGGGGGCGCGGTTCAGGCGGCGGGCGGCGCGGGCCAGGGCGGCGCGGGGGTCGGCGACCTGGATGAAGGTCACCTTGGCCGGGGCGGCGGCGGGTTCGGCGTTCGACACGACCGCGACGGCCCCGCGGCTGAGGGCCTCGGCCACGTGGATGGCGCCGTCGGTGCGCTGGCCGGGCAGGGCGAAAAACACGTTCCCGGGCACGACGCGGCGGCTGTCCATGACCAGACCGGAGATGGCGCGGTCGAGCGGGCCGCGGCTGGCGGTGATCTCGTCGGGCGCGAGGAGGTCGGAGATGGATGGAGCCATGGGAAATGCGCGTTGCAAAGGGGACGGCGGACGCCGGCGCGGAGCGGGGCCGGGGCGGCGGCGGGCGGGCGGCGAACCGGCGCAGGCGCCGGGACCGGCGGCGGCGAAGGCGCGGATCAGGGCGTAGTTTTGCAGCAGATACCCGGTCACCGGCGGCCTCCTTCCGCCGCCAAGGCGGCCAGGGTGGCGCCGGGCGCGGCGACCGGCTTGATGTCGAGATACTGGACGAGTTGTTCCGCCACGCGGCGGAAACTCGGCGCCGCGACCACCGAGCCGTAGGCGGTGCCGCCGCCGGGCGGGTGGCCGTCGTCGACGATCACGCTGATCACCACCCGGGGCCGGCTGGCGGGGAAAAAGCCCACGAACGAGCCGACGTGGTGACGCTCGGAATAGCGGCCGTCGATCAGCTTCTGGGCGGTGCCGGTCTTGCCCGCGATCTCGAAGCCGGGGAGCGCGGCGACCTTCGCGGTGCCGTCGGGCGAGGCCACTTTTTGCAGCATGCGCGCCATGGCCTCGGCGGTGGCGGGCGCGAGCACGGTGCGGCGGACGGCGGGGCGGAACGAGTAGATCGGCTCGCCGGAGGCGTCCAGGACCTGGCGGATGACCTGGGGGCGCAGCAGGTGGCCGCCGCTCGCGATCACGCCCATGCCGTAGTGGATCTGCAGCGGCGTGGCGGCGATGGAGTAGCCGGCGGGGATGCGGGTGATGTCGATGCCGGACCAGCGGGCGGGGTCGGCGAGCAGGCCGGGTTCCTCGCGGCCGAGGGGAAACCCGGAGCGCTCCCCGTAACCGAACGAGCGGGCGTAGTCGTAGAGCCGGCGGTCGCCGAGCATCATCCCGATCTGGGCGGTGCCGATGTTGCTGGAGCGGCTGATCACCTCGCCGAGGCTGAGGGGGTGGTCGTAGCGGTGGTCGTCGCGCATGAAGCGCCGCGGTTTCCCGTTGTAGACCATGCTTTCCAGGGAACAGTCGAACTTAGACGCGGGCGTGACCAGGCCCTCGTTCAAGGCGGCGGCGAGCGGGACGATCTTAAACGTCGAGCCGGGCTCGATCAGGTCGGCGGCGGCGATGTTGCGCTGTTTCTCCAGCGGGGTGGTGCCGAATTTGTTCAGGTCGAAGGTGGGGTGGTTGGCCAGGGCCAGCAGAAAACCGGTCCGGGCGTCGCTCACGATGATGGTGGCCTTGGCGGGGTCGAACTTGGCCACGAGCGCGCTCATCTCCTGTTCGGCGATGTGCTGGACGGCGCAATCGATCGACAGCACCACGCCCCAGCCGTCGGCGGCGGGGACCTCGCGTTGGCGGAACTGGGCGAGTTCCACCCGTTTGCCGTCGCGCTCGATCTCGCGCCAGCCGGCGAGACCTTTCAGGTAGGGGTCGGCGAAGGCCTCGACTCCGCCGGACGGCACGTCCTCCTTGTTCACGTAGCCGAGCACGTGGGCGGCGAGCTCGCCGTGGGGGTAGATGCGGCGGAAGCGGCGCTCGTGGGTCAGGCCGGCGATGCGGACCGGGTCCTTTTTGCCCGGCAGGCGAAGGGCCTGGATGCGGGCGAACTGTTCCTCCGTCACGCCCTCGAGCAGTTTGACGTAACGCATCCGCACGCGCCCGTCGGCGGCGTCGTCCGCGTTGTCCTCGGTCACGGGCACGTCTTTCCAGGCCGGGGCGTAGGCGGCCTCCACGGTGGCGGCGGGCAGGCCGAGCAGATCGGCCAGGGCGGCGCGGGCGGCGCGTTGCTCCGTCTCGAAGGCGGCCTGGCGGGCGGCGAACTTTTGCGCGGCGATTTTCTCCGGCAGGGCCCAGGGGTCGATCGCGAGGGTCAGGTCGGTGCGGGTGGTGGCGAGCAGGTCGCCGCGGGCGTCGAGGATATCGCCGCGCCGGGCGGGGTCCGCCACCACGCGATGGCGGGCGTCCTGGATCTGCGACAGGTAGTGTTCGCGGTCGAGGACGTGGAGTTCGACCAGGCGTGCGGCGACGACGGCGAAGCTGGCGACGACGGCGCCCGCGAGCAGGTGGAGGCGGAGATTATGGGCGAAGCCGCGGGCGGTCATCAAATCAGCGCGAAGCGCCTCCCAGGTTGAAGCGGACGGGCACGAGGTTCTGGCCGGTCTCGGCGGCGAAGATCTCCGCCTTGCGGTTGGCGGCGAGGCGGTCGGTCACGGACACGCCGACGCGCACGACGCGGCCCTCGGCGGGGGGCACGAGGCCGAGGGCGAGGGTCTGGTTGCGTTGTTCCAGCGCCTCGGGGGATTGGCCGGTGGCGACCAGCCCGCCGATCTCGGCCACGCGGCGTTCGGTCTCGGCGATGCGTTGATCGAGCACGCGGGCGGTGTTGGCCGACACGGAGATATCGTGCCGGAGGTCGACGATGGCGAAGCCGAGGCCTCCGCCGGCGCCGAGGGCGACCAGGGAGCCGAGGACGATCTGGGTGGCGAAGGCGCGGGTGGTGCGGGTGTGCATGACGGGGCGGGTTTTAAAGTTTGCGGAGGGCGCGGAGGCGGGCGGAGCGGCTGCGGGGGTTGGCCGCGATCTCGGCTTCGGAGGCGACGACGGCTTTGCGGACCAGCGGCTCGGCCACGGCGTGGCGCAGATCGGCGGGGCGGTGGTCGTCGCGGGTCTCGGGCTGGCCGCACAGGCGGCGGAAGGCCTGTTTCACCGGGCGGTCCTCCAGCGAGTGGAAGCTGATCACGGCGAGCACGCCGCCCGGCGCGAGCGCGGCGAAGGCGGCGGGCAGGGCGCGTTCGAGGGCGCCGAGCTCGTCGTTCACCGCGATGCGGATGCCCTGGAACGTGCGGGTCGCGGGGTGGATGCGCGACGTGAAGCGGTCCTTGGGCGGGATGGCTTGGGCAACGACCTCGGCGAGCGACGCGGTGCGGGCGAGGGCGCCGGTGCCGCGGGCGGCGATCAGCGCGCGCACGACGCGGCCGGCGTGGCGTTCCTCGCCGTAGTCGGAAACGGCGCGGTAAAGCATCTCCTCGGTGGCGGTCTCGAGCCAGCGGGAGGCGGGCACGCCGTGGCGCGGGTCCATGCGCATGTCGGCGGGGGCGTCGGCGCGGAAGGAAAAGCCGCGCGCGGCGTCGTCGAGTTGGAAGGAGGATACGCCGAGATCGAACAGCACGCCGTCGAGGCCGGTCAGTCCGAGGGTGGCGAGCTGGCCGAAGTCGCGGTCGAGCAGGGTGAAGTTTTCGCCGAAGGCGGCGCGCAGGGGCGCGGCGCGTTCGGCGGCGGCCGGATCGCGGTCGAGGGCGGTGACCCGGCAGCCCGGGGCGGCCTCCAGGATGGCGCGGGTGTGCCCGCCGCCGCCGAAGGTGCAATCGAGGTAGTGCCCGCCGGCGCGGGGCGCGAGGAGGGCGAGGGTCTCGGGCAGGAGGACGGAGACGTGGCCGGGCGTGGACATGGACGGGGCGGGCGCGAGCGATTCAGGGGGCGCGGCGGTCATGGGCGGCGGGCCTCCGGGCGGCGCGAGGGGCGGGCGGGGAGGCGGGGGGCGTCATGGGCGGGGCGGGTCAGATGCCCATCCGACGCAGGCGGTCGGCGGGTTTTTGCGCGGCGGTGGCGGCCTGCACGCGTTCCCAGTGCTCGGGACTGTAGAGATTAAACTTGGTCATCGAGCCGACGAGGACGACGTCCTTGGCGATGCCGGCGTGGGCGCAGAGCTCGGGGGTGAGCATGACCCGGCCGGACTTGTCGTAGTTGAACGAGAGGGTTTTGCCGAAGAACTCGGCGGCGGCCTCCTGGGCCTCGGAATCGGCGAGGGATTTTTCCGCCACCCGATCGTAGAGCGCCTGGGCCTGCAAGGGGGGCAGAATGCTCAGGAAACCCTCCAGGGGCACGACGAGGAAGGTTTCGTCTTCCGAGTGCGCAGACCGCCAGGCCGACGGAATCGTGAGGCGATTCTTGTCGTCCAAAGTATGCCGGAACGTGCCGGTATAGAACGGTTTGCCAGGAAGAGACATGGGTGGTCGTGGAAT
>CAMCHD010000288.1 GCA_945874545.1 Akkermansia muciniphila | reverse complement strand
CTCGGCGCCAACGGCGGCCTGCCCCAGCCCTACCTCCGCCGCCTCAACGCCAACACCGGCGTCACCCTCAACAACTACGGCTCGCTCCACGGCAACCAGGTGAGCGCCCTAGCCCAGCAGGCCGACGGAAAACTCCTCTCCGGCTCGATCACGGGCTTCGCGCGCTCCGACCTCGCCGGCACCGCCGACACCGGCTTCTCCGCCTTCAACAACACCATCTCCGCCCTCGCGGTCGACGGCGCCGGCCGCATCTGGGTCGGCGGCTCCTTCACGAGCTACGGCAGCGTCGTCGCCAACCGCCTCGCCGTCCTCGCCGGCGGCGACTTCGAGTCGCGCGACGGCCTGCTGACCCCGCAGACCATCACCTTCCCTGCCATCACGGACCGCACCTTCGGCCTGAACGCGGCCGCCAACACCGTCGCGCTTTCCGCCACGTCCAGCGCCGGGCTCACGCCGATCACCTTCGCCGTCACCTCCGGCCCCGCCACCGTCTCCGGCTCCACCCTCACCGTCACCGGCGCGGGCAGCGTGACCGTCACCGCCAGCCACCCGGGCAACGCCACCTTCGCCGCCGGGTCCGCCACCCGCACCTTCACCGTGGCCAAGGCCGCCCAGACCATCACCTTCGCCGCCCTGCCGGCCAAGACCGTCACCTCGCCCGCCTTCACCGTTTCGGCCACCGCCAGCTCCGGCCTGCCGGTCAGCTTCAGCGTGAGCGGCCCCGCCACGCTCGCCGGCAACACGGTCACCCTGACCGGTGCCGCCGGCACCGTGACCGTCACCGCCAGCCAGGCGGGCGACGCCAACTTCGCGGCCGCGACCGCCGTGCCGCAGTCCTTCAACGTCACCGCTGGCGACCCGCAGACCATCACCTTCGCCGCCCTACCCAACCGCCTCGCCGGAGCCAAGTTCACCCTCGCCGCCACCTCCACGCCGTCCGGCCTGCCGGTCTCCTTCTCGATCGTCTCCGGCCCCGCCACCCTCGGCACCGACGGCAAGAGCGTCACCATCGGCGCCACCGCCGGCACCGTGACCATCCGCGCCAGCCAGGCCGGCGGCACCAACGCGGGCAAAACCTACGCGGCCGCCACCCCGGTCGACCAGTCCTTCGAGGTCACCCTCGGCCCGCCCACCCGCACCCAAAAGATCACCTTCACCAAACCCACCGGCGCGACCTACGGCCAGGCCCCGGTCACCCTCTCGGCCTCCGCCGACTCCGGGCTTGCCGTGACCTTCAGCGTGGTCTCCGGCCCCGCCACCGTGAGCGGCGCCCGCCTGACCTTCACCGGCGCGGGCAACGTCGTGGTGCGCGCCAGCCAGCCCGGCAACGCGATCTTCAAACCCGCCACCGCCGTATCCCAGACCATCGCGGTGGCGAAGGCCCCTCTGACCGTCACCTTCGCCGACGCCACCCGCCTCGTGCGCGCCCCGAATCCCGTCTTCACGCCGGTCTACTCCGGCTTCGTGGATGACGACACCGCCGCCGACCTCGCCGCCACCCGGCCCACCGGCACCACCACCGCCAAGGCGACCAGCAAAGCAGGCCGCTACCCGATCACCTTGTCCGGCGGTGTCGACGCGAACTATCGCTTCGTCGCGGGCGAACCCGCCTTCCTCACCGTCGTCGGCTTCGGCGGAGCCTTCGAGGCCGTGCTGGTCGATTCGCTCGGCACCGTCCGCGGCAAGGTCGAGCTGCTGGTGCCGGTCGACGCCCTCACCTACAGCGGCGTCCTCCAGCTCGCCTCCGAACCCGCCGCACTCACCTTGAAGGGGAACCTCACCGCCTCGAGCGGCGCAGCCGCCACCGCCCGCTGGACCCGCACGACCAACGGCCTCGCCGAGCTCATCCTCACGCTGGGACTCGCCGCCGACACCCTCACGGGCGAGCTTTCGGTCAACGGCGAACCCGCCCTTACCTTGTCCTCGGGCGCCCGCCTCTACGTGCAACCCGTGGTCGCCGGTAAAAAACAAAACGCGCCGTGGATCGGCCAACACACCCTGATCGCGCGCGATCCCCTGCCTCTGGTGGAGAGCGACGTCCGCCCCCTGCCCCTCGGCGCCGGACACGCCACCGCCGTGATCGCCGCCACCGGCGTGTTAACCGTCACCGGTAAGCTGGCCGACGGCACCACCACCCTCACCACGACCGCCAAAGCCGACGCCTCCGGCCGCTACCGCCTCTACGCCCGCCCCTACGCCAAACGCCTCGATTCATTCCTGGCCGGCCAGCTGGCTTTCAAAACCCACCCCAACCAAACCCGTTTCCCCGGCCGCCACCTCGTGCCCGAGACCGAGGGTCGCCTGTTCTGGGCCAAAGCCGCCCTCCCCGGCAGCACCGCCCCCGCCAAACGTGACAAAGCCTACCGCCAAGGTTTCGCGACCGAGCTGGTGGCGTTTGTGGATCCCTGGCTCGCCCCGTCCACCCGGTCTGCCGTCTCGAACGGCGTCACCGTGCCCGCCGGCACCCTGGCCCAACGCCTCGGCCTCGCCTCCACCGCCACCGCCGCCTCGACCGTGCGTGTGACCTTCACGCTCGGCGAGAGCCTGGATCTGGGCGCCCGCGCGGCGTTCCTGCCCACCACGCTCAACCTCAGCGCCGCCGGCGTGTTCGGCGTTCCCACCCCGCAGCCCGCCGCCGCCAACAACCCCGCGTTTACCCTGAAGGTCACGCCCGCCACCGGCCTGCTCAGCGGCTCGTTCACCCTGCGCGACCAGGTGGGCGGCAAGGCGATCGACCGCAAGGTCACCGTGACCGGCACGCTCCGCCAAGGCCCCGACCAAAACGCGTCCCTCGCCCACGCCCAGTTCCTGCTCGACCCGGTCCCGGGCGACACCGGCGATACCGCCGCCGTCCAGGTGTCGGGCGAACTCCTCCTGACCCCTCCGGCGCGCTAGGCGCGCACCGCCGGGCGCCCCGGCAGGGAGGAGGCCACCGTGCCGGCGAGGATGAGGACGCCGCCGACCATCTCCGGCACGGTGAAGTGTTCGCCGAAAAAGACGACCCCACCGGCCGCGATGCCGGGCGGGACGAGCATCTGAAGCAGCGAGCCCTCCGCGACGGAGAGCTTGCGGAAGGCGTGGGTCATGAGCAGTTGCCCGGCCGACGCGCAGGTGCCGGCCAGCGCGAGCAGCAGTCCGGAGGATACCGTCAAGGCGGCAAGCGCCCGGGGATCGGCCAGGGTGGGTCCGACGCAAAAGAGCAGGCCAAAGACGCACTGGGCGGCGAAAATGGTGGAGCTGTGTTCGCGCGCGTGCAGCTGCCGGATCGTGACCACGATCCAGGCGGAGCCGAGGGCGTTTAGGAACGCGACCAAATCAAAAAACCCGGTGCCGCGGCCGGAACCGAAGGGATCGGTGAGCAGACCGAGACCGACCAGGGTGACTACCGCGCCGATCAGAAGGACGGGACGCATTTTTTCCCGCAGGATCCAGACGGCCAGCAGCCCGGCCCAGATGACGTAGGTGTTGTTGATAAAGGTCGCGCGCCCGGCGCCGAGCACGGTCACGGTGTAGTAGTAGCCGAGGGTGCAGAGTCCGCCGAGCAAGCCGCGCTCGATCAATTTGCGGCGAGTGAAGAGATGGGTGGGCTGGAACTCGCGCCGGTAGAGGGTGCACACGACGACCAGGCCGATGGCAAACCGGGCGGAGGTGACGATCCACAGGCTCACGTTTTCGATCCCGGCAAGGGCGCGGATGAGGAGCACGTTGGTGACGAAGCACGCGGCGGAGCCAAGCATCAGCAGCAGGCTGACGCGATGGGCGCGGGTGGTGGAGGCGGTGGTGGTCATGACGGCAGGCGGATGGACGGACCGGCTCCGATGACGGCGCGCAAAAAAACCGCGCCGGGATCGGGCGCGGTTGCGAAGGGGGGATGTTTCCAGTGGGTCTGAACGCTAAGAAACGATCCCCGGCCGTGCAGCCGCGCCGCGGGCTACGCCAAGGGCGCGCCAGCAGGCGATAGCGATTACACGGGCTTTATGCTGCGGAAGCATGCGAGAGAACGAAAGGGATAGTGCCCGACCGCCAGCCGGAGCAAGCGCAAGATGCGAGCGGAAGCCGACGCGGCGAGCATCCGGGCCGAAGCTGCGCGCGCGGCTGGGCGAAGACCACTTCCGGTAAATCGCCAGCACCACCCCCGGGCGCTATATCAACCACGAATAGGAATTGGGCTTGGGGAACGGTAACCGTGACCACGAAACTAGCTGATAATCAAAGCAATATCGATAGTTTCACTGGGAGCAATTTTGTGATATTATCATTTGTAATCAGCCTCATGGGCTTTCTTGAACCAGGGATTCAGCCTCCTCGATCAGCGACCACAGATAGAGGGCCTCCGGCGCGGTGCGGCGCAGGATGGGGTCTAGCAGCCTGTCGGACTTAGTTATAAAATTGGCCTAATATCTGCTATGCAGGTAAATATGGCAAAATTCGTAAACATAGACCGCGACACGCCGCTGTTGTTGCCGCCGGACCTGAGGGACTGGGTGGCAGAGGATCACTTGGTGCATT
>CAMCHD010000287.1 GCA_945874545.1 Akkermansia muciniphila | reverse complement strand
CTCGTGCTGGTAGAAGGCGTTGATGTTGGCGAGGGCCTCGACCATGTTGACCGAGTCGTCCATGACGATGACGCCGCCGGAGCCGCCCATGGAGCCGATCATGGCGAGGGAATCGAAGTCCATCGGCACATCCTCGACGCCCCAATCGTAGTCCACCATGTCGGCGCCGACCTTGCGCTTGCCCTTATAACGTTCGCCGAAGCGGAGAACTTTCGCGGAGGAGCCGCCGGGGATGACGGCCTTGAAGGTGCGGCCGGGGAGCGGGCCGCCGCAGACCTCGTTTAGGAGCTGGCCCATGGTGATGGTGCCGGCGGGGAACTCGTAGTAGCCGGGGCGTTGCACGTGGCCGGAGACGCAGAAAATACGCGTGCCGGTGTTGCCGGGCGTGCCGGTCTTGGCGAACGCCTCGCCACCGATGTCGGCGATATGCTTCACCTGGCAGAGCGTCTCGACGTTGTTCACGATCGTCGGGCACTGATAGAGGCCAAGAACGGCGGGGAAGTAGGGCGGCTTGATGCGCGGGTTGGCGCGTTTGCCCTCGAGGGACTCGATCAGGCCGGTCTCCTCGCCGCAGATGTAGGCGCCGGCGCCGCGGTGGACGAAGATCTCGCAGGAATAACCGGTGCCGAGGATGTTCGGGCCGACGAAATTGGCCGCGCGGGCCTCGGCGATGGCCTTTTCCAGGATCCGAGCGCCCTCGGGCATCTCGCCACGGATATAGATGTAGGCCTGCTTCACGTTGTTGGCGAAGCAGCTAATAATCGTGCCCTCGATCAACTGATGAGGGTCCTGGTGCATGATGTAACGATCCTTGAAGGTGCCCGGCTCGGACTCGTCCGCGTTGACGATGAGGTAGATGGGTTTGCCGGACTTGCGGTCCACCAGGGACCACTTGACGCCGCAGGGGAAACCGGCGCCGCCGCGGCCGCGCAGGCCGGATTTTTTGACCTCCTCGATGAGATCGGCGGGGGGGCGGGCGACCGATTTTTTCAAGGTCTCGTAACCACCGTGACGCAGGTAACACGCGAGATCGTTGGTGTAACCGGGCTCGTCGATGTGCTTAAAAATGACTCGGGACTGGGCGGGGGCGGGCATCGGTGAAATGGGTCGTGAACAGAAAGGAGGAGGGTCGGTGGCGGCGGATCTCAGCGGGCGGAGGAGGGCGTGTCGACCGAGGTGATCATGGCCGGATTGAGGAATCGTTGGGTCTTGCCGTCGTCGTAGATGATCCAGCCGCCCTTGGTGACGGTGAGGTCGTCGGGATTACGAACGCGAAGAGCGGAGCCGTCGTGCAACATCAACTTAAAAGCCCGAAACGGCGTCGCATGCAGGGCCTCTCGCGCCGCGTCGACGATGACGAACTTGAGGTTGAAGGAAACGGCCATGTGCAGAAAGGAAAAGGGCTTACCTGCGGGCGGCGGCCTCGGCGCGGATCTGGGCGCTGATCTCGTGGGCCTTGGTCGCGTCCACCTTTTCGTGCAGAACCTCGTCGATCAGGACCACCGGGGCGGTGCCGCAGGAGGCGAGGCACTCGACAAAATCGACCGTGACTTCGCCGCAGGGCGAGGTGGCACCGAGGGTGGTCTTGAACTCCTCTTGGAAGGTCTCGCAGGTCTTGTAACCGCCCAGGAGGGCGCAGGAGAGCGTGCGGCAGACCTTGATGTGGCGGCGGCCGATGGGGGCGCGGCGGAACATAGGGTAGAAGGTCACGACCTCGAGGACGTTGATCGGCTCGAGCTCCAGTTTTTGCGCGATCCAGAGAATGGCGTCCTCGGAAATATGGCCGGCATCCTCCTGGACGAGGTGTAGGAGCGGCAGCGTGGCGCTGCGCTTGACCGGGTAGTGCGTGATGACGTCGTCGATACGCTGGAAGGTTTCGGGCTTGAGATTCACGGAAGGCTAAAGGGAGGAAGATTGGTGCCCACGAAACACACGAAATGACACAAAAGGTCGGATTCGGCGGGTCGGGCGATGGATTGTTTTTTCGTGTTTTTTCGTGTGTTCCGTGGGAAGCCCGGTTTCGAAATCACCGGTCGCACTCGCCCATGACGAAGTCGAGCGAGCCGAGGATGGAGACCACGTCGGAGACCAGGTTGCCCTGGCACACCTTGGGCAGGATGGACAGGTTGCAGAAGCTGGGGCTGCGGATCTTCATCCGGTAGGGCACTCCCCCACCCTTGCTGACGATGAAGAACCCGAGCGCGCCCTTGGGCACCTCGGCCTCGAAATAGACCTCGCCGGCGGGCATCTGGGGTCCCTCGGTCGTGATCATGAAGTTGTTGATCAACTCCTCCATGCTCGTGAGGACCTTCTCCTTGCGCGGCGCAAAGATGCGCACGGCGTCCTTGGCATACCAGTCGCCCTTGGGGAAACTCTTGATCGCCTGCTTGATGATGCGCACGGACTGGCGCATCTCCTCGCCGCGAACCATGTAGCGGTCGAAACAGTCGCCGTGCGCGCCGATGGCGACGTCGAACTCGTAGCGTTCGTAGCCGGAATAGGGCTTGTCCTTGCGCAGATCGAGCGGGACGCCGGAGCCGCGGAGGTTCGGACCGGTGAGGCCATAGGCGAGGGCGTCGACCTTTGAGATGATGCCCACACCCTGGGTGCGATCGATAAAGATCTTATTGCGGGTGAGGAGCTTGAGGATGTTCTCCAGGATGGGCAGGAACTGGTCGCAGAAGGCGTCCACTTTTTCGACCCAACCCTCGGGCACGTCGCGGGCGACGCCGCCGATGCGGGTGTAGCTGGTGGTGAAGCGGGCGCCGGTGAGCTCCTCGAAGAGCTTATAAAGCTTTTCGCGCTCGGTGAAGGTGTAGAGAAAGATGGCCCACGCGCCGACGTCGATGCCGTAGGCGCCCAGGCCGAGGAGATGGGCCGAGATGCGGGCCATCTCGGAGCAGATCACGCGGATGGCTTGGCAACGCTCGGGCACCTCGAGTTTGGCGAGGCGCTCGACCGCGCAGGCGTAGGCGACATTGTTGGCCAGCGGAGCCAGATAATCCAACCGATCCGTGTAGGGCACGAACTGGTTGTAAGTCATGTTCTCGGCGATCTTTTCGTCCCCGCGGTGCAGGTAACCGAGCACGGGGTCGCACCCGGTGACAATCTCGCCATCGAGCTCGAGTTGCAGGCGGAGCACGCCGTGGGTCGACGGGTGGGAAGGCCCCATCGAGAGGGACATCTTCTCGGTCTGGAACTCGGGGGCTTCGATGGCGTTCGCGGTCTTCGCGGCGCTATCGGGAAAAGCGTAATCGGTGGGCACGGCGGGAAAGGGTCGGTTTAAAAAGGCGGGGGCTCAGAGGACGGCGGGCTTGGTGTTGCGCTCGTTCCACGACTCGTCTTTGGCGCGGGGTTCGGCCTCGGTGAGGTTCATCTCGCCGGTGGAGGCGACGAAGGGACCGCCCATCATCGGGGCGGGGAGAACGGAGGCCTTGGTGAGGTCGGCGACCTCGAGGTCGGGCAGCGGCGTCTCGATGCCGGCCAGCGGGAAGTCCTTGCGCAGCGGGTGGAAGGGATAGCCGTCCCACATCAGGATACGCCGCAGGTCGGGGTGGTCGGTGAAGCGGATACCCATGAGGTCGAAGGTCTCGCGCTCGTGCCAGTTGGCCCCGGCCCAGAGGGAAACCACGCTCGGCGCGGTAGGCTCGGCGTCGTCGGCGCAGGCCGCAACGATACGGACATACCCGTGGGCGGTGGAGGACAGCAGGTGCCAGACGACGGAGAAACGCGGGCTCGCCTCGACGTCCCAGTCCACGGCGGTGATGTCGATCAACAGGTCGTAGCCGTGCTCATCACGGAGCAGGCGAAGGGCGGCCGGAACCTCGGCCATGGGGAGGTCGAAGGCGGGATGGTCGCCGCTGGGACGCGCGACGGCGGCGGGGAACCGGGCTTGCAGGACGGCGAGCAGATCGGTCGCGGGAGCGGCGGCGGGGGAAGACATGAGCGTGAAGCGGGAAGCGAAAACGGAAAGGCCGGATAGGCGGCTCAGGCGGAGAGGAGCTGTTTGGCGGTGCCGCCGTTGCGGGTCATCTTGTCCTGCAGCTTGATCAAGGCGTCGAGCAGGGCCTCGGGGCGGGGCGGACAGCCGGAGATATAAACGTCGACCGGGACGATGCGGTCCACGCCCTGGAGCGTGGCGTAGCTGCGATACATGCCGCCGGACGAGGCGCAGGCGCCCTTGGCGATGACCCACTTCGGCTCCGCCATCTGATCGTAGATGCGGCGGAGGTGAGGAGCCATCTTGTAGGTGACGGTGCCGGCGACGATCATGCAGTCGGCTTGGCGGGGGGAAAAACGAAAGACCTCCGCGCCAAAACGCGCGATGTCGAAGCGGCTGGAAGCCGTGGCCATGAGCTCGATGGCGCAGCAAGCCAGGCCCATGGGCATGGGCCACACGGAGCTGGAGCGAAGCCAGTTGATCACGGCGTCGACCCGGGTCACGACGATGTCGCCCTCGATCTTGGTGTTATAGGCCAGCTCGGAATTGGGAGTTACCATGGTGGGTGGGCGGTGGGCGTTGGACGTT
>CAMCHD010000286.1 GCA_945874545.1 Akkermansia muciniphila | reverse complement strand
GGGCAGGCCGGTGTGGATCCAGTCACCGATCTCGAAGGCGTGGGTGCGGGCGGCGGCGGCCAGGATGGCGTCGGGCTTGGAGTCGGTGATTTCGGCGTAGACCGGACGGGGCGGAGCCGGCGGCTCGTCGGGCTCGGGCGGGGGCGTGGAGCCGTCGGCGGGCGCGGGAGGCGTGGGTTTGGCCGGCTTCGGCACCTCGGGGGAGCGCCCGAGCGCGATTTTCACCGTGCGGCCGTCAAAGGTGGTGAGGGTGACGTCGCGTGTCAGCACGCGGGCGGCGATCACGCCGGGATCGAGGTTGGACGCGACCTGGGTGTAGCGCAGGCCGGTGAGGTTGGTGAGCTGGCTGGTGATGGTCGAGGTCTTGACCTGCTGACCGGCGGGGGCGGCGGGGCTGGTCCAGCCGGTTTTGGCGTCCGGCCGGGAGATCACCACCGGACCGCCCGGGAAGGCGAAGGTCAGGGAGGCGACGTCTTCGGATTTCAGCGCCACCAAGGCCGTATCGCGCCAACTGGAGGCCTCGGCGTCGACAAACAGGTTTAGCCGCGCGAGGTAGGCCTTGGCCTCGTCGCCATAACGCAGGAAACGACCGCCGCCGTCGGCGTTTTTGCCGAGGTCGAGCTCGAGCAGGCTCTTGCCGGTGGAATCGAGGAAGGCCACTTCGGTGCCGTCGAGTTCCAGGGTGGCGATGCGGGTCGGGTTTTCGGTCACGAGGCGCTCGACCTTGGGCGAAACGAGATCGGCGGCCAGGCGGGTGAGGCGGGAAGCGTCGGCGGGGAGGACGGGACCGCCGGCGTCGGCGGCGAGGGTCCAGCGGCCGTCGTCGGTGCGGACGAGCTCCACGGTTTTGCCCGAGTTTTTCAGGCGCACGCGGGTGGCGGTGGCGAGTTGGGCGGGGTCGGCCACGCGCTGGCCGAGGCGGGCGTCGGCGGCCTGGGCGGGGGGCGCGGGGCGTTGCAGCCACCAGACGGCACCGGCGGCGGGGGCGAGGACGGCGAGGGTGATAAGCAGGGGGCGGAGTTTCATGCGGGAAGGGGGAGTTTAAGCGCGAAGACGCGAAGTCGCTAAGGTCGGAGGAAGGTCGCGGAAGCCCTGGTTACGTGCCGCCGTATCACGAAATGAGTGGTGGCGGTGAGGATGGGCCGGAGTCGCGGTTCGTTCAGGCGGCGTGTTTACGGTGGCGGGCGAACCAGAGGCCGAAGAAGCCGAGCAGCACCGGGGTGGCGAGCAGGTTGATCACCAGCAGTTTGGTCTCGAGGGCGTCGATGCCCTCGCGCAGGGCGCGGCGGATATCGCGGCGCTCACGGCGCATCGCCAGCTCCTGGGCTTGGAACTCCTCGATCGTCTTCAGGACTTCGGGCGTGGCGACCAGGCGGCCGCCGTCGGGGGATTTGCCCTGGAGTTCGGAGAGTTTGGTCTGCACCTCCGAGATGCGGGTCTCGAGCGCGGCGAGTTTGGCATTAAACTGCTTCTGGGCGTCGGCCTCCATCTTCGCGACGACCTCGAAGGGGCGCTGGGCGGAGCGCTTGCCGCGCAGGGCGATGAGGTCGGGCGAGCCGGCGAGGAAGTCGACCAGGTTGGACCCGAAAAACAGGTTGTCGTTGAGCGGCTGGATCATCTCCTGGCCGAAGATGGACTGGCGGCGGACGGAGAAATCGTCGAGCAGCCAGTCGCTGTCGGTGATCACCACCAGCGTGCTCGTGCCGGACTTGCGCAGGTCGGCGGGGGGCGTGCCGGCGGCGGGGACGGTGCCATCGGCCGCGGGTCCGCCATTCGGGAAGGCGGTGGCGAAGGGCCCGCGCACCAGCACGGCGAGATTCTTCTTCACCGTGCCCGCGACGAGCGAGCGGCCGATGTCGTCGGGCTGGGAAAACTGCAGGGTGAAGCCGGGGACGGTGCCGGCGGTGGCGCTGGACTCCAGCAGCGGCGTGACCTCGCGACCGTCGCGGGCCTCGACCGTCACGGCGCCGGCCTCGATCAGCAGCAGGGACTTCAGCTGCGCGGTGGCGGGGGTGGCGGCGTTCAGGTTGGTGGCGGTCAGGGACAACCACACGGGCATGCGGGCGATCTGGCCGTTGCCGGCGTTTACCTGGGTCGCGAGCGCGTCGTCACCGACCACCTGGGCGGTGTCGTAGGTGATGCCGTAGGCCGGGAAAAGGGTCGGAAGGTTTGACGACACGTCGGGGCTGCCGCCGCCGAACATCGCCTGCTGGCCGCCTTGGCGCTTGAAGTGGGTCGAGGACGGGTCGACCGCCACCAGCACGGGCTTGCCGGAGAGCAGGAACTGGTCGATGGCGAACTCCTGGGCGGGCTTGATCCCGGCCGGGTGCAGGACGGCAAGGGCGTCGAGGCCGGTGGGCAGGGTGGTGAAATCCGCGTCCACCGTGACCACGTCGTAGGAGCGTTTCCACTCCTCGATCAGCAGTTGGGGCGGGGTGGGGCGGCGTTGCTGCATCATGTTGAACGGTTCGCCGGCGAGGGGCAGGCGGGTGAAGACGCCGAGTTTGGGTTTGTTCAACTGCTGCACGGAGTGGAGCAGCGAGGACACGTCATACTCGATCAGCTCCTCACGCTCGGGGCTGAAGGCGGCGAGGGATTTTTGCTGGTCGGCCTGGGTGACCACGAGGCCGAGATAAAACGGCTCGCCGGTGCCGGGGACTTGTTGGGGTTGGAGGCCGGCGGCCTGGGCCTTCTCCTCCTCGGGGGTGTCGGCGGCGGGCGAGATCGTCTCCAGGGTCAGGCGTCCGCCGGCGGCGCGCACGTAGGCGCGGAGCATCTCCTCCACGCGGTCGGCGTAGTTTTTATACGATACGGGCAGGCCCTCCACGCCCCGGGTGGCGTAGAGTCGCAGCGTGATCGGCTCCTCGATCTTGCCGAGGAGGGCGCGGGTGCCGGGCGAGAGGGTGTAGATGCGGCCGGCGGTGAGGTCGCCGCGGACGGGCAGCCGGGAGGCGAGGAAGTTGACCAGCAGCAGGACGACGGCGAGCAGGACGACGGCGAAGGTTTTGACGAGGCCGGTTTTCATAAGCTTGGAGCGGGGAGAAGGGAGCGGGGAGCGAGGAGCTTGGAGCGACGCGCGGGGCTTAGCGTTCCAGCACGACCACGTTGATGGTCAGGGCGAGGGCCATGACGGACCCGAAATAGGCGAGGTCACGCGGGTCGATGATGCCTTTCGAGAGGGCGTCGAAGTGCGGGATAAAGCCCAGGTTGGCGATAAAATCGACCGCCGGCACGGGCAGGAAACCGGACAGGACGCCGTTGAACACGCTCCAGCCCAGGAACACCAGGGCGAGGTTCACCACCACACCGAGCACGAAGGCGATGACCTGGTTTTTGGTCAGCGAGGAGAGCACCGAGCAGATCGCCAGGTAGGCGCCCGCCATCAGGGCGCTGCCGAGGTAACCGGCCACGATGACTCCCCAGTCCGGGTCGCCCAGCCAGCCCACGGTGAGCGCGAGGGGAAAGGTGAGCACGAGCGCGAGGACCAGGAAGGCCCAGGCGGCGAAAAACTTGCCCAACACGGCCTCCAGGGTGGTGAGCGGCAGGGTGAAGAGCAGCTCGATCGTGCCACCGCGGCGCTCCTCGGCCCACAGGCGCATGCCCACGGCGGGAATCAGGAAAAGGTAGAGCCAGGGATGAAAAACAAAAAAGCTCTGGAGCGAGGCCTGGTTGGCCTTGAAAAAGCCGCCGACGAAGAAGGCGAGGCCGACCGAGGCGACGAGGAAAACGATGAGGAACACATAGGCCACCGGGGAGCGGAAGTAGCCGAGGAATTCGCGTTTAAAGACAGGTGCGATCTGGGACATGGGAAGGAGCGGGTAGCTTGGAGCTAGGAGCGAGGAGAGGGGCGCGGGGAGTTCGGAGATGGGAGCGGGGGGCCGTCGGGACGGGTTTAGGCGTCGGCGCTGGTCAGTTCGCGGAAGATGGCGTCGAGGCGCGCGCCGGGGCGGCGGGCGCGGAAGGCGTCGGGAGTCTCGTCGACCACCACGCGGCCGCGCGAAATCAGGATGATACGGGTGCAGATCGCGTCGACCTCCTCGAGGATGTGGGTGGAGAGGATGACGGCGCGGTCGGCGGCCATGGTTTTGATCAGGGCGCGGACCTCGTTTTTCTGATTGGGATCGAGGCCATCGGTCGGCTCGTCGAGCACCAGACAGGGCGGCTCGTGGAGGAGGGCCTGGGCGAAGCCGACGCGTTGTTTGTAGCCCTTCGAGAGGGTTTCGATGGCTTGGCGGCGGACGGGTTCGAGGTGGGTGCGGGCGAGGGCGCGCTCGACCCGCTCGCGGCGTTCGGCGGAGGCGCGGTAGCCG
Organism: Akkermansia muciniphila; assembly: GCA_945874545.1. GTDB lineage: Bacteria > Verrucomicrobiota > Verrucomicrobiia > Opitutales > Opitutaceae > IMCC26134_A. The sequence continues at coordinate 248 of CAMCHD010000286.1, read as the reverse complement.
CGGACCTCGGCGATGAAGTTCAAAAATTCCTGCACCGTCATCTCGCCGTAGGCCGGGGCACTTTCCGGCAGGTAGCCGATGCGGGATTTTACCGCCACGGGGTCCTTGGTCACATCGATGCCGGCCACCGTGGCGGTGCCGGCGTCGGGCCGGATGTAGCCGGTGATCATCTTCATCGTGGTCGACTTGCCGGCCCCGTTCGGGCCGAGGAAGCCGAGGATATCGCCGGGGCGGACGGTGAAGCTGAC
>CAMCHD010000285.1 GCA_945874545.1 Akkermansia muciniphila | reverse complement strand
AAAGCGCCGCACCGCGCTGACGATGCGCGCACGGGTCATCAAGCGGTGGCGCGACTCGGCGTTGACGATGAGATCGAGGTAACGCTGGCGGTAGATCTGCTCGGCGTCGGTCAGGCCGCTCCACTTCTCGGGCAGCGGGCGGAGGGCCTTCGAGACCAGGGTGAAGGCGTCCACCCGCACGGTGATTTCACCCGTCTTGGTTTTGAAGAGCACGCCCGAGACGCCGATGATGTCGCCGAGATCGAGCTGCTTCTTGAAAAACAGGTAACGCTCCTCGCCGAGCACGTCCTTGCGGAAGTAGAGCTGGATCTGCCCCTGCTGGTCCTGGATCTTCACGAACGAGCTGCCGCCCTGCACCCGGAAGGTCACCAGCCGACCCGCGACGCCGACCGCGACGACGTTGTCCTCCCCCTCGACGTGGAGGGCTTTCGCATCCTGCGAAAAGTGCGTCGGGGCGACGTGGGCGCGGAAGGGGTCGAAGCCGGCCGCGCGCATGTCGTCCAGTTTCTTGCGGCGCACGGCATGTTGGTCGTTGGAGATATCGGGGGCGTTGTCGCTCATGGAAACGCGGACCGTGAGCGCCACGCCCGCCTCCGGCAAGCCGGCGATTGGTGTGGCGGCGCGCGCCGGATTGCCTCCCCATCCCGCCTTTGTCGTCCTTTCCCGATGCGTCTCCCGTCCCCGCTTTTGTTGCTCCGCCTCGGCCTCGTCGCCTTCGCCGGCCTGCTCGGCGCCTGCGCCACCGCGCCGCGCGTCAGCCCGGTCGCCGTGGGCCTGGTCAACCTCGAGGCGCGTGAGGCGACCGCCTTCGAGACCCGCCTCGCCGTCACCGTGCGGTTCACCAACGAGAGCCCCGAGCCGCTCGCCCTGCGCGGGTCGAGCCACAAACTCGTGCTCAACGGTCGCGACCTCGGCGCGGCGGTGGGCGGCGAACCCCTGGATATCCCCGCCCTTTCGAGTGTTTCCCAGGAACTCACGCTCAGCCTGAGCAACTTCACCCTGCTCGCCCTCGCCCGCGATTTGCAGCGCGACCCCGCCGCGCTCTACGAGATCGAGAGCACCCTTTACCCTGCCTCGCACCTCAGCCGGAATCTGCGCATGACCAAAACCGGCCGCCTCGACCTGCGCGCCCTGGCCGCGCCGCGTTGAGCCGTCCCCACCCGCGCCCCTCCCCGCCCGCTTCGGTCCACGTGTCCCCGCCCCGCCAGTCCCCCACCCCCGCCGGCCCGCCCGGGCTGCCTACGCTCGCCGTCGTCCGCTGGGGCCGCACCGCCTACGCCGAGGCCCTCGCCCGCCAAACCGCCCTACAAAGCGCCCGCCTCGACGGCCTCGCGCCCGACACCCTCGTGCTCACCGAGCACGACCCGGTCTACACCCTCGGCCTGCACGCCGGTGCGGACCAAAACCTGTTGTGGGACGCCGCCGCCCTCTCCCGCGAACACATCACCCTGCACGCGACCAACCGCGGCGGCGACATCACCTACCACGGCCCCGGCCAACTGGTCGCCTACCCCATCGTGAGCCTGGACGGCCGGCGTGATCTACACGCCTACCTGCGGTTCCTGGAGGACGTGCTCATCGCCGTCGCGGCCCGCCACGGCCTCGCCGCCATCCGCCGCGAGGGCCTCACCGGCATCTGGGTCGAGAAGCGCAAACTCGCCGCCATCGGCGTGGCGGTGCGCCGCTGGGTGACCCAACACGGCGTCGCCCTCAACGTCGCCCCCGACCTGCGGCACTTCGGCGGCATCGTGCCCTGCGGCATCGTCGCGAGCGACGGCACCGTCACCTCCCTCGCGGCCGAGCTCGGCCCGCGTTGCCCCACGCTCGACGAGGTGGCGGACCAGTTCGCCGATGAGTTCGCCGCGCGATGGGTCGCTTTCCGGGCTTCGAGCCCATCTTGAAAAAATCCGTGCTCCCGCGTGGAAACCATGGTTGATACGGCTCCTTTGAGCACCATGGATACGACGCGCAAACCCGCCTGGCTCCGCGCCAAGCTCCCCTCCGGTCCCGGCTACACCGCCGTCCGCCAGCTCGTGGACGACCACAAACTCCACACCGTGTGCCAGAGCGCGCAATGCCCCAACCTCGGCGAATGCTGGTCGCGCGGCACCGCCACGGTGATGATCCTGGGAAACATCTGCACCCGCTCGTGCAACTTCTGCGCGATCCAGACCGGCCGCCCGACCGAATACGACCTCGGCGAACCCGCCCGCGTGGCCGAGGCGGTCGCGACCATGAACCTGAAGCACTGCGTCATCACCTCCGTCGCCCGCGACGAGTTGAAGGACGGCGGCGCCGCCGTCTGGGCCGCCACCATCCGCGCCATCCGCCACCGCCTGCCCGAAACCGCCATCGAGGTCCTCACCCCCGACTGGAAGGGCCAGACCGAGCTGCTCGACGTGGTGCTCGACGCCAAACCCGACATTTTTAACCACAACCTGGAAACCGTCGAACGCCTGCAAAAACCCGTCCGCGTGCAGGCCCGCTACGACCGCTCCCGCTCCATCCTGCGCCACGCCAAGTCCCGCGGCTTCACCACCAAGACCGGCATCATGCTCGGCCTCGGCGAAGAGGAGGCCGAGATCGCCCAGACCCTGCGCGACATCGCCGCCGACCGCACCGACATCGTGACCATCGGCCAATACCTGCAACCCACCCCCCAGCATTGGCCGGTCGCCCGCTGGGTGCACCCGGACGAGTTTGCCCGCTGGAAAGAATTCGGCCTCGGCCTCGGGATCGGCGTGATCGAGAGCGGGGCGATGGTGCGCTCGAGCTACCACGCCGACGAGCAGTCGCTCAAATACACCGGCTTCGGCCACCGCAACGACGCCAACGCCCTCGCCGCGGTCTGAACACCCCGCGCCCGCCCCTCCGACCCCGCATCGGGGTGGCGTGCACACCCTCCCGCCCGGCCGGCCGGGGAGCAAAACCGTGACGGCCGGACTTTTTCATGGCCGGCCCGGGCCCGAAAGCTGCACCCTGCTCCCGCCATGTCGCAGACCTTCGCCCGCTCCGTCTTCGCCTTTACCCTGCTGTTTTTCGCGGCGTTCTTTTTCTGGCCGGTTTTTCAGATTCTGCGCGGCGGTTTTATCGATGCCGACGGTCGCTTCACGCTCGGCACCATCACCGCCCTTCTGTCCGATCCGCTTTATCGCTCCGGGTTGCTCAACTCCTTCTGGCTCGGCCTCGCCACCACCGGCCTGGCCTTCGCCATCGGCCTGCCCCTCGCCTTCATCAGTGATCGCTTCCTTTTTCCCGGCAAGACCGCCCTCGCCTCGGTCGTGCTCATCCCGATGATCCTGCCGCCCTTCGTGGGGGCCATCGGCATCAAACAAATCTTCGGCCAATACGGCGCGCTCAACGCGCTCCTCATCCATCTCGGCGTCCGCCCCGAGGGCTGGACCTTCGACTGGTTCGCTGTCGCCCCCTTCTGGGGCATCGCCGCCGTCAACGCCCTTTCGCTCTACCCCATTATCTATCTCAACTGCGCCGCCGCCCTCGCCAACGTCGATCCGGCCATGGAGGAGGCCGCGCAGAACCTCGGCTGCACCGGCCTGCGCCGTTTCCGCCGCATCACCCTCCCCCTCATCCGCCCCGGCCTGTTCGCCGGCGGCACCATCGTCTTTATCGCCGCCTTCACCGAGCTCGGAGTGCCCCTGATTTTCGACTACCCCCGCGTCACCTCGGTGCAGATCTTCTACGGCCTCAAGGATATCGGCGGCAATCCGGCCCCCTACGCGCTGGTCACCCTGCTGCTTTTGTCGACCACCGCGCTTTACGCCGTCGGCAAGGGTCTTTTTGGCCGGCAGGCCCACGCCATGATGGCCAAGGCGTCCTCCACCGGCGGGGCCCGCGCGCTGGGCACCGGCCCGGCCCTGCTCTGCACCGCGCTCTTTGCCGGCGTCACGGGGCTCGCCGTGTTACCGCATGTCGGCGTGGTCCTGACCGCCTTCGCCACCGATTGGTATGCCGCGGTGCTGCCGGCCGGCTTTACCCTGGAAAATTTCAGCCTCGCCCTCGGCCACCCGCTCACCGTCGACGCCATCGCCAACTCGCTGAAATTCGCCGCCGCCAGCACCGTCATCGACATCCTTCTCGGCATCGCCATCGCCTACGTGGTCGTGCGTTCGAAACTGCGCTGGCGCGGCCTGCTCGACGTGCTCGCCATGCTCCCCCTCGCCGTGCCCGGCCTGGTCATCGCCTTCGGCTACCTCGCCATGAGCCAGGAGGGACGCTTTTTCGCCTTCCTCGATCCCGTCACCGACCCGACCATCCTGTTGATCATCGCCTACTCGGTGCGCCGTCTACCCTACGTGGTGCGGTCGGCGGTGGCCGGTTTTCAGCAAACCAGCGAAACCTTGGAAGAAGCGGCGCAAAACCTCGGCTGCCCGCCGCTCCGCGCCCTGCGGAAAATCACCCTGCCGCTGATCGCGGCCAACCTGATCGCCGGCGGCCTGCTCGCCTTCGCTTTCGCCATGCTGGAGGTATCGGATTCCTTGATCCTCGCCCAAAAACAGACCTTCTACCCGATCACCAAGGCGATCCTGGAACTGTTCCAACTGCTGGGCGACGGCCAGTTCATCGCCAGCGCCCTCGGCGTCTGGGCCATG
>CAMCHD010000284.1 GCA_945874545.1 Akkermansia muciniphila | reverse complement strand
CTGCTGGCGCGGGCGCGGGCGGCGGGCGTGCCGGCGGCGCCGGGCTATGGTTCGACCGAGACGGCCGCGATGGTGACGGCGCAGCGGCCGGAGGAGTTTTTGGCCGGCGACGACACGGCGGGGCGGGCCATGCCGCACGCGAGGGTCCTGATCGACGGCGAGGGGCGGGTCACGGTGGCGGGAGCGAGTGTGTTTCGCGGCTACTGGCCGGATGAGCGGGCGGGGGCGGAGGGAGCATGGCGGACGGACGATCTGGGCGAGATCGACGCGACGGGGCGGCTGCGGATTTTGGGGCGGGCGGATGCCTTGATCATCAGCGGCGGGGAAAAGGTGAATCCGGCCGAGGTGGAGGCGGCGCTGCGGGGGGCGGCGGGCGCGGCGTGGGCGGAGGTCGCGGTGGTGGGCGTGCCGCACCCGGAGTGGGGCGAGGAGGTGGTCGCGCTATACGTGCCGGCAGGGAGCGGGGGTGATATCGAGACTCCGGTGCGGGTGCGGCTGGCCGAGGGCCTGGCGGCCGCGAAACGACCCAAGCGCTACGTGGCGGTGTCGGCGGAACGCTGGCCGCGAAACGGCGTGGGCAAGCTCGACCGCGCGGCATTGCAGACCGCCGCGGAGGCGTGATGATGCCCCTCCCGCCACCGGGCGAGGGCGGGCGTTGATATCGAGGAAACGCCACCGCCCACGAAAGACGTAGCGCCGTTAGTCAGCTTTAGGTATCGTTTTGCGTCGTTTATTTTCTGCTCACACGCGGGAGCTTTGACAGGGAAATTCCCGGAAATTTGTTGCATCTTGCGGGCAAAAGGAAATAGTCTGATTTATGTCTGATACCCCAGTCCGTAAGCGCAGGCATGCCCTGGCCCTTGGCGCGGCGTTGTTTTTCCTTCTCGTCGCCCGGCCTTTGTTCGGCGCGGTTATCGAGCGCGGGGACGTGACCGCGACGCTTGGGCCGACCTTCTTTATCGATGATGCGCTGAATGGCGGCTCCGACACCGATATCCACCAGCCTGCGGTCGGCGTTTTTAACCGCTACCTCAACGGCCTCCTGACCCGCAACCAGGGTCCGACCAAGGTCACTCTGACCGGCTTTGGTTTCGCCGCGCACACCAGCGCCACGGCGAACGACGCCACCACCGTCGCGGTGTCTTTCACCTATCTGGGCGCCGACGAGACGTTCGGCGGGACCGACGATGTCGTCGTCGGCACCGCCACCGGCACCTACGATTTTACCACCGGGGGCGAATATGTTTTTGTTTTTGATACTCCGCTCACCGCGAACCTGAACGTGACCGGCACCCGTTTCCGCATCGTGGTGACCCCGAGCAACCCCACGGGCGACGGGTCCCTCAAGCTGAAGACCGCGGCCATCTCCTATCAGCCGACCGCGACCACCAGCGCCATGCTCAGTGTCGCGGGCGCGGCGGTCGCGCAGATCATCCCGCAGCGGCTGAATCTGGCCAAGTATCAAACGTTCACGGTCTCCTCGGTGAACGGCAACCGGCTGGCCTCCTACGCCACCGACGGCGACGCCGGGAACGACAGCCACTGGCAGAGTCAAAACTGGGCGTTTAACAACGGGCGGATCGATTTCCCGTTCCCGGTGGAAATCGGCAGCGCGCAGATCTACATGGGGATAAACGACACCAATCCTCTCGCGGCCTTTGGCATTCAATACCTCCTCGGCGGCACCTGGACGACCATCCCGGGAGCCAGCGTCACGGGAAACACCAACGTCGAACGCAATATCGTTTTCACCAGCCCGGTCACCGCGACCTCCTTTCGCATCATCGTCACGGATCCCGTGATTCGTCTGCGGGAATTCGCACTTTTTCCGCCCAACGGCGCGGCCGGCTACCCTTTGGGCACGGATGTGAACCTCAACCTCGCGCACCAGCGTCCGGCGGTGGCCAGCGCCCATACGGCGGGAAATTTTCCGATCAACGCGGTGGACGGACGGACCCATGTCGGTTCCTCGTGGCAAACCACCACGGCCGGGGTCAACACGCTGGATATAGACTTCGTATCCAGCACGAAGATCGGTAGTGCGCATTTGTATTCCGGCTCGGGCGCGGTTCCCGCCCTGGCCGACTTCACGTTCAAGTCCTGGAACGGGAGCGCCTGGGTCGACATTCCGGGCGGCGTGGTGACGGGCAACGCCAGCCAGGACCGGGTCGTGACCTTCACCACGCCGCCCACCACCAGCCGGGTGCGGCTGGAATTCACCCAGGCGGGCGCCACGCCGTCCGTCGTTCGGGAGCTTCAGATCTTTCCCGCCAACACCGGCAACGTCGGTTACTCGCTGGGCACCAATATCAATCCCTCCGGTGCTTACGCCAACTACGAGACCTTCCACGACGCCTTCCATCAAATCACCAACGTCGCGGCCGGTCTCGCCATCGCGGTCGCGCCCGGTGGGTCGCCCGCCTTGGCGGCAGGCACGACGACGGCTCGCCAAACCCAATATCAAATCCTGCTCAATCACGCCGACGGCACCTACCGCCTGCGCAATCGCGACAGTGGCGAGTGCCTCGCCGGCGCCCAATTTTCCAAAACCCCGGGTCTGCCTCTGGTCGACGAGCCCTACCTCGCGCTTCCTCATCAGGATTGGATCCTTGAGCCGCTCGGGGGCGGTCGTCACCAACTGGTCAATGCCTGGAGCGGCCTGGTGCTCGATACCCAGGCGGGGGCGACCGGCCCCGGCACCGCTTTGGTGCAAAATGCGGCCACCGGCGCGACTTCGCAACAGTGGCGTTTGCTCTACGACACGTGGGCGCCCAAAAAAGGTCTCGGGCACGGCCGTGCGGCCCCGGCGTTTAACGCCGACTGGAACTACAACTGGGGCCCGGAACCGTCGATCCCGTTGCCGGCGGACCTCGTTTATAATCCCATGCAGTGGGGGAGTTTTAATTGGACCTACAACACCGGTTCCGGACCGATCTGGCGCCATACCTCGGCATGGCGAAAACGCGGCGACGGCATGCTGCTGATGGGTTTTAACGAACCCGACCGCACCGATCAGTCGAATATCCTGGTCGCGACGGCGGTGGATCTGTGGCCGCAGCTCATGGCGCTCGATCAACCGTTGGTCGGCCCATCGCCGGCGGACGACGGCACCTGGCTCACCGCCTTCACCACCGAGGCAAAGAATCGGGGCTTCCGCTGGGACTACACCGCCATACACGCCTATCCGGGACCGGATGGAAACTCCAACGGCTTGATCAACAAGATACAAAGCTACTACGACGACTACGGCCTTCCCGTCTGGCTCACCGAGTTCTCCTTTGTCGATTGGGGCGGCACCCAGTCCTGGAGCGAGGAGCATTGTTACCAAACCCTGGCGGAGTTTGTCTGGCGGGCGGAAACCTTCGCTCCGCTACGCAAATACGCCCTGTTTATCTTCACCGAGGACGATGCCAATCCGCAGCCGGCCAATTCCTACACGAACTTCACGCCCGCACCGCGTTCCAACTCGTATGATAGAGACGGCAACCTGACCGCTTTTGGCAAACTCTATGCCGCGTGGGACAACGACGCCACGGTGCGCACCGGCAAGAGCTACAACATCCACCACCGGGGCCAGCGCAAACGCATGGCCAACGCCGCGACCGGAAACGCCGGGCCGGGGGGGCGAACCATCCGCACCGATGGTGCGATCGTAAATTGGACCCTGGTGCCAGCCGAGGCCGCCGATCGTTATTATGTCGTTTCCTCGATAGACGATCGCCGCCTCAGCCACACTTCGGGAAACACCGCGCCCACCCTGGCCGCCGCCACCGCCACGGGCTCGAATGTAGAGTGGTCCCTCACCCACGTGGAGCACGGCTGGTATTATATCGGTCATCCCGCTTCAAACACCCGCCTGAGGCTTACCGCGTTTAATCCCACCAACAACGTCGCGACCTATCAAATGGCCGCGACGACCACGACCGACGCCAGCGCGCAGTGGCGCTTTATCGTGCCCTTGTCCGGAGATAACACCCCGCCGGTCATCGCCCCCATTCCGGACCAGGTGGCCAACGAACTCACCCCGCTTACCTTCACGGTCAGCGCGACCGACCCCACTCTGCCCGGCGGAGCCATCGCTTATAGTATAATCGATCCGCCCTTCAACTCGTCTATCAACTCCACCACCGGCGTGTTCACCTGGACGGCGACGGAAACCCAGGGCAACGGGTCGACTTATCAGGTCACGATTCGCGCCAGCGACGGTCAACTCAGTGCCGAACGGATCGTAAACATCACCTTCAACGAGGTGAACTTGGCACCGGTTTTGGCCTCCATCCCGGCGCAGTCGGTCAGCGAGGGTGCGTCACTGACCTTCACCGCCGCCGCCACCGATGCGGACATCCCCGCGAACACCTTGAGTTACAGCCTGGTCGGTGCGCCCGCCGGGGCGCTTATCGATGCCACCACGGGCAGCTTCACCTGGACCCCGGGCGAGACGCAAGGCCCAGGGTCTTACAACTTTACCGTGAGGGTGAGTGACGGCGCGCTTAGCCACGATCGGTTTGTGGCGGTGACGGTGACGGAAGTGAACACCGCGCCGGTCCTTGCCTTGATCCCGGCGCAAACCGTGGTGGCGGGATCCTTGCTTGGTTTTCACGCGCCGGCGTCCGACGTCGATCTGCCGTCGAACCCCCTGGTTTATAGTCTGCTCAAC
>CAMCHD010000283.1 GCA_945874545.1 Akkermansia muciniphila | reverse complement strand
CCCGGCGGATCGGGCGACCTGACCTTTACCCTCGCGTCCGCCCTGCCCGCCCGGGTCACCGCCACCTCCACCGCCCCGTTCAAAAAGAGCGGCCTGTCCTTCTCGGTGAAGAGCGACTTCTACATTCCCCAACCCGCGGTGAGTTTTGAAAACAAGGGCGCCTCCGAACTGGACCTGACCTTGGATTTCGGCACCTCGACCGACTTCGGCCTCAACCTCTACATCGACGGCGAATACGCCGGCTATGTGTCCGAGGGCGACGGCGAACTCTACGGCGACCTCTTCGACGCCGGCACTTTCGAGGAGGGGCAGATCGTGGTCTCCCTCGACCCGGGTCAGGTGCTGACCGTCGATGTCTACGCCGCCGCCGCCGGCTTTTCCTTCCGTCCCCTCGGCACCCTGCCGAGAACCGTGCTCGTGACCAACGGAGGCTTCGCCACCGGCGTGTTCCCCAAGTTCAAGAAAGGCGCCAACACCCGCACGCTCTTCGCCTCCCTGCTAAAACTGGACGCCGCCGTGCTCGCCCCGGCCATCGCCGACCTCGCCGCCATCCCCGTCGACCACGAGAACCGCCTGTTCGCGAGCGAGTCCCTGCAAAAACGCGAGATCGTCGTCCAGCACGCCGACCGCCAGGCCACCCTCGCCCTGCTGAAATTCGCCCAGGCCTACGGTCTCCTGACCAAGACCGTGGATATGTCCGTCGATTTCTCCGCCCCCGGCTTCTTATCCGACGAGACCGATCCTCTCGCCGTCTTCAAGGCCACCAAGACCCTCTTCGCCGCCGGCAAGGCCACCGCCGCCGAGCGCACCCGCCTGCGCGCCCTGTTGCAACAAGCCGTCGATCACGCCGTGGCCGCCCTCGACGCCGGCATCGACTCCCGCCCCGCCCCCGAAACCGGCGAATACCTCTTCGGCGGCGACTCCGACGGCGGCGAGTTTTCGCTGCTGGTCCAGGAGGGCGAAAGTTTCCTGTTCGCCGGCCAGATCGGCGGCGGTGACTTCTACCAGACCGAAGTCCTCGCCTTCGAAAACACCTCGACCACCGCGCAAACCGTATCGCTCATGATCGGCGGCAAACCCGACGCGAGCTTCTTCGAGAACTACTCGGTCTGGCTCGGCGCCGAGCTGACCCTCGACGACGAGAACGTGGGCTCGCTCTACGCCGACGCCGAGACGTTCAGCGCGGGGCGCTACGACTACGAGACCGACGACACGACCTACTTTCCCTTCGGCAGCTTCGACGAGGCCACGGACGTGTGGAGCTTCACCCTGCCCGCCGGCTCCACCCTCGAGCTCGAGTTCTACGACGCCGCCTTCGGCGCGGAGCTGACTCCGACGGGCGGCCTTCCCGTCGGGGTAAACGCCATCCTCGGCGCGGCCGCGATCGAGCAAACCCTCGCCCGCGAATTCCTGACCGCCTTCAAGGACTCGCTCTCCGCCCCCATCGCCCCGGAGCGCCTCGGCCTGGAAGACGCGATCGCCCCCGGCGCGACCGTCTCGCTCGCCCCGCTTTTCGCCACCAAACCCTTCAACCTACGCGCCCTCCTGCCGGAGTTCGGCGAGGATGGCATACGGCGCGGCACCTCCGGCCCCCTGCTCGCCTCGGGCCTGATCGGCGGCGTCTCCGTGCCCGCCTGGGAGGAGTTCCTCGCGATCGACAACAACCTCGACCTCGTCACCGCCCCCAAGATCACCGCGTTGAAGATCACCCGCCAGCCCGCCTCGGTGGAGCTCGCCTACGGCGCGACCCTGACCCTGTCGATCACCGCCGACGCGTATCCGGTGCCCACCTACCAATGGCTGAAGGACAACGTCGCGCTCGAGGGTGAAACCGGCCCCGTCCTGACCATTCCGGAAACCACCGGCGCCGACAGCGGCTCCTACCGCGTCCGCCTCACCGGCGGCGCCGCCACCCCGGCCAAGCCACTGCTCTCCTCCATCGCCAAGGTCGCGGTGACGACCGCTCCGAAGACCTTCACGACCCCGGGCACGACGATCGCTTTCTCCGGCGCCGGCACCTTCAAGGGCGGATCCTACGAGACCGACATCGCCTTCACCGTGACGACGGCCGGGAAAGTCGCGTTCAACGACTTCACCGAGGACCTCACCGGGAACGCGACCTACACCTACAAACGCACCTCCGCCGCCGTCGCGGAGTTTTCCGGCACGATTCCCCGCCCCGATTCGACCACCAAGGTCAAGGCCATCCTGACCTTCGTCACCCCGACCGCGGGCACCTACACCGCCACCGGCACGGAGGACGGCGTGAAGCTCACCGAGTCCGGCGAGTTCACCATCACGCCCCCGACCTCCGGCTAAAGCCCGACCGCGCTCAGCCGGCCTCCCCGCCGCCGCCCTCCGGGCGGCGGCGTTTTGCTTTTATGTCCGCGCGGTGGCGCTTGCCCGCCACCAGGATGGCCTTTTGGCGCGGACTGCGCTTGCGCTGAAGCTTGCGCGCCTTGGCCACCGCCGCCTTGCGCGCCCCCTCCGCCGCCCGCAGTCGCTCCTCGAGTTTTTCACAAAACCGCTCCCACGCCAGCGCCCGGTTGGCCGCCTGGCCGCGCTCCTCCTGACAGCGCACCTCCAGCCCGCTCGGCCCGTGCCGCAGGACGACGGTGGAGGAGGTTTTGTTGATCTTTTGCCCACCCGGCCCCGAGCCCCGGATAAACACCTCCGTGACGTCGCCGGGCAACACGCCCGCCGCATCCAGCCGCTCGCGGATTTGGGATGGTAAATCCATGGTGCGCCAATTTTCGTCACCCAACGCAACCTTGCCCTCCTCCGCGAGTCCCAAATCCCCCGTCTCCGCTCCCAACCTTCGCTCCAGGCTCCATGCTCTCCGCTTCCCGCTCCGCTCCCACCGGCCCCGTCTGGTCTGAAAAAATCCGCGCCGAAGTCGCCAAGGCCGTGATCGGCCAGGACGCCGTGATCGAACGCCTCCTGATCGCCCTCCTCGCCAACGGCCACGTGCTGCTCGAGGGCATGCCCGGCCTGGCCAAGACGCTCCTGGTCAAATCCCTCGGCACCGCCCTCGGCGTCCAGTGCGAACGCATCCAGTTCACCCCCGACCTGCTGCCGAGCGACGTGGTGGGCACGATGATTTTCTCGCCCAAGGACGCCGCCTTCGCCCCCCACCGCGGCCCGATTTTCGCCAACCTCGTCCTGGCCGACGAGATCAACCGCGCCCCCGCCAAGGTCCAGTCCGCCCTGCTCGAGGCGATGCAGGAACGCCAGGTCACCCTCGGCGGCACCACCCACCCGCTGCCCAAACCGTTTTTCGTCATGGCGACGCAAAACCCGGTGGAGCAGGAGGGCACCTACCCGCTGCCCGAGGCCCAGACCGACCGCTTCCTGTTCAAACTGCTCGTCGACTACCCCACCCTCGCCGAGGAAACCGCGATGATGAGCCGCTGGGGCCAGGTCACCAAGTCCCCCGCCCTGCAACCGGTTTCGAGCGGCGACGAGTTGTTGCAACTGCGCGCCCAGGTCGACGCGGTGCACGTGGCCCCCGCCGTGCAGGCCTACGTGCTGGCCCTCGTGCGCGCCACCCGCGACCTCGCCAAACCCCTGCCCAACGGCAAGGCCCGCCACGTGTCCTACGGCGCGTCCCCCCGCGCATCCCTCGCGCTTTACCAATCCGCCAAGGCCCTCGCCTGGCTGCGCGGCCAGGATTTTGTCGCCCCGTCCCTCGTCCAGGACCTCGCCGCCGACGTGCTCCGCCACCGCATCGGCCTGACCTACGAGGCCGAGGCGGAAAACCTCACCACCGACACCATCGTCGCCCAGGTCGTGGCCCAAACCCCGATGCCGACAAGCGGCGCCTGAGAATCGTTCTCCCCCTCGTAATCGTTCTCGTTCTCCCCTCGTTCGCCGCCGTGTTCGAACCCGCGTCCGCTCCGATCCCCGCCGCGCCGACCGCGCCCCTGGCCGCCCTGCGTCGCCTGGAGTGGCGGGTGCGCCACGCGGTCGAGACCTCGCTCGGCGGCGGTTACCGCTCCGCCTTCCGCGGCCGCGGCATGGAGTTCGATCAGGTCGTGCGCTACGCCTACGGCGATGACGTGCGGGACATCGATTGGAACGTCACCGCTCGCCTGGGCGAACCCTACCGGAAAAAATATGTCGAGGAACGCGAGGTCACCGTCGTTATCGTGTTCGAGGATTCGCCCTCCCTCGGCTTCGGCTCCGGCACCACCACCCGCCGCGAGGCCCTGCTCGAACTCGCCGGCCTGCTCCTCCTGCTCGGCTCGGTCAACCGCGACCGCGTCGGGCTCGCCCACCTCCGCCCCGACGGCGCCCGCCTCGTGCCTCCCGTCCACGGCCGCGGCCCGATCCACCACCTCGCCTCCCGCCTCTTCGCCGCCGAGCCCCCGCCCCTCTCCGCCGCTTCTTCTTCCACTTCATCTTCCAACTTCAACTTGAGCGCGCTCAGCGCGCTCACGCCCCGCCACAGCATCGTGGTGTGGCTCGGCGACCACCCCGCCCGCCCCGCCCCCGAGGGCTGGGCCGCCCTGCAACGCCGTTGCACCGTGCTCGGTCTGCGGGTGGACGATCCGTGGGACCGCGCCTTCCCCGAGACCCCCGCGCCGCTGGCCGCCTACGATCCCGCCGCCGGCCGCCTGGTCACCCTCGCCGCCGGCCACGCCGGCCGCGCCGCCCACGCCCGCTGGCG
>CAMCHD010000282.1 GCA_945874545.1 Akkermansia muciniphila | reverse complement strand
AGGGTCGCGAGATTGGAACCGGAGGCCTTGACCGTGAAGGTCTCCGCGTCGTGGCGCATGGACGTGTTGCCTTCGCCGAGGATGGCCAGCCGGCGCTCTTCGCGGCCGAGCTGGTGGGAGAGATTCAGGAGGGGATCGAGGGACATGGTGGAAGGGAGCTAGGAGCTAGAAGCTGGGAGTTAGAAGACGGAAGGTATCGGAGGCGACTGGGGCGGCCGAAATGGCGCCTTCTCGCTCCTAGCTTCTAACTCCTAGCTCCTTGGTTCGCCTCTCAGAACGCCTTGCCGTCGGCCTTGGTGCCGCAGAGGGCGACCTCGAGGCCGAGTTCGGCGGCGAGGGCGGCTTTGGTGTAGAGGGCGAGGTCGGCTTCCTTGGCGCTGTTCGCGTAGGCCACCTGGATGTGGTTGCTCTTGTGCCGGGCCATCATCTGGTCGCGGGTCACGCCGTAGGTGACCGCGTGCATGATGGGCCACTGGTAGGTCGTCTCTTTCCAGCGGCGCTCGGTCTCCTCGGCCGGGAGGGCGATGACCTGGGCGCGGCCGAGGTCCATCTTCAGTTTGCCGTTCTCGACAAACACGCGGCTCCAGACGATTTCGCCGGTCTTGGCGATGCCGCGGAGGGTGCCTCCGCCGAGTTTGAAATACATGGCGGGCTGGCGGTGCGAATCCGAGCCGGCCCAGCCGTTGACGTGGTGGTCGGCGGGGGCGCTGCCGGAGATGAGGAACACCCAGACATACTCGTCGGTGGTGCCGGACTTGTCCCAATCACCCCAACGCAGGTCGTGGAGGGTGTTGGCGCGGGGCTGCCCGAGGGCGGCGTGCACGCGGTCGGTGAACAGGCCGTCGAGGCCGGCGCACTCGTCGACCTCGTTGAAATGCGGGATGGGAACGCCGTCGCGGATGATGGAGCCGTCGGCGCGTTTGACCGGCGGACGCTCGGTGGAATTCAGGGTGCCCTCGACCAGATCGGAAGCGGGCAGGAGGTCCTTCAGGCCCTGTTGATACTGGATGCCGATGGTCTCGCAGCCGAACTCGTCGGCGATGCGCACGGCGGCGATGTAGGTTTTGCACTGGAGCAGGACCTGGCGCTCGGTCAGCTCGGTGGCCTCGTCGGTGCCGAGGTGGAACTTCAGGCCCTTCTTCTTATACCAGTCGAAAACCGCTTTCGCCTCGGCGTCGGGGACCTGGGTGGTGGCGTAGTAGAGGGCGGATTGGGAAAGGCGCTCCTTGTAGACACCGGTCTGGAACAGCAACTCGTCGGGGATGATCGCGTTATACATGCCCATACAGCCTTCGTCGAACACGCCCATGATGGCCTTTTTGCGCAGCAGGTCGGCGGCGATCTTTTTTGCGGCGGCCTTCGCCTTGGGCGGGACGACGGCCTTGGCGAGGGGTTTGACGTGGGTGGTCTTGTGTTTCGTCACGCCGGTGGTGAGCCAGCTCTGGAGGCCGCCGAGGAACAGCTCGTCGTCGAAGTTTTCGCTCCAGAGGGTGGAGTATTTCACCCCGGCCTTGGTCAGCGAGCCGTTGAGATTGAGCATGCCGACCAGGCCGGGCCAGGTGCCGGACCAGTTGGCGACGTTGAGGATGGCGCCGCGGTGGGAGATCAGGCCGTGCAGCAGGTGGTGGGAATATTGCCAGACACACTCGGCGACGATGAGCGGCGCGGTGGGGTCGAGGTCGGCGAACACCGCCATGCCCTCTTTTTGGGAGCCGATGAAGCCGTGCTTCACGTCGGCCTTGTAGGGGTGGGCGCGCACGAGTTTGTAGCCGAACGAGGCCACGACCTCGGCGAGCTGTTTTTCCATCGCGGCCTGGGCGGGCCAGCACTTCTCGTTGGCGGATTGGCGGAGGTCGCCGTTGGCGACGAGGTAGACGGACTTCTTCGGGAGTTTTTTCATGGCGGGTGAGCGGCGGGGGGCGGCGTCTCGGGACGTCGGGGTTTGTCAAATAGTGACCGCTCCACTTTAGCAGGTTTGCCAGCCGGCGGAATGGACGATAGCGACCCGGGCATGGATAATATCGGCCTGTCCGCTCCGTCGTCCCTGCTCGCCGCCCAGGTGGCGGAGAGCCGGGTGTTTTTCCTCCAGCTGGCGGGCCCGTGGCGCGAGCGGGTCTCGGTCGTGCTCGGTGGCTGGGAGCTTTGCCGGCCGGACTACGCGGTGGCGCGGCGGACCTATCCCTATGTGGTGCTGGAGCTGGTAACCGGGGGGCGAGGTTGGTGTTGGCTGGATGGGGTGGAGCATCGCCTGGAGCCGGGGGTGTGTTTTGCCAGCGGCACGCGCACCGAATGTCGGATCGAGACCGATGCGGACGCGCCTTTGGAGAAGTTTTTCTTCGCACTGGCCGGATCGGGGGCGGTGCGGGCGGTGGGGCGGGCGGGTTTGTTGGGCGGGCGGGCCCGGCGGGCGGCGGCGCTGGGGGAACTGCGCGAACTGGCCGAGGACGTGACGCGCGAGGGGCGGAGGCACGGTCCGGCGGCGACGGCGATCTGCGCGCGTCTGGTCGAGGTGTTGTTGCTCAAGATCGGGGAGGGGCCGGTGCGTGCGGCCGGTGCGGGGAGGGGCGAGGTGGTGGCGCGGGAAAACTTCGAGCGTTGCCGGTCGCTCATCGACGCCCATGCGGCGGAGTGGAGCCGGCTCGACGACGTGGCGGTGGCGGCGGGTTTGGAGGGCTCCAGCGTGTGCCGGCTGTTTCGACGGTTTTTAGGCGTGAGCCCCCATCAATACCTGCGGCGGCGGAAAATGGCGCTGGCCGCGGCGTATCTGTTGGAAAAAGGCGGGCGCGTGCAGGACGCGGCCGCCAGCGTGGGTATGGAGGATCCCTTTCACTTCTCGCGCAGTTTTCGCGCGGTTCACGGCGTGCCGCCCAGCGCCTTGGTGGCGGCGCGGCGGTAGCCGGGCTCTAGCACACCAGGCTGGGGAAGGCGTCGAAGTCGGCCGCGAGGCCGCCGGGGACGCCTTTCACGATCACGCTGACCGCGTCGTGCGAGTGCAGCGACTCGAGGTGCGAGCAGGCCACCTGGAAGTCCACGATGCGCGGCTCGGCGGCGAGCTCGGCGTAGACCAGGCGGGCGGCGTCCTCGACAAACTTGATGTGGGCGCCGTTCAGCTCGGCGAAGGCCTGCTCGTCCTCGCGTTTCACCATCACCTGCGTCTCCGTCACGAGGCCGCGCAGCACGAGGCCGCGGAGCTCCTCGAGGTGGAGGCGGGCCTTCGGCGCGAGCTCGACCAACACACGGGCCTTCGAGCGCTGGTTGTGGGGGATGCCGTAGACGCCGCGCACGTCGCGGGCGTGTTCGGTCAGTTCGGCGCTGCACGGGCAGGCGGAGGAATACGTGAAATCCAGTTCGATGAAGCGTCGGATGCGCCCGGCCTCGTCGATGCGGCCGAGGAAGGCGGCCGGGTAATACTGCCAGCCGACCAGGCCGCTGCGCAGGGCCCGCTGTTGAATCGGGTAGGAAAAATCCAGGCGCAGGCGGGCGGCCAGCGCGCCGACCTCGCGGCGATAGACCTCGAGCAGTCGGGCGACAAACTCGGGCGACGCCGGCTCGGTCGCGTGGTCGTAGAACGAGCGGACCAGGCGGCTCATGTTGATGCCCTTCAGGTGGGCGGCCAGGGAGACGGTGCCGGTCACGGTGGTCTCCAGCGTCAGGGCCGGGCGGCGGCCGGGGCCCCGATACCGGAGCGGTAGTTTAAATCCGGATACGCCCACCTGCTGGATCGCGACCGGCGCGCCGGGGATGGCGTCGACCGCCTCCATCATGTCGGGCAGGGACTCGCGGTAGGCGGGGGTGAGGACAAAATCCGCCGCGTAGGCGCGTTTCAGGCGCGGGGCGGGACCGCCGGCCACGCGGTGCAGATACATGGTCTTGGCCGCCGGCGTGGCGGGCTGGGCGGGCGCGGGGGTGGCGGGACGTTTGCGGCGGGCGGATGAGGCGGGCATTTCGTTTTTTGGATTTGGGCGGCGAGGGCCGGCGGTTGGGACGATAACCGCGCCCCGACGCGAACGGGGCTGGCTGGAAAGGGAAGCACGAAGTTCAGGGAGCGGGGCTCGGGCCGCGGTATTCGGCAAAATTGCGCGGCGTCTCGTAGAGTCTCACGCAGTGCAGCCGGCCGGCCGGCAGGTGGGGTTCCAGGCGATTCCAAAACGCGATCACCAGGTTTTCGGTCGTCGGGATGATATCGCGCAGAAAGGGCACCTCCTCGTTCAGGTTGCGGTGGTCGCAGGGGGTGAGGATTTGCTCCTCGAGCAATTTTTTGAGTTCGCCGAGGTCCATCAGGTAGCCGGTTTCGGGATCGGGTTCGCCGGCGAGCGTCACCTGCAGCACGTAATTGTGGCCGTGCCAGCGGGGGTTGTTGCACAGGCCGAACGTCTCCTCGTTCCAAGCGGCGGTGCGGGTGGGGTTGTGCAGGCGGTGGGCGGCGTTGAAGTGCACCTCGCGGGTCACGAAAACGACGCCGCGCTGGGGACGGACCGCGGTTTTTGCGCGGCGGGTGCGAGGGGAGGGGAGGGCGGGCTGGGCCATGTCGAGGGGCAGAACGAGCAGCAAAGCGCGACGGGGTCAACGGACCGGGGCGTTTTGGGCTGGCGGCGGACGGGCGGGGGACTAGGCCTGCGCGCCGATGGCGATGCGTCTCCAAATTCTCGGCAGCGGCAGCGCGGGCAACTGTGCGCTGCTCCAGACGGAGGGCGCGCGGGTCCTGATCGACGCGGGGT
>CAMCHD010000281.1 GCA_945874545.1 Akkermansia muciniphila | reverse complement strand
CGCACGAGGTCGTTCATGGCGGCGTCGACGATGAGGAAGTTTTTCCCCTTGCCGCGCTTGAGGAACTCGACCCGGGAGAGCAACACGCCGGCGTTGCCCACCAGGTAGCGGCCGGGCTCGAGCAGGATTTTCAGGCCGAGGGGCGCGAGCAGCGGGGTGAGGGCCTCGCCGTAGGCCTCGGGGGTGAGCGGGCGGGTCTCGGGCGGCTGGGCGCTCCACCAGGCGGGGTCGCCGCTGGCGAGGGCGTCCTTGTAGATGATGCCGATGCCGCCGCCGATGGACCAGTAGGAGATGCCATACTTGGCCTTCAGCTCCTGCACGAAGGGCGCGACTTTTTTCACCGCCTCGACGAAGGGCGCGAGGCTGGTGAGCTGGGAGCCGATGTGCATCTGCGCGCCCTTGATCTGGATGTAGGGGAAACGCGCGGCGGTCTCGTAGGCGGCGGCGGCGTGGGCCAGCGGGATGCCGAACTTGTTGTCCGACTTGCCGGTGGTGATCTTGGCGTGGGTGTGGGCGTCGACGTCGGGGTTGATGCGAACGGCGATGGGGGCCTTCACGCCGAGCTTGCCGGCGACGTGGTTGATGCGGGCGATCTCGGGCTCGCTCTCGACGTGGAAGGCGAAGATCCCGTGCTTCAGGGCGAGCTCGATCTCGGCCTCGGTCTTGCCCACGCCGGCGAAGACGGAGCGCTTGATGTCGCCGCCGGCCGCGAGCACGCGGCGGATCTCGCCGCCGCTGACCAGATCGAAACCGGCCCCGAGGTTGGCGAAGTGGCGCAGGATCGCGAGGGACGAGTTGGCCTTCATCGCGTAGCAAATCTGGAGGTCGAGCCCGCGCAGGCCGCCCGCGAGGCGGGAGAAATTGTCCGTCATGGTGCCGGCGCTGTAGACGTAGGTCGGCGTGCCGTAGAGGCGGGCGATCTCGGCGAGATCGACGTTTTCACAGTGGAGATTTTGGCCGACGTGGCGGAAGTGGTGCATGGCAGCTGGCGGAGATTACGAAGGACGGTGGAAAAACGCAAAAAGTGGCCGATTCCCCCTTGCGAAGACCATCCAAATTTCGCTCTTTCGACCGCTTCCTGGTCCGTGCTGCGCTTTCTTAAAAACTTTCTCCGTCGTCCGCCGGTCCGCATGGGCCGGGTGGACAACGCGCGCATCCGGCGCACCGCGATCCGCAACGCCCAGTTCGTGAGCTTCGTGGACGCCAGCGGGTGTTTTGATCGCCGCCAACCGGACCGTTTCGACCGCCGCCTGCGCCGGATGAAACTGATCAAGGGTCTGCTCTCCCTGGCCGCAGCCGGCGGCCTCGGCTGGGTGGTCATGGAGAGCGCCCGGGCGATCTCGAATTTTTGAGCCCCGGGCGACGCCCGGCGAGTCGCGGTCAGGACTTGGGCTCCGGGGGCGGCGCGGCGTTGGCCGCCCAGTCGTAGTCCCCAAAAACCACCGCGGGGGCGCGGCCGGCCAGCGCGATGGAGGCGCGGTCGGCCATGGGCAGGAAGGGCTGGACATACTTCGCCAAGGCCTCCGGCCCGCCAAAATCGACCGCATACCACTGAAAGAGCGGGCTGAGGTGCAGGGTGTGGGTGGTGCCGTCGTAGCGGTTGAGGGTCGGGTCGCGCAGAAAAGAGTTCGCCTGGCCGACGAGCTGCGCCGACAGCCGCTCCGCCACGTAGGCCTCGGAACGCAGCATGGGGCACGACACCGCCGCGCAGACCAAGGCAAAATGGATACGCGGCTCGGTGAACTGCTTACGGATGATATCGTTTTCGATTTGGTTGAGGGTGAGTGCCTTCTCAAAACCCACCGGCTGAAAAAGCGGCCGGTCCCAGGGTTTGCCGCCGTTGATATCTTTGATCGATTTCACCGGCCAGGAGTCGGCCATGAGCTTCAGGGTCACGGCATTGTAGGCGTTGATCCAGTAGGTGAGGCGCTCGGGTTCGGAAAACGTGGCGGGATCGAGCGCGGCCAGGTGGGCGAGGTAGGCGCCCAAGCGCGCGTCGGTTTGGAGGGCGACATAATCGACGCGACCCAGACTCACCCGCTCGTGCAGCAAGGCGTCGTAAGCGGAGTGGTCGACGGGGTTCGCGCCGACCAGAACGGTCAGGAGGGCGAACAGTCCGAGGTAAAGAAAGCGTTTCACGCCCTTCCTCTGCCCTTCCGGAGTCGCGGCTGGCAAACGACAAAACGCGCGGCACACAAACGTTGAAAAATCGTTGCACAGGCACCGCGGGCCGCGTCCGCCCCGCCCCGCCGCCCCGTCCAGACCCCTGAAAACGAAGCGTAAAATGCCCGCCCGGGCGGGAACCCGTCGCATTGGATTTGCGACCCGACCGCCTTGCGCCGAGCTTCGCGACCAGAACCCCACCCCGTCGATGCACGCGTTGACCGCCCTGATTTTTCGGCGCCCGAGCGGACCCGCGCCCGCTCGTCGCACTCCGCCCGGCCAAGTCCTCCGCCGGCGGGCGGGCGTCGCCGGCCTTATCGCCCTCGGCCTTGTCGCCGCCCCGCTGGGCGCGCAGTTGGTCCGCGTGGCCCCCACGACGCTGAATCTCCCCGCCGATCTGCCCGCGGCCAGCGGCTACGTCCTCGAAAACGCCCTTGGCGCCCTCACCTTCAACCAGCCGCTCGCGCTCACGACTCCGCCCGGCGAGACGAATCGGCTCTTCGTGGTCGAGAAGTCCGGCACGATCCGGATCGTGACCTTCGCCCCCGGCACCGGCGCGCCGACCAAACTCTCCACGCCCTTCCTCGACGTGCGCGACATCTCCGGGGTCGGCACCGGCACGGGCACCAACTTCCTGCAGGACGGCGAATCCGGACTGCTCGGGCTCGCCTTTCACCCCTCCTATGCGAGCAACCGCACGTTTTTTGTCTTCTACACCGTGCGGGTGGGCGGAAACCGTCACCAACGTATCGCCCGCCTGCAAACCTCCGCCACCGATCCGCAGGTCGCCGACGTCGCCACCCACGCACCGCTGATCACCCAACGCGACGAGGCCTCGAACCACAACGGCGGCGATCTGCATTTCGGACCCGACGGCTACCTCTACGCCGCGCTCGGCGACGAAGGCGGCGCCAACGACAGCCTCAACAACGCCCGCTGGCTCAACCGCGATTTTTTCGCCGGCATCCTCCGGCTGGATGTCGATCGCCGCGCGGTCGGCCAGCCGGGAGGCAGCGTCGAACCCGCCGCCCATGCGGCCATCGCCCTCGACCCGACCAACGGCAACCGCGCGCGCTACACCATCCCGCCGGACAACCCGCTGCTGGCCCCCGGCGTGGTGGGCACGCTCGGCCCGCTCGGCACCGGCGCCTACCAGACCAACGGCGTGCCGCTCCAACTCCCCGCCGCCAGCCTGCGCACCGAGTTCGCCCTCTACGGCCTGCGCAATCCCTGGCGCATGAGTTTCGACCGCCCCACCGGCCGCCTTTTCATCGCCGACGTCGGCCAGGGCGCGCGCGAGGAGATCAACCTCGTCACCTCCCTCGGCCGCAGCTTCGGCTGGCCTTTCCGCGAAGGCGCCATCGCCTTTTCCGGCGCGCCCTCGCCCCTGCCCCCGGCCGCCACCTACCCGCGCCAGGAACCCATCCACGACTACGACCGCACCGTCGGCAGCAGCATCACCGGCGGCATCGTTTACCGCGGCACGCGGCTGACCGAGTTGTTCGAGGATTACGTCTTCGCCGATTACGGCAGCGGCCGCGTGTTTGCCCTGCGCCCGAGCGGCGCGACCTGGACCCGCCGCACCCTGATCAACAGCGGCGCATCCATCGCCGGCATCGGCCCTGATCCGCGCAACGGCGACGCCCTCTTCGCCAACCTCAACACCGGCGTGATTCAGCGCCTCGCCCGCAGCGGCACCAGCGGCACCGCCCCGCCCGCCACCCTCTCCGCCACCGGCGCCTTCGCCGGTCTCGCCACCCTCTCGCCCGCCGCCGGGCTGGTGCCCTACGACATCAACCACCCCTTCTGGTCCGACCACGCCGCGAAACGCCGCTGGTTCGCCCTGCCCGGCCCCTCCGCCCAGACTCCCTTCGCGACCTTCGCCGCCGAGGCGCCGTGGACCTTTCCGACCGGCACGGTGTGGGTAAAACACTTCGACCTCGAAACCACCCGCGGCGATCCCGCCACCGCCCGCCGCCTGGAGACACGTTTCCTCGTCAAGACCGCCACCGGTGCCTACGGCCTGAGCTACCGCTGGCGCGCCGACCGGAGTGACGCCGACCTCGTGCCCGAGGAAGGGGCCGACGCGGACTACAGCGTGGTCGTGGACGGACTCGCGCAAACCCAGCGCTGGCGTTTCCCCAGCCGGAACGAATGCCGCACCTGCCACACCCCGGCCGCCGGCCACGCCCTCAGTTTCAACACCCGCCAACTCAACCGCGCCCGGACCTACGGATCGCTCTCCGACAACCAGCTCAACCACCTCGCCTCCGCCGGTTACCTCGACCCCGCCACCCGCCCGACCCGCGAGGCCGTCGCCGCCCTGCCCGCCCACGCCGCGCTCACCGACGCCACCCAGAGCCTCGAACACCGGGTGCGCAGCTACCTCGCGGTCAACTGCGTCTCGTGCCACGCGCCCGGCGGCGCCGCACTGGGCAACTTCGACGTCACCGCCGCCCTGACCACGTCCGCCACCGGGCTGCGCTCCGCCGCGCTGGTGAACGACGCCGGCGACGCCGCCAACCGCCTCCTCGCCCCCGGCGACGCCGCCCATTCGATGATCCTGAAACGCATCCTCGG
>CAMCHD010000280.1 GCA_945874545.1 Akkermansia muciniphila | reverse complement strand
GCTTCTTTTTAATCGCCCCCTGCAAGGGGCCGGTGCGCTTACCAAGACCGGAACCGGAACGTTTCGCTATGCGCCCACCGTCACGCCGAGCTATACTGGCACGATCAATATCAACCAGGGACGCTTTATCTTCAACGCGGTCAACGGGGCGTCGGATGATTTTGGCGCCACAGGTGCGATCAATCTTGGTGGTGGCATCATGGAAGTGCGGACGACGACCGCGCTCAATAAGAGCTTTGCGGTAAACACCACGGTGTCCTCCGCGAGCACGCTGGTTTATAATAACACCGCCGTCACCGATCAGAGCCTGACTGTCCAGACGGGTTCCTTGGCCCTCAACGCCGACCTCACCGTCCAGAATATTTCTTCTTCCGTCGCGGGAAACAATGTTATCAACGTAACCCGCAACCTCACCGGTAGCGGCAACTTGATCGTCGATACCTACAATAACGTCGCCTCGGGTTCCGTCGCGTTCTCGAACGGACGGGTTCAGCTCAGCGGTGACAACACCGCGTGGACGGGCAATCTGGTGGTGGCCAAGGGCACCGCGCAGTTTTCCGGGACGAACGCCTTTGTTCCGGCGGCGGGGTCCATTACCCTCGGCACCACCGGAAGTGCGTTCGGAGCCGCCCTCGGATTTAATCAGCTCGCAATCGATGCGACGGTGAGCAACAACATTACCGTCACCACGGGCGGGGTGCGGTTGATCCGTAACAACGCGGGCCCGGGCAGCAGCAACGAAATCGCGCTCGACGGAGCCGTAACACTCGACGGCTACCTCACCCTTGATCACGCCGGCTTGGGCGCGACCGAGTCGATCAGCGTGAATGGAAATATTTCCGGTGCCGGCGGACTGAACGTCACGTTTGTCGGTCCGCATCCCATCGCCGGTTCCGCTGTTCGCCTGAATGGCAACAAGGCCTACACCGGCGCCACCACTATCGGTCCGGGTGCCAGCCTCATCTTGGGTTCGTCCTCGTCCCTCGCCAGCTCGGCGATCGACGTCGGTGCCGGAGCGACGTTCGACGTGAGCGCCAGTCCCTTTACCCTCGTGAGCGGACGTAGCATCGGGGGCACGGGCACGGTCGACGGTGGGTTCACCTTCGCCGCGGGATCCAATCTGATTTTCAACACCTCCGCCGCGCTCAATATGAACGGCGCCGTGTCGTTTGGCGGCTTTGGCATCGCCAACCTGGTCGGATTGAATTCCTCCACCATCGCGGCGACCTACACCGTCGTGAATGGTTCGGGCTCGAATATCAATTTCACCAACGTGGCGAACGTGGGCCCGGGTCAGGCGGTCTCGCTCGGAGGTGGAATGGCCGCCTATTTTGATACCACCAACGGCGACCTGGCCGTGACCGTCTCCGCCATTCCCGAACCCGGTGCCTTCGCCCTGCTCGGCGGCGCTGCGGTGCTCGGTTTGGCCGCCTCGCGCCGCCAGCGCCGGCGCGCGTAATGCAAACGCGGCCGACACCGTGTGCGGTCGCCCTGTCCTCGTCGTATTTTGTAATAAACCCCCACGGTCCGGACGGATCGGCCTGGGGATTGGTTAACCAAACGCCCGCCGGCTTCCACCGGCGGGCCCTCGTTTGTTCGGCCTGCCTCCTTTTCCCGTCCCGTCGCAAAGCGATGGGATAGAATTTATTAGTCGCCTCATTTTGGTTTCTACGGCTTGTCGACGGTTTCTTTCTTGCGTTTCGGACAAATTGCGGACAAAAGTATCCGAACCATCAACGGTTGGTCTTTAGTTTCTCCGTAAAAACAAGTTAAAGCACTACGGCCGAGATCGGGTCCTAGGTCATCGCTCCCTTTACCTCACCATGAATTCTTCAAAACGCCCCTCAGTCCCCGCGCAGGAGGCCGACCTCAAGGGTTTGGTCGCGCATCGTCGGGTCGCCGGCTTCACGCTTATCGAGTTGCTCACGGTCATCGCGATCATCGGGATTCTGGCTGCGATCATCATCCCGACCGTCGGGGCGGTTCGCCGCAGCGCCTACAAGGCGCAGTGCGCGAGCAACATGCACCAACTCGGCGTGGCTGTGAATCTCCACCGGGCCGACAACCGAAATCGCCTGCCGGACGGCCATGGAATCGACGGCGTCGGCTCCGACAACAGCGCGGACCTCCAGCGTATCGGAGCCAACCTGCGCGATCTTTTGATCGGCAAGCCCGCCGATGCCAAGTCGGGTTATGGCATGACCTGGGGCATGTTGTTTTGCCCGGGAAACAAAGCCTACACCGACCGCTGGATGATCGAGGAAAACCGGGTGACGACAGGCACGAATATTCCGATTGGCTATCTTTACCTGCCCGGCACTTCGGTGACCGTGGCCACCAGCCGAGGTGTATCGACCTCCATCTATAAACGCCTGGCCGAGCCCCTCGGCTATCGCCTGATCGCGGCGGATATCAATCGTAAGTTCGAAGGCAACTGGGGTGGCGGTGTAAACCATTCCATCGACGATACGCTGCTGGGCGGCAATCACCTCTATGTCGACGGCTCGGTCAAGTGGATCGAGGGCCAAGCCTTCAGCCAGACCCCGGCGCTCGCCTCCGGCGGCTCCCAATATTATTTTAAGACCGAAGACATCCGCTAGCCTGCGGCGGGGCGGGTAACAATTCCGCTCCGCCGGCTTGGACCGCGGTCGTCGGGGTCCCTGCCCGCCTGTGTGCTTCGTTTTCCCCCTTCACTTTCCGTTTGGTATAAAACCCTAAAATGAAATCCCCCGTATCTCGTTCTCTATCTCATCGGCGCGCCTCCTGTGCGCTCCTTGCCGGTTTCGCCTCTTTATCCTCGGTATACGCCGCGGCTCTCGTCTGGGACCCGGCCGACTCTTCCAACGGCGCGGTGATCGACGCCGGTTCGGGGGTTTGGGACTTGGCGCCTGGCAACACGGTCTGGAACAACGGCGGCGCCAACGTGGCGTGGAGCCAGGCGGCGAGCAACGCGACGACCGGTGACGCCGCCGAGTTTGCGGGAGTGGATGCTCCGGAAGGCACGACCTACACGGTCACCGTCGGAACGTCCCTCGCGGCCGGCACCGCCACCGGAACATCGTTCAAATTCTCAAACAACGGATACGTTCTCACCGCCGCGGAGGGGACCGCGCCGGTGGTCACGACTCGTCAGATCACGGTAAGCACGGGCAAGGTCGCCACGCTCGCAGGCCCGATCACCTTGGCCTTGAATAATGTGACGAACGTCAACCAGTTCATCGGCTATGGCACCTTGGTCGCGCGGGACGGGGCCAAGATCAATCCGGCGGGCAATCCCACCTTTGGCATCGGCAGCAAGGTAAGGTTGCAGACCGGGTCGGTGTTTACCAGCGGCGGGTCGGCCATCATCGGCGGGCAGGCGGCCGACGGCTCCACGACGGAGGTCACGGTGGAAGGCGGCAGCTTAAATATTGCCGGCTCGAACCTGAATCTTATTTTATCCAACTCCAACGGCACCGGCGGACTGTATTCGAACACGGTGGTGACGCTCTCCTCCGGCAGCATCACCAATTCGTCCGTCGGAGGTGGCGTGCGTTTTGGCGGATCGGGCGCGGTGGCGACGAACAATGCCAATGTGAACGGCACCTTTAATCTCGACGGCGGCGTGTTGACGGCCGCTCGCCTCTACGAGTCCAACGGCACGCTCGCGACCGCGTATAATTCCACCTTTAATTTCAACGGCGGCACGCTTCGCGCGGTCGCCAACACGATCAACGGCGCCACGTTTATGCAAACGCTGAACGCCGCCAATGTGAAGGCGGGCGGCGCGATCATAGACAGCAACGGCGCCGCGATCACCATCGCCCAGGCGCTGCTGGCCGATCCCGTCTCGACCGGTGGCGGTCTGACCAAGCTCGGCGCGGGCACGCTCACCCTGGCCGGTGCGAACACCTACACCGGCGCCACCACGGTTTCGGCCGGAAAACTGGCGATCACCGCGCCGTTTTCCGCCCTGACCGCGACGACCGTGGCGACTTCGGCCCGGCTGCAGGTCAACACCGGCGCGACCCCTTCGGTTTTGCCTGAGCTGAACCTGGAGGCCGGCGCGGGTGTCGATCTGAATCTCGGCCTTTACAATGCCGGAACCACCTCCGCCGCGTCCGTGACGGCGTTTAACCCGGCGGGAGATTACGTTATCGATCTTTCCGGCTCCAATATTCCGGTCGGTAGTTTCACCGTGCTCTCCTACGGGAGCAAAACCGGTTCCGGCCAGCCCACCGTGGGCCTGCTGCCGCCTGGCGTCACCGCCACGGTGCAGGATACGGCCGGGGCGATTGTATTAAATGTGCTGACCCCTCAGGTGCCGAGCTACACTTGGTCGGCGGGCACCGGCGCGTGGGACACCACGACGGCCAACTGGACCAGCCAGACCTACACCGAGGGCAGCGTGGTGGTGTTCCCGAACATCGCGGGCAACAATACCGTGACTCTGCCGTCCGGCCGCACGCCGTATTCGGTGACCATACAAAACAACTACAACGCGACTCCGGCGTCGAACAGCACCTATACATTCACCGGCGGAGCCATTTCCGGAGCCGCCACGATGGCGGTGACCGGGACCGGGTCGGTGACCTTGGCTTCGGCCAACACCTACACCGGGGCCACGATGATCGGACCTGCTTTGGTAAGTGTCTCGGCGGATGGAGCGCTCGGCACGGCCGATGCCGGCACCTCGGTGGCCAGCGGCGGCTCCCTCGCCCTGGCCAATGGCGTGACCTACTCCACGGCGGAGCCTTTGACCCTTTCCGGATCGGGCT
>CAMCHD010000279.1 GCA_945874545.1 Akkermansia muciniphila | reverse complement strand
AAATAAAAGCGGCGGACCGGGGCGGTCCGCCGCAAGGGAATCAGGATTGTTGCAGGGTATAATGCACCGCGTCGAGCAGCGCCTCCCAGGAGGCGTCGATGATGTTGTCGCTCACGCCGACCGTGCCCCAGACGCGGGTGCCGACGCCGCTCTCGATGAGCACGCGGGTGCGGGCGTTGGCGCCGTTGCGGCCGTCGAGGATGCGGACCTTGTAGTCGCGCAGCTCGACCTCTCGCAGGGCAGGGTAGGCGGGTTCGAGGGCGAGGCGGAGGGCCTTGTCGAGCGCTCCGACCGGGCCGGTGCACTCGGCGACGGTGTGGCGGGTCTCGCCGTTGACCACCAGCTTGACCGTGGCCTCGGCGACGAGCCGGCCCTGCGGCCCGCGTTCGACGATCACGCGATAGCCCTCGACGGTGAAAAAGGTCCGCGCCCGGCCCAACGCGCGGGCCATCAGGAGTTGGAGCGAGGCGTCGGCCGCCTCGAACTCGTAGCCGCGGAATTCGAGTTCCTTGAGCTGCTCGATCAGGGTTTTCATCTCCGGGGCCTTCTCGTCGAATTCGAAGCCCAGCTCCTTCGCTTTCATCGCGACCGAGCTGCGGCCGGCCATGTCCGAGACCAGCACGCGGGTGCGGTTGCCCACCAGCGCGGGGTCGATGTGCTCGTAGGAGGACTTCACCTTCTGCGCGGCGTTGGCGTGGAGGCCGCCCTTGTGCGCAAAGGCGCTCAGGCCGACGTAGGGCGCCTTGGTGTCGGGCTTGAGGTTCGCGAGCTCGTCGAAGGTCAGGGACAGCTCGCGCAGGCCGGCGAGGTTTTGCGCGCAGCGGGCGGTTTTGCCCATCTTCAGGAAGAGGCTGGGGAGAACGGTGAAGAGATTCGCGTTGCCGGTGCGCTCGCCGTAGCCGTTCGCCGTGCCCTGCACGAGGGTCGCGCCCGCCGCCACGCCCGCGAGGGAGAGCGCGACGCCGAGGCCGGAGTCGTTGTGGGTGTGGACGCCGACCTTGTCCGCGCCGAACTCGGCCACGACCCGCGCTACGGTGGCCTTAAAATCGTCCACCAGGGTGCCGCCGTTGGTGTCGCAGAGGGTGAGGTTGACCGCCCCGCCGGCCAGCGCCGCGCGTAGGGTGCGCAGGGCGTAGTCGGGGTCGGCCTTGTAGCCGTCGAAAAAGTGCTCGGCGTCGTAGATCACCTCGCGGCCCTGGGCGGTGACGTGGCGGATGGAGTCCTCGATCATGGCGAGATTCTCCTCCAGGGTCGTGCGCAGGATCTCGGTGACGTGGAGGGTCCAGGTTTTGCCGACCAGCGTCAGAACAGGGGTCTCGGCCGCGAGCAGGGTGGCGAGCTGCGGGTCCTCGGCGGCGGTGATGCCGGCTCGGCGGGTGGACCCGAACGCGGCGAGCTTCGCGTGGGTGAACTTCAGTTTCTTCGCCTCGGCGAAAAAGGTGATGTCGCGCGGGTTCGAGCCGGGGAAGCCGCCCTCGATGTAGTCCACCCCGAAGGCGTCGAGCTTCTGCGCGATGAGGAGCTTGTCGGTCACGGAGAAGCTGATGCCCTCCCCCTGCGTGCCATCGCGGAGGGTGGTGTCGTAGATTTTAACGGCGTTGCTCATGGTGGGATCGGCCGGCGCGGGGCCGGCGGGGATGGGTGGGAGGGTGGACGGTGACGGGATGCTTGGGCGGGGGAAACGAAAAACCCCGGGCGTTTCGGCCCGGGGTCTTCGAAAATCGGAGGCGTGCGTCGCGCGTTTACGCCAAGATTCCCGGCCCGGGCGGGCGGGTAATAATCGAGACGTCGATAATGTTGGCGCGATTCACGGCGTGGAACCGAAGCCGCCGCCGCGCGGTTGTCGAGGGTGTTTTCCAGACCGGTGGCGGAGCGGAGTGCGCCCGCGCCCGAAACTTGACCCCCGCCGAGCCGGCCGCACCTTGGGCACATGTCGACCAAAACGGCCAAAGGCATCCAGAGCGCGAAGCTTTTCACCGCCGGAGGCTTCCAAGCCATCCGCTTGCCGGAGGAGTTCCGGTTTCCCGGCCGTTCGGTCAAAATGCGGCGCACCAAGAACGGCGTGCTTATCACGCCGGTGTTGGACGACCTGGCGGACCGGAGGAAACGCCTGCTCGCCCTCGCGGGCTCGTGCCCCGATTTTCCCCTGCGCGAACCCGATCTCTCGCCCGACCTCCCGCGCGACCTGAACTGGTGATGCTCTATCTGCCGGACACCAACGCGTGCTCGCACTTCTTCCGGGGAGATCCCGGTCTTGCAGCGCGGTGGGCCGACCACATCGCCGCCATCCGCCTTTCCGTGGTCGTCCTCGCTGAACTGCGCTATGGCGCGACCAAGGCCGCATCGACGCGCCAGCACCAACGCATCGCCGCCCCCGTGGCGGCCGTGCCCGTCGAGCCCTTGACCGCCGACGACACGGAGATTTACGCGGAGTTGCGCGCCCGGCTGGAGAAGCGCGGCGAGCGAATCGGCTCCCTTGATCTCTTCATCGCCGCGCAGTCCATTCGACTCGGCGCGACCACCGTGACCCACAACCTTCGCGAATTCCGTCGCGTTCCCGGCCTGAGGGTCGAGGACTGGCAGACCGTTCCCTAGCCGCCCGGTGCCGCCTCCGCCCCCCAAGCCCCGCCCCGCCCCGTCCGCCGCCGCCGGGGCCGCCAACGCCCTCACCGGCGTGCTGGAGCGCATCGTTTTCCACAACGAGGAGAACCACTACACCATCGCCGAGTTCCGGCCCGACGAGGGCGACGAGCGCGTGACCATCGTCGGCGCCCTGCCCGGCGTGCAGTGCGGCGAAACCCTCCACCTCCATGGCGCCTGGGCCAGCCACGCCCAGCACGGCGCCCAGTTCAAAATCGAGCGCTTCTCCAGCGAGCTCCCCTCCAGCGTCTACGGTATCCGCAAATACCTCGGCTCCGGCCTCGTGCCCGGGGTGGGCAAGGTCTACGCGAACAAGATCGTCGACGCCTTCGGCACCGCCACCTTCCGCGTGCTCTCCGAGGAGTCCGCCCGCCTGCGCGACGTGCCCGGCATCGGCAAGGTCCGCGCTACCGCGATCAAAAAAGCCTGGGACGAGCAACGCGCCTTCCGCGAACTCTACATCTTCCTCCAGACCTACGGCGTGACGCCCGGCCAGTGCGTGAAGTTGATCGAGAAATACGGCGCCGAGTCGCGCTCCATCCTGCAAAACCAGCCCTACCGCGTGGCCCGCGAGATCGACGGCATCGGCTTCAAGACCGCCGACCGCATCGCGATCAACCTCGGTTTCGCCAACGACGCCCCGCCCCGCCTCGACGCCGGCCTGCTCTACGCGCTCGAGACGCTCCAGGAGGAGGGCCACACCGCCCTGCGCGAGGCCGACCTGCGCGGCTACGCCGCCACCCTGCTGGAGACCTCCGGCGAACGCATCACCGCCCGCATCGCCGCCCTCGTGGCGGACAAGACCCTCGCGCTCCACCCGCCCGCCGGCGTGGTCGAGCCCCTGCCCGGTTCCGGCCTCGTGCAACTGCCCGTCCTCGACCGCGCCGAGCAAAAGATCGCCAACTCCGTCCGCCGCCTGCGCATCGTGCCCAGCGGCCTGCCGCCGATCAAACACGACGCCGCCCTGGTGTGGGCGGAGGAAAAGGCCGGCTTCACCTTCGCCCAGGCCCAGCGCGACGCCGTCCGCGCCTCGCTGCTCGCCAAGGTCTCCATCCTCACCGGCGGCCCCGGCACCGGCAAAACCTCCTGTCTGCGCGCCCTGGTCGAGATCCTGAAGGCCAAAAAAGTCCGCCTCGCCCTCGCCGCCCCCACCGGCCGCGCCGCCCAGCGCCTGACCGAGACCACCGGCGCCTTCGCCCAGACCCTGCACCGCCTGCTGAAGTTCAACCCCCAGCGCGGCGGTTTCGACGCCAACGAGGACGCGCCCCTCGCCACCGATTTCCTGGTCGTGGACGAGGCCTCCATGCTCGACACCCGCCTCGCCGCCGCCGTGTTCGCCGCCATGCCCTCGCGCGCCCACCTCCTGCTGGTGGGCGACACCGACCAGCTCCCCAGCGTCGGCGCCGGCAACGTCCTGAAGGACCTCATCGCGACCGAGACCGTGCCCGTCACCCGCCTGACCATCGTCCATCGCCAGCAGGGCCAGAGCGAGATCGTGACCACCGCGCACGCCATCAACGCCGGCGAGCCCGCCCTGCCCATCGCGGTCGATTCGCTCGAAAAACTCCAGCCCTGGGCCGACCTCACCTTCGTCGTGGCGCGCGACGCCGACGATTGTCTCCAAAAAGTCGTGACGCTCTGCGCCGAGTTCATCCCGGCCCACTTCCCCTGGATGAAGCCCGGCCGCGACATCCAGGTGCTCGCCCCGATGCACAAGGGCGTCGCCGGGGTGGGCAACCTCAACCTCCGCCTCCAGGCCGCGCTCAATCCCCACGGCACCGGCCTGCGCGCCCCCGGCGGCGAGTTCCGGGTCGGCGACAAGCTCATCCAGCTGCGCAACAACTACGACAAGGGCCTCTTCAACGGCGACATCGGCGTGGTCGTGGCGGCCGACCCCGACGCCGGCACGCTCGACGCCGAGTTCGACGGCACGCGCCACGCCTTCACCCGGGGCGAGCTGGGCGACCTCGCCTTGGCCTACGCCATCAGCATCCACAAGAGCCAGGGCAGCGAATACGCCGCCGTGGTCATCCCGCTGCTGAAGGCGCATTTCATGATGCTCCAGCGGAACCTGATCTACACCGCCATCACGCGTGGGAAAAAGAAGGTCTTCCTGGTCGGCGA
>CAMCHD010000278.1 GCA_945874545.1 Akkermansia muciniphila | reverse complement strand
ATCAAGCCGCCGGGCAGGGTGGATGCCCCGTAAAGCAGCCCGGCGGGCCCGCGTAGGGCGACGACCCGCTCGATTCCGTAAAGGGCCTGGGGCGATTGGCCGCCGCCGACATAGAACCCGCTAAAGCCATCGATGCGGGTTTCGTCCGGAGACATGCGGAAGCCGCGCGAGATAAAGTGGTAACCACCTCCCACCGGGCTGTTGGGAAAAACGCCCGGGGTGTAGTAGAACGTATCCACCGGAGTGCGGAAATTTTGTTCCCGGATGCGATCGGCGTCGATGACCGACACGCTTCGTGGGGTTTCGTGCAGGGTGGTCGGGAGCTTCAGGGGCGTCGAGTCGACGGTGCGCACGCGGTCGGACGTGATCTCGACCGGATCGAGATTCACCACCGTAGCGGAGACGACGTCGTAGGGACGGATGGGGTCGCCCGTTTCAGGAACAGCCATCGAGGGACTGGCCGACAGGCAAAGCGCCAGGCTGCCAAAGGCCGGGCAAATAGGGAGATTGAGACGCGTTATCATATGGGACTGAGACGCCGTATCAGAAAATGAGACGCGTCAAGAGGGTTTTGAGACTCAATCTCCAAACTGCCACTGCCCTTCACCAAAACCCTCCGGTAAGCCAAAAAACTGGGGCAGGGCGGGCTTGCCTGAGGGTGGGGGATGACCTGAATCGGCGTCATGGCCATGCTCCCCGCTGATTGTCCGCCGGTGACGGTGTTTTCCGGCTTTCTGGGCGCGGGAAAGACCACGCTTTTGCGCCACTTGCTGGGTCAGGCGGCGACGGCGGGGAGCGACGGCGGCCCGGCGCGGTGGGCGGCGGTGGTGAATGATGTGGCGGCGGTAAACATCGACGGGGCGGTGGTGGCGGCGGACACCGCCGCGCGGCGCGCGTTGGGTGCGAGCGGGGCGGCTGAGGTGGTGGAGCTGGGCAACGGCTGCGTGTGTTGCTCGGGTTCGGACGATCTGGGCGAGGCGATCGCACGTCTCGCCGCGGCGGGGGCTTACGAGCACCTATGGGTCGAGACCAGCGGGGTGGCCGATCCGCGCGGGGTGGCGACTTTGTTCACCCGAAAAAATCCCTTCGGCCGCGCCCTGGCGGATCAGGCCCGGCTGGCCGCGTTGGTCACCGTGGTCGATGTGGTGGCGCTGGTCGCGGAGGCGACGCGGGCCGGAGCGGCGGGCGGGGCGGGGGCGCGAAAGGAGGCGGGGAGCGGCCAGCGGCCGGTGTTTGAACTGATGCTGGAGCAAATCGAATGCGCGGACGTGGTGGTGTTGAACCAATGCGACCGGGCCGATGCGGCGGGGGAAACGGTGGCGCGGGCGGAGGCCCTGGTGGCGGGGCTGAATCCGCGCGCGGAGATCGTGCGCACCGAACACGGGCAACTCGCGGCGGAGTTTTTCACCGGGACGATTCGGTTCGAGGCGGCGGCGACCTTGGGCGCGGCACGCTGGGTGCGGGAACTGAACCGGGTGGCGTCCGGCGCGGGAGGATCTCCGGGGGCGAGGGCCGGGGTGGCCCGACTGGCGGCCAAGCCGATGAGCGGTGCGGGGCCGGCGCGGCACGAACGCGAATTTGGCCTCACCAGCCTGGTCTACCGGGCGCGGCCGGGATTCGACGCCGCGCGGTTAAGGGCGTTGTTTGCCGGCGGGTTGCCAAGGGTGCTGCGGGCCAAAGGGTTTTTTTGGACCACCGAAAACCCCGACGAGATGGGTTTCGTCTCCTTGGCGGGCGGGGTGGTGCGTTGGGAGACGCTCAGCGTGTGGTGGACGGCGCGCATCGATAACGGGCGCGCGAGCTTGGCGGACCGGCCGGCCAGCGTGGTGGCGAACTGGGCGGAACCACACGGCGACCGGCGGCAGGAGATCGTGTTGATCGGCGTGGGGCTGGACGAGGCGGGACTGAGGGCGGCCCTGGACGCTTGTGCCTTCGACGGCGGGGCGGGCGGGTCTGGCGGAACCGGGCGCGCGGGGTATTCGGGGTAAATCCGGGAAAATCCCTAAAGCCGGCCGGGGCCCACGCCGTTATGGACTAAGCATGGATCTTGTTTCCACCCCGAGCGCCGTCGTGGCCGCATCCCCCCCGCCGCCCGCGGGACCGGTGTCCCCGGCTTCGATCGTGCTGCTGGTGGAGGATGACCGGCTGAGCCAACGGCTGGTCTCGATGATCCTCACCCAGGCCGGTCACGAGGTGCTGGTCGCCGAGTCGGTCGCGCAGGGCCTGGAGTTGCTGCGGAAAAACCCCTTGGTCGACCTCGCGGTGGTCGACAATCAGCTCGGCTTGGACAAGGGCTGGACCCTCGTCGCCGAGATCCGCCACCTGAATTACCTCAGCGACCTGCCCGTCATCACCTACACCGAATCCCGCGACCGCGAGGTGGTGCGACGTTACCTCGAACTCGGGGTGCAGGGGTTTCATCTCAAGCCCTACAAGGCCGAGACCCTGCTCGCGGAGCTGGAGCGGGCCCACGCCAAGGGACGGCGGGAGCGGCTGATCGAACCGGCGGAATCGGCCTGCCGGAGGCTCAAGGTATCACGCGAGCAATACGCCGGCCTGCTCAACACCGGCGCGGGCGCGGTCGAGCAATGCTGCCAGACCATACGCCGGCTTTTGCTTTCGAGCGGCGATGCGCGGGTGGCGATCGCCTTTCGCAGCATGGTCCAGCAACTCCGGCAACTGGGCGTGCACATCGTGGACAAACTCGGCGCGCAGGCCGAGGACGAGCTGCGCCGCGGGGAATACAACGCATGCACCGACACCCTCGCGATCATCGACAGCGTGGCGGTTTTCCTGCGCCGGCGCGCGCTCGACTACCTCGCCTTGGGCGATTCGGTGGTGAGCGGCGTGCCCGGCGGCACCATGGCCCCCTTCGGTCGTCGCGATCCTGGCTCGGGATCGGCTCCGGCGGTCGGCCCCAGCCTCGGTGCCGCACCCTACGTGCGGGCTATCCTGGCCCGGCCGGTGGGGAGCTTCGGGGCCCAGGCGCTGCGCCGCGGCGTGGCCGCGCCCTTCGCCGGCGGCGAACCGACCGCGAGCGGACTGAACTGGACCAACCAGCCCCTGGCCGCCGGATGGCTGGAGGCGATCACCTGGCTGGACGGCGTGGAAAGCCTCGCCGAAATCGACGTCGTCGCCGCCTTGGAGGCCGTGCCCGGCTACGGGCCCACCATCGAGGCGGTGCTGCAACGCACCGGAGTGCAAGCTTTTAACCATGCGGGGCGGGTCGACTGGACGCTGGCGGTCAAAAAACTCGGCCTGGTGAAGGCGGCTATCTTCGCCGGCGCGGGTCGCCTCGGGCGCAGCGGGCTGGGCGGTCCGTTGCCGTTGGCGCCGCTACGGCAGCACGCCCTCACCATGCTCCTGCTCGGGTTTGAATTCGCGCGCCTGCTCCGCCTCACCCATCCGCAAAAAATCGCGGCGGGGGCGCTGGCGAGGTATCTCGGACTCTGGATCACCGCGGTGAACGACCCTTTGCTCACCGCGCTCACCCTGGCGCGAGCCCAGCACACCCCGACATCCCAGGCCGCCGAAGAAGAGGTGCTGGGGGTCGGATTCGGGGTCGCCGGAGCGCATTGGCTCAAGGCGGCCGGGATCGGGGCGGACGCGCTCTATCAGGATGCGGCGCGAGGCGAGAGCACCTTCGCGGCGAGCGACGTCACGGTGGCGGTGCTTTCCGCCGTCGACCAGCTGGGGCAGGCGTCGTTGCTGGGCGACCCCGTCTCGCTCAACGCCGTGGCGGAGGCCCTGCGTTTTCCGGGCCACGCCCTTTGGGAAACGCTGCGGCGGCGCGGCGTCGAGCTCGCGGGCGAACCGGCCGAGCTGGTCGAGCTGGCCCTGCCCATGGCGAAGTCGGCGGTGTGGATCGCCGAGGAGATCAATCAACCCCGAGGCGCCGCCTGAGGGCCGCGGCGAGCGGCGTCACCCCGGGCGTCACGGGTCAGGCCCGTTTTCCGGTCAGCAAGGAAATCAGAAATAGAACGATAAAGAGGATAAACAGGACCTTCGCGATAGAGGCGGCGGTGCCGGCGATGACGCCGAAGCCGAGGATGCCCGCGATCAGGGCGATGATGAGAAAGGTGACGGCGTAGTTGAGCATGATGATGTATTCAGAGTTTGGAGCCGCCGAAGAGCAGCCCGCCCGCGCCGACCGAGGAGGCGACGGCGCCGCCGATGAGCAGCCGCATGGCTTTGTCAGTCGGGTTGCCGGTGAAAAAACGGGAGAAGGACGAACCGATCGAGTCGGAGGCGTTGAAGCCCCAGACCAGCAGCAGGACGCCGGCGACGAGCAGGATCAGGGAGGAGATTTTATTCATGGCGGGGCGGAGTGGCGGTCAGGAGGTCTCGGCCTCTTCGGTCTCGAGCTGGGAGCGCAGCATCCAAGCGGCTTTCTCGTGGCTTTCCATCAGGCCGGTGAGGAAATCGGCGGTCCCGGCGTCGTGGTAGCGCGCGGTGCAGGCCTCGGCGTCGGCGCGGAGCTGCACGATCAACTCCTCGTGCAGGGCGAGCAGCTCGGACAACATGTCCAGCGCGGGCAGGCCGGCGCCGGGGTTGGCGGACAGGCGGGCGGCCTTGGCGAGATCGGCCCAGTTGCCCCGGGCGCCGACGCCGATGGCGCGGGCGCGCTCGGCGACCTCGTCGATCCAGGTGGCGATCTGGCCGTATTGGGTCTCGAACTGACGGTGCAGGCTGTCGAACTCCAGGCCGGTGACGTTCCAATGGTAGTCGCGGGTGGTGGCGTAGAGCACGGACTCGTCGGCGAGCAGGAGATTGAGCATTTGGCCGAC
>CAMCHD010000277.1 GCA_945874545.1 Akkermansia muciniphila | reverse complement strand
GCCGCCCGCTCCGATGACCGCACCACGTTCTCCGGCTCGTTCGGGGCCATCTACACCCTGAACCCGACCTACAAACTCGCCTGGAGTGTCGCCTACACCGAACGCGCCCCCACCGGCCAGGAACTCTACGCCGACGGCCCGCACATCGGCACCGCCGCCTACGAGATCGGCGACCCCGGCTTCGCCGACGAACGCAGCCTCGGCTACGAACTGAGCCTGCGCAAGGTGACCGGCCTCGTCACCGGCAGCCTGACCGGCTACATCAACGCCTTCGACGGCTATCTCTACGAGCAGGGCACCGGGGTGTTGGTCGACGCCGCCAACGATCCCGCCGGCCCCGACGCCGAATTGCTGCGCACCCGTTTCGTCCAACGCGACGCGCTCTTCTACGGCGCCGAGGCCGAGGCGGTCTGGCACCTGCACGCGACCGCCGGGCACACCCTCGATCTCACCACCGCGCTCGACGCCACCCTGGCCGCCGAACGCGACGGCCCCGACCTGCCCCGTATCCCGCCCCTGAAGGCCCGCCTCGCCCTCGATTGGCGCCACCACGCCTGGCACGCCGGGACCGACCTCGTCGCCATCGCCGACCAGTCCCACACCGCCCCGGGCGAGAGCGAGACCGGCGGCTACACCCTGTTCGGCGCCGGCGTGGGCTACCGCCTCGCGACCTCGCTCGTCGTCTACGATTTTTTCGTGCGCGCCGAAAACCTGACCGATGCCGACGCCCGGCTGCACACGTCGTTTCTCAAAGACATCGCCCCCCTGCCCGGCCGCGTCTTCACCGCCGGCGTCCGCGCAAATTTCTAAATCCTATCCGGCACATGAAACCACGGATTGAACGGATGAACACGGATGGCAGAGAGTTTGAACCGAATGAGTAGTCGCGCGGCGGGTGAGGAGATTCCGCCCTTGATCATTCCGTATCCGCCTTAATCCGTGCCAATCCGTGTAATCCGTGGTTGGTTTGATCTGCCCGTTTACCGGCCAGTGGAAGGTTCTAAAACCGCCCCGCCCCGTCCGGGGCGGGCTTTTTTTGGCCGTCTCCGCGCGCCCGCTGTTTCCCGCTTTTCGCCGGACCCGGGAACGGCTCAGTCTGCAGGCTCCACCTCCACTTCCCATGAGCACCGCCCCCGCCCGTCCCAAAAAAGTCGCCCTCCTCACCGCCGGCGGCCTCGCGCCCTGCCTCAGCTCCGCCGTCGCCGGCCTGATCGAGCGCTACACCGAGATCGCGCCCGAGATCGAGCTCATCGCCTACCACGGCGGCTACAAGGGTCTGCTCCTCGGCGACTCCTACAAAATCGGCCCCGCCGAACGCGCCGCCGCACCCATCCTGCACAAGCACGGCGGCAGCCCCATCGGCAACAGCCGCGTCAAGTTGACCAACGTCAAAGACTGCGTCAAACGCGGCCTCGTTAAAGAAGGCCAGGACCCGCAAAAGGTCGCCGCCGACCAGCTGATCGCCGACGGCGTGGATATCCTGCACACCATCGGTGGCGACGA
This sequence comes from Akkermansia muciniphila, assembly GCA_945874545.1. Classification (GTDB taxonomy): domain Bacteria; phylum Verrucomicrobiota; class Verrucomicrobiia; order Opitutales; family Opitutaceae; genus IMCC26134_A. Next base: position 3,292 of record CAMCHD010000277.1, on the reverse strand, counting down.
CACCAACACCGCCGCCGCCGACCTCGCCGCCTACCTCGCCCGCCACGACTACGGCCTCACCGTCATCGGCCTGCCGAAGACGATCGACAACGACGTCTACCCCATCCGCCAGTCCCTCGGCGCCTGGACCGCCGCCGAGCAAGGCGCGCGCTTTTTCCGCAACGTCGTCGCCGAGCGCAACGCCAACCCGCGCATGCTCATCATCCACGAGGTGATGGGCCGAAACTGCGGCTGGCTCACCGCCGCCACCGCCGCCGACTACCGCAAACTGCTCGACCGCGAGGAGTTTGTCCCCGGCCTCGGCCTCGCGCGGGCCAATCTCGATGTGCACGCGGTCTACGTCCCGGAGATGGCGATCGACCTCGCCGCCGAGGCCACCCGCCTGAAGGCGCTGATGGATCAAAACGACAACGTGAACATCTTCATCTCCGAGGGCGCGGGGGTGGAGGCCATCGTGGCCGAGTTGCAGGCCAAAGGCCAGGAGGTGCCGCGCGACGCTTTCGGCCATATAAAACTCGACGCCGTCAACCCCGGCAAATGGTTCGGCGAACAGTTCGCCAAGATGCTAGGGGCGGAAAAGGTGCTCGTCCAAAAGTCCGGCTATTACGCCCGCGCGGCCGCCGCCAACGCCGACGACCTGCGCCTGATCAAGAGCTGCACCGACCTCGCGGTGGAATGCGCCCTACGCCGCGAAGGCGGCGTGATCGGCCACGACGAGGACCGCGGCGGCGTGCTGCGCGCCATCGAGTTCCCCCGCATCAAAGGCGGCAAACCCTTCGCCATCGCCACGCCGTGGTTCCGCGACCTGCTCGCCGGCATCGGCCAACCCGCCGGAGCGGCGGTGCACGTCGCCCACTGAGGCGAGACCGCGACCCTTTGGCCGACTGTGACCGACTCGCCTAGTCGGAGCCCGCTCAGTTGTTACCCGAGTTTTTGGCCTTGGCGGCGGCCAGTTCGGCCTTGGCGGAGGCGAGCTGCGCCTTGAGCTCCGCCTCGGACGGCTCCTTCGCGTCCTCCGTTTCGGACTCCTTGGACGCCTTCTTGAACTCTTTCATCGACTGGCCGAGTCCCTTCGCCAGCTGTGGCAGCTTGGTCGCGCCAAAAAGCAGAATGAGCACCGCGAGGATGATCAGCAATTCGGGGCCGCCAAGGCCGAAGACGCCGAGAAAGGGAGAAGGAATCACGGTCATGATGCGCGCAAGGTGTCGCGCCCAAGGAATCGAGTAAAGGGGGAAACCGGACCGTCCGCCCCACCGCGGCGGGGCCCAAAACGCGAACGCGCGAGCGGGTTCAGAGCAGTGGCGGGATGGCGGTGGCGGTAAGGCTGAGCTTGCCCTGTTTCACCCCTCGCACGGTGACAAGTTCATCGGCCAGGGTCTGGAGTTGCTCCGCCGGCCCTTGGACCAACAAGACCTCCATGTAGTGGTGGTGTTCGAGGTGCACGTGCATCGAGGTCACCACGAGCAGGTAATACTTGTGCTGGATGGCCGCGAGCCGGGCCTGAAGACCGGTTTTGCGGTGATCGTAGACGAGGCTGATGGTCCCGGCCACCGAAGCGGTGCCGAGCTGGGCGGCGTATTCGACCAAGCCATCCCGGGCGAGCGCGGCGACGGCCTGGGAACGACTGGCGTAGCCGCGGCGTCGCACCATCGCGTCCAGCTCGTCGAGCAGGCTCTCGGGCAAGGAGACGCTGAAACGGGCGAGGCGGTCGGAGCGGGCGGCGGGGGGCATGGGGGAAGAAAAAATCGGAAAAACGGAAATCGGAAAAACGGAAATTCGGGCTCCGGAGCGAACGGCGGGAACTGAAGAAGGCGAGCGGGGTTCGGTTGTCAGCGCCGCCGGATTCCCGAGCGCCCCCTTTCCGCATTTCAGCTTTCCGCATTTTCGCGTTTTCGGGTTTAGAACATCCGCGCGTAGCGGTCGATTTCCCAGGCGCTGACCTGCTGGTGGTATTGGCGCCACTCCTCGGATTTGTAGGCGATGAACTCGTCGCGCAGGCCCTGCCCGAGCACGCGGGTGACAAAGGGATCGGCGGCGAAGGCCCGCACCGCCTCGTCGAGCGTGCGCGGCAGTTCCTGAATACCGCGCCGGGCGAACTCGGCGGGCGACAGTTCGTAGAGGTTGTCCTCCTGCGGGGCTCCGGGATCGAGTTTTTCCCGGATGCCCTCGAGGCCGGCGGCGAGGGCGAGGGTGGCGGCGAGATAGGGATTGCAGGCGGAGTCGGCGTTGCGGCTCTCGCAGCGGCCGCCGCCCATCGGCACGCGGATGGAGTTGGTGCGGTTGTTGGTGCCGAAACTGTTGAACACGGGGGCCCACGAGAAATAGCTCATCAGGCCGCGACGCACGAGGCGTTTGTAGCTGTTCACGGTCGGCGCCATGGCCGCGCAGATGGCGGGGCCATGGCGAAGGATACCCGCGATGAAGTGGTAGGCGACGGGGGTGAGGCCGAGGCCGCGCGGGTCGTCCTTCGGGTCGCACTTGAACGCGTTCGCCCCGGTGGCGAGGTCGGACAGCGACATGTTGAAGTGCGCACCGTTGCCGGTTTTGTCGGCGAAGGGTTTCGGCATGAAGGTGGCGAGAAGACCCTCCTCGGCCGCGTAGTGCCGGGCCATCATGCGGAAGAAGACGTAGCGGTCGCACATGGTGAGGGCGTCGCTGTAGTTGAAATCGAATTCGAACTGGCTGTTGGCGTCCTCGTGGTCGAGCGAGTAGAGGTCCCAGCCAAGTCCGTTGATCGCGGTGGAGACCTTGTCGACCCAGGCGTAGCGATCCAGGAAGCCCTGCACGTCATAACAGGCCTTGGCGAGGCGGTCGTCGGGATTGGGGATGGAGAGGGACTTGCCGTCGGCGCCGAGCTTCACGATGTAGACCTCGCACTCGATGCCGAGGTTGAACCCGAAGCCCAGCGACGCGGCGTCGGCCAGGACCTTTTTCAGGGCGACGCGGGTGTTGATCTCATAGGGCTGCCCCTTGAAGGTATTGTCGGCGGGAAACCAGGCGACCTCGCGGTTCCAAGGCAGAACGCAGCCGCGGTCGAGGTCGGGCAAGGAGGCGATCTCGTCGTCGTTGGGCGACTGGCCGAGTCCATCGAGGGCGTAGCCGGTGTAGAGTTCGGAGCCGTGGGCGAAGTGGAGAAAATGATCGATGGGCACGAATTTGCCCTTGGGCACGCCGTGGAGGTCGACGTAGGCGCCGACGACGTATTTGACGCCCTTGGCCTTGAGGTCCGCTTGGAGGGAAAGGATTTCGGTATCGGGTTTCATGGGACGGGAAGCAGTGACTGTGGAAGGTG
>CAMCHD010000276.1 GCA_945874545.1 Akkermansia muciniphila | reverse complement strand
TTTCGCACCCGGGCCGAGGCGACCCGCATCGTCGCCGCCACCGCCTCCGGCCAGGTGGACATCCTCATCGGCACGCACCGGTTGTTGAACAAGGACATATCGTTCAAGGACCTCGGCCTGGTGGTGATCGACGAGGAGCAGCGCTTCGGAGTGAAACACAAGGAACGCCTCAAGGCCCTCCGCGTGTCGGTCGACGTTTTGTCCATGTCCGCCACGCCGATCCCGCGCACGCTGTACATGGCGATGACCGGCGCGCGCGACATGTCGGTGATCGAGACCCCGCCGACCAACCGCCATCCGATCCAGACCATCGTCAAGACCTACGACGAACAACTGGTGGTGGACGCCATCCGCCACGAGCTGCGCCGCGGCGGGCAGGTGTTTTACCTGCACAATCGCGTGCAGACCATCGCGCAGGTCGCCGCCCGCCTGCGCGAGCTCCTGCCCGAGGTCGATATCGGCGTGGGCCACGGCCAGATGGACGAACACGAGCTGGAGGAGATGATGACCGCCTTCGTGGCCGGCCGCCACCAGGTCCTCGTCTGCACCACGATCATCGAGACCGGCCTCGATATCCCCAACTGCAACACCATCATCATCGAGGGCGCGGATCGTTTCGGCCTGTCCCAGCTTTACCAACTGCGCGGGCGCGTGGGGCGTTTTAAACACCAGGCCTACGCCTACCTCCTGCTCCACCGCCACAGCCGCCTGGTGGATATCGCCCGCGAACGGCTGAACGCCCTGCGGACCCACAACCAGCTCGGCGCCGGCTTCCGCATCGCGATGCGCGATCTCGAACTGCGCGGAGCCGGCAACCTCCTCGGCGCCCAGCAATCCGGGCACATCGTCGGCGTGGGTTTCGAGCTCTATTGCCAACTGCTGCGCCAGTCGGTCGCCCGCCTGAAGGGCGACAAACACGCCGCCGCCATCCGCGCGACGGTGAAGCTCGATTTTGTCTTTGTCGGCGAGGGCGAGGCGCCCGCCGCCGGCGCCGGCGCCGCCCACGCCACGAGTTACCGCGCCATCCGCGCCGCCCACGACGAGGCCGAGGCCGACGGCGCCGCCGCCGTGGACCGCATCCAGGCCCGCCTGCCGGTCGGCTACATCGGCGAAACCCGTCTGCGTTTGGATTTCTACCGCCGGCTCGCCCTCGCCGGCTCGCCCGCCGCGTTGAAGGACCTGGAGGCGGAGCTGACCGACCGCTTCGGCAAGTTCAACGACGAGGTCCGCGCCCTGCTCATGGTCACCGCCCTGCGCGTGGCGGCCGAGCAGAAGGGCATCGTCGGCGTCGAGACCGAAGGCGCAAAACTGAAGCTCCTCCGCGCCGGGCCGGGCCGGCGCGACGACTACGTGCAGCTGAGCGGCCGCTTCCCCCGTCTCTCCGCGCCAAAACCCCTGGCGCGCCTGCGCGAGATCCTCGTGTTCCTGAACAACCTGAGCGGAGGCTAGAGCATTTCAAATAGAGTTGTAGCCAATGGAAACGGAGAATTGCCGCAAAAAGGCGCAAAAGATCCCGTCGCGCATCAAGCGTCACAGGCGCCTATAGGCGCGCGGAAGTGCTTCATCGGAGGAAGAGAAATTTTGTGACTCTTTGCGGCTATAACTTCATTTGAAAGGCTCTAACCCTCTCCCCGACGCCACGGCCCGGGCACGGAATCACGGCCCGCTCAAAGTTTGCGCGCGTCGCAAGCGAGGTGGGGCGCGACGGCGGAGAGGATGCGGCGAATCGACGCGAGGGTGTGGCGGAGGCGGATGCCGTCGGGCGCGACAAACTTGATGCTCCAGCCCGCCCCGGTGCGAAGCACACTGGCGCCGATCCAGACGCCCTCGGTCTGGAGCGCGTGGAGCGCCGCGCGCCACGGCGGCGCGGAATCCGCGGCCAGACCGGGCGCGAGAAACACCGCGTTGCCGAAGGAGGCGTTTTCCCCGCTGCCGGCGAGTATGGCGAGGGCGTGCAGATGGTCGGAGGTCTGGTCGAGGCGCTCGCGCAGGAGAAGCTCGCCGCCGGAGCGCACCTCGAGCTCCAGAATGAGACGATCCCACGCCCAGGTTTCGCCGTGGGCGATGCGGCCGGGGAAAAGCAGGTCGGCGTAGAACGCGGAGCCGCCGGGGGCGACATCCAGGACGGTGCGCTGGTGGAAACGGGAGCCGCGATGCGGCACGAGCGGTTCGGGGAGCACCTCCAGCCAGCCTCCGGGCGCGACGGTGAAGTGCTGGAGGGCTGAGGCGGCGGGCGAATCGGCCCGCATGCAAAACACGCGGCTGGCGCTCGGCGCGGTGAGTAGGACAGCGGCGCCGGGCTCGACGGACACGGCGGACTCGAGACGGTCGCCGGACAGGATGCCGGCGGTGGGGTTGACGACCTGAACGAGGAGCGTGCGGGTATCGGCGTCCCAGTAGGGCTTGCTCAGGTGATAGGGCGCGCGAAAGGACTGCGACGCGAGCGCGGTAACGCCGTCGTCGGGCCGGGCGGCGGCGCGAAGGGCGAGGTGTCCGTGGAAATCGACCATGGGCGAGGCGACGGAGATTCAGCCGCAAAAAAGCGCAGAAGGCGCAAAAAAGGGAATCGAACGGCAGGTGTTCATTTTGAGCATTTTGCGTCTCTTTGCGGCCATTCAATTCCGCGGCTTGGTCGCGAAGAGCACCTGTTGCTCGATCCAGGCGATGACCTGGTCGAGGTTGTGTTCGCGCTTGAGGTCGCAGAACAGGAAGGGGCGCGGGCCGCGCTGGATTTTCGCGTCGCGGTCCATCACGGAGAGATCGGCGCCGACGAGCGGGGCGAGGTCGATTTTGTTGATGATGAGCAGGTCGCTATGACGGATGGCGGGGCCGCCCTTGCGGGGGATTTTTTCCCCCTCGGCGACGTCGATCACGTAGATGAAGGAATCGACGAGCTCGGGGGAAAAGGTAGCGGTGAGGTTATCGCCGCCGCTCTCGACCAGCACGAGCTGGAGATCGGGGAAGGCCTTTTCGAGGGCCTGGCAGGCCTGCTCGTTCATGGTCGTGTCGTCGCGGATGGCGGTGTGCGGACAGCCACCCGTCTCGACACCGCGGATACGCTCGGCCGGCAGCGCGCTCTGGCGGATGAGGAACTCCGCGTCCTCGGAGCAGTAGATGTCGTTTGTGACGACGCCCATGGAGTAGCGCTCGCGCAGCTGCTGGCAGAGCTTTAGGCAGAGCATGGTTTTGCCGGAGCCGACGGGACCGCCGATGCCGATGCGGGGGGAACGATTCATGGGAATAGGAGCACGGAAGGTTTAACCACGAAACACACAAAAAACACGAACGGCGAAAACCGGAGCAATACGCATGGATCGGATTTCGTGTCTTTCGTGTGTTTCGTGGTTCGAAAATCAGGAAATGAACATGCGGGAGTTGGCGGTTTCGTGGCGGGCGCTGGCGATATCGAGCCAGGGGTTGAACCAACCTATCTCGGCGAGCGGGATGGTGGTGGCGGTGGCGATGAGGTCTGGCGCGTGGCCGAGCATTTCGGTGAGGAGGGTCTGGCCGGCGTTTTGACCGAGTCGGAGGAGTTTCATCGCGGCGGCGAGGGTGGCGGAGAGCGTCGAGTAGGTGATGCCGGCGAGCACGGCGTCGCGCGGGGCGCCGAGGATGCGGCCTTCGAGCGCGGCGGAGACGGCGGCGGAAAAAGGCCAGGAGCCGGAGACGGCGCGGGCAAGGTAGTCGTTGGCGAGCGGGTGGGCGTGGAGACGGGCGGCCAGCTCGGCGCGTTGGCGGCCGACGTTGTCCGTGGCGGCGCGGAGTTCGCGCGGGCTCTTGAGGGCATGGGCGAGCGTGTTGAGTTCGGCGATGCGTGGCCAATCGGGCGCGACAGGATCGAGGGCGGCGTAGGCGTGGGCAGCGAGCGGAAGTTCGGCCTGGCGGAGGGTCGGGAGCGCGGACAGGAGAAAAAAGGAGCGCAGGGTTTCGCGGTCGTGCACGACGCCAAGTTCGATCAGCCCTTCGAGACCGAAGGAATGGGCGTAGCCGCCGGTCGGATAAAAGGAATCGCCGGCCTGGAGGAGACCGACGAGCCAGGCGGCCGAGGAGTTATCGGAACCAAGCATTTTTAGCCGCGAAAGAACGCAAAGAGCGCAAAGAAAGGAAGCATTGCGGAGACGACTGTGGAGAGCGGGGAACGCGGGTCGGAGAGCGCGTATTTTTTGATCTGAAAACGGAAAGAGCCAAAGTTGATCAACAGGCCGTGCTCGATGCGGGTGGATTTGAGATAACCAAGAAGCTGGGCGACGTGCTCATCGGCCAGAGAACGGACGGCCTTTAGCTCCACGACAAGGCGACCCTCCACCAGCAAATCAGCCATGTATTCGCCGACGACGGTGCCATCCTCGTCGAAGACTTGAATCGGATGCTGCTGCTTCACCTCTACACCCGCCTTCGTCAAACGATGCACCAAGGCATTTTCGTAAACTTTCTCCAAATGCCCATGACCGTGAAACACATGGATTGCGTAGGCGGTTTCTCGGACCAAATCACACAGCTCGTTGATTGTTTTCATGGTTCGTTCTTTGCGCTCTCTGCGTTCTTTCGCGGCAATAACTCAGTGTTTGTGGCTGGGGCCGAGGTCATCGACGAGAGGGGTGGTGAGACTGCGCTTGAAACGGCCGGGGCGGAAGACGGCAGACGTGGGTGTGTAGGCGATTTGGATACGGGCGAGGAGCTGGCGTGCGGCGGGTTCGTCTGGAGTGAGCAGGCGCGTGGCCTCGGAGCTGAATTCAAGGTGGAGGTTGCCCACCGCCCAGCCGATGCCGGCGACGGCGGAGGCGGGGAGGCCGGCGAG
>CAMCHD010000275.1 GCA_945874545.1 Akkermansia muciniphila | reverse complement strand
TCCAGCAGGACGGCGCGGGCGCCGAACTCGTAGCCGCGGGTGGACTCGTTCTCCTGGATCGCGCCGGTGCGGGCGTCGACCCGGGTGGACGGCGCCACGGCGGTGCTGGTGTTGGCGAACACCAGCACGTGGCGGCCGATCTTGCGGTTTGCGCCGAGGTGGAAGGACAGGTCGCCCACGGCTTTTTCGGCCCGGGGGAAGGCGGCGCCCGGGCGGCGGTTGTCGACCTCGGTGCGGCTGAAATCGTAGTGCAGGCCGGTGGTGAACACGGTGCGGCCGCGATCCAGCGCGGTGCGGGTGTCGGCGAAGACCGAGGCGAAGGCGCGGGCGGTGCGCTGGTCGGCGATGATCCTTTTGTAGACCCCTTCCGAAAACGCGGGCAGGAAATAGTTGGGGCGTTCCGGATCGAAGGACCGCACGTCGGGCGGCAGGTAGAGGTCCCGCTCCGAAGCGAGAATGCCGCGCGACTCCTCCTCCCCGCGGGTCAGCGTGCCCTCGACGCCCACGCGGACCTTGTGCTCCCCGGCGGCGCGGATACGGCGGGTCAGGTCGGTCTGGTGGGTGATGGCGGCGAAGTCGTCCTCGCGGTGCACGGGCTCGCGGACGCCGGAGAACTTGCCGGTGGACACCACGTATTGGCCGGTGGTGAACCGGTCCTGGCGACTGTCGCGGGCGAGCAGCTGGGTGGCGGAGCTGAGCGAGAGGTCGGGCGCGAGCTGGCTCTCGAGCTGGAATGCGAGCGAGGCGGCGCGGCGGCGCAGTCCGGTCTCGGGTCCGTTCACGTGAAAATCCGCGAGGGGGCGGTAGGGCCCCTGGATTTTGCCGCCGGGGGTGAGACGGAAGTCGGGCAGGCCGGGCGCGGGGTTGCCGGCGGACTCGGCGAAGTCGAGGCTCCAGAGCGTGCTGGTGGCGCGGGAGTGTTTAAAGGCGAAGGCGACACCCGCGGCGGTGTTCACCAGGCGGGAAAAATCCTGCGGGCCGTCGCGGCCGGAGACGGAGAACGACTCGAGGTGCCACGACTTTTTCGGTCTGACCACGCCGGCGATCCGCACGCCGGCGCGCCAGCTGCCGTTGGTGCCGACGCCGAGGTCGAGGGAGCGTTCGCGGCGGCCCTTCGGGCGGGCGGTGAAGGCGTTGCGAATGCCGCCCGGTGCGGCCCGGCCGACGACGGACACGAGGGAGCCGGCGATGGTCTCGCCGCCCTGGGAGTTGAGGATCTCGGGCACGCCGGTCTGGGTGAAGCCGTTGCGGCGGCTGGGGGTGGGGAAGCCGCGCAGCTCCAGGTTTTCGGCCCCGGCGGCCACCTGGGCGGCGTCGGCGCCGGTCGCGGCGAGGGCGGCGAGTTCGTTGTCCAGTTCGCCGAGCGGTATCTCGTCGGCGCCGAGGTCCTCCAGCAGGTCGTTGGCGAAGGGCGGTTCGTGGCGTTCGGCCTGGGCTCCGTCCAGTCCGGTGGGGTCGTAGCCGGGACCGTTTTCGGCGTCGCCCTCGATATCCAGGGTATCGAGCACGAGGGGGGCGTCCGCGCGGTCGGGATCGGGCTCGTTCTGCGCGAGGCCGGGGGTGGCGAGGCAGGCGAGGAGGATCAGACAGGCGCGGAAACGGCGGGGCGGCATCGAGGTGGCGGGACCTTGGACTCGTGAGGGGCGGGGTGCAATCACCCGCGTCGCAACAGGTAGGCGCGGCGGTAGGCGCGGGGGGCGAGGCCGAGCTCGCGGCGAAAGCGCCGGGAAAAGTAAAACTCGTCGGCGAAGCCGGCGCGGGTGGCGATGGCGCGCACCGGCAGGGTGCTTTCCACCAGGAGCCGGCAGGCGAGTTGCAGGCGCAGGCCTTGCAGGGTGCGGGCGGGGCTTTCCGGCTGGGTGGCGGACCACCGGCGGCGGAAGGTCGACGCCGACCAGCCGTGGCGGGCGGCGAGGCTCTCCGGCCGCAGCGCGGGCTCGGCCAGGCGCGCGCGGAGTTCGGCCAGTATGGCTTGCACCGTGGCGGCGTCGCCCGCCGGAGCGGCTTCGCCCGAGTCGGGCAGCCAGGTGGCGAGAATCAACTGTTCGGCGACCCGGTCGACCCGGTCGGCCACCGAGGCGGGTTCGGGCGCATGGGCCAGGCGGGAGAGGGCCTCGGCCTGGGCGCGGACCTCCGCGAGATCGCGGATCGGCCAGACCGGCCGGTCGGGGTCGAGCAGGCGAGCGGCCTCGAAACGTGGGCGGGTCTCGGCGGCGTAGGTCAGATAGAGTTCCTCCCAGGTGCCGTGGGGCAGGGGCAGTGGTCCGTAGTCCACGCGTTCGCCCGGCCACTGCGTGATCACGCAGGGGGCCTCGACCGGCCAGACCCGGCCAAAGCGGTGGAACTCGCCCCGTCCGCGCAGAATCAGGGAAAAGTTGCAGGTCTCGAAGGTCGCCCGGATCCAATGGTCCTTGGCCGCGAGATGGTTGGTGTTGATCACCGCGAAGGAGCCCGGGTGGCGTCGGGTAAAGCCGGCCCAGTGTTTGATCGGAAAATCCATGTTTTTGGCGAAGGCGTCTATTCCGGCACGAAGCAAAATGGAGTAGGATGGTGATTTACCCCGGTATTCGATGAAAAAAGTCCTGTTCGTGAGTGGTGGCTGGGAAGGCCATCAACCTGAAAAAATCGTCCAACTTTTCGCCGCCGAGCTCGCCGCGGCGGGATTGCGGCCGGAAATCGTCCGGTCCCTCGAGCCGCTGGCGGATGCGGACGCGTTGAAGGCTTACGCCTTGGTTTTTCCCTGTTGGACGATGGGGGCCTTGAGCAAGGAACAGGAGCGCGGGCTGGTGACGGCGGTGCGCGGCGGGGTGGGTCTGGCCGGTATCCATGGCGGCATGGGCGACGCTTTCCGCGGCTGTCTCGACTACGAGTGGATGGTGGGCGGGCACTTTGTCGGGCATCCGCATGTGGGCGACTACCTGGTGCGCGTCGTGGACTGGGCCAGCCCGATCACGGCCGGCCTGCCGGCGAGTTTCGCCTACCGTTCGGAGCAATACTATCTGCTCACCGACCCGGCGGTGCACGTGCTGGCGGACACGGCCTACGTGCACGCCGGCCGGACGGTGGCCATGCCGGTGGCCTGGGTGAAGACCTGGGGTGCCGGGCGGGTGTTCTACAACGCTCTCGGGCATGCGCCGGAGGAGTTCGTGCGGTTCCCGGCGGCGCGCACCCTCACGGTGCGGGGCTGCCTCTGGGCGGCGGGTCTTTTGTGAGCCGCGCCGTCGAGCCGTTCTTGTTTTCTTTTGAGTATGAAAAAAACCTATTCCCAATCCTCCGACATCAAGGTCGGCGTCGTCGGTTATGGCGGCGCCTTCAACATGGGTCGTCAGCACCTCAAGGAGATGCAGGCGGCCGGCATGACGCCCGTCGCCGTGGTCGAGATCGATCCGGCGCGGCTGGCTGTCGCGACCCAGGATTTTCCCGGCATCGAGACCTATGCCTCGGTCGAGGAGATGCTGGCGAAATCGGCGGTCGACCTCGTCACCGTGATCACCCCGCATAACACCCATGCCGCGCTCGGACTGGCCATCGTCGGGGCGGGGCGGCACTGCGTGCTGGAAAAACCGATGGCCGTGACCACCGAGGAATGTGACGCGATGATCGCGGCGGCGTGCGATACGGGGGTGGTGGTGAGCACCTACCACAACCGTCACTGGGACGGCTGGATCCTGCGCGCGAACGAGCTGTTCCGCGCGGGGGTCCTCGGTGACATCGTGCGTATCGATTTGCGCATGGGCGCGCACGGCCGGCCGGGGGACTGGTGGCGCTCCTCGCGCAGCATTTCCGGCGGTATTCTCTACGACTGGGGCGTGCATCTCCTCGAATACTCCCTCCAGCTCATCACCGCGCCGGCGACCGAGGTGAGCGGTTACGCCTGGAGCGGTTATTGGGCGGGGCAACCGGATGCCAAGTGGGGCGCGGACACCAACGAAGACGAGGCCCAGGCCACGGTGCGTTTTGCCGGCGGCCAGCGGGTAAACCTGACCATCACGCAGCTCGATGGCGCGCCGGACCGCGGCTTCATGAAGATTGTCGGGACCAAGGCGACCCACGTCATCGACTGGAGCGGCGCGGAGACGCTCACCGGTCATCCGGGCGGACGCGTGACCACCGAGCGCGCGCCCAACCCCAAGGGCGAGGGTGAAAAATTCTATCAAAACATCGCCGCCCACCTCACCACGGGCGAGCCGCTCGTCATCACCGGCGAGTGGGCGCGCCGCCCCATCCACCTGCTCGATCTCGCGGCGCAGAGCGCGAAGGCGGGCCGGGCCCTGCCGGTGCGGTATTCTTGATTCCGGGCGGGCGGCGGAGCCCGCGCGGGGAAGTGGAGATGGCGGAGAAAAAACCGCTTGCTTCGCGACCCGGCGGGCGGCTTGCTGACCCTCTTGTCAGTTGTTCGGGCTGTAGCGTAGCCTGGTAGCGCGCTTGCATGGGGTGCAAGAGGTCGTGAGTTCGAATCTCACCAGCCCGACCATTTTCCCTTCGGTTTTCCCCTTTTTGTTATCAACCACCGCCGTTCGCGGTGGTTTTTTTGGGCTCGGAGGAGGAGGCGCCCGGGCCCGCGGTGGAGCGGTTCCCCTTGATTTTGCCCCGCATGGACGCGGGCATGGGGGGGATTTCCAGGTATGCGGCGGCTTCGAGCATCGCGACGGCCTCGTGCGGGTCTTTGCTTTTGGCGGCGGCGGCGCGGAGGGGTTCGGCGGCTTCCTGCGCCCCGAGGCGGACGAGGCCGTCGACGGCGGCGGTGCGGACCTCGGCGGATTCGTGGGTCAGGTAGGCGGCCAAACCGGGCACCTCGCGGGCGTCGTAGGTGACGGCGAGGTCGTCGATGCGAGTGAGCTCGGCGGCATATGGGCCCTCGAAGG
>CAMCHD010000274.1 GCA_945874545.1 Akkermansia muciniphila | reverse complement strand
CGGATTCGTCGGACGGAGCCATGCGGCTACTTCACCGCCTGGCGCAGCTCCACGGGGTGCGCGGACTTCGTTCGCAGGCGAAGGTTCAGCATCTCCACGAGGAAGGCGAAGGCCATGGAGAAGTAGATGTAGCCCTTCGGGATGTGTTGACCCAGGCTCTCGCCCACCAGGGTGACCCCAATCAGGATCAGGAAACTCAAGGCCAGCATCTTCACCGTCGGGTGGCGGTTTACGAAGTCACTGATCGCCCCCGCGAAAGCCAGCATGACACCAAGGGATATCACGACGGCGGCGATCATGATCCACAACTGCTTCACCATGCCGACGGCGGTGATCACCGAGTCGAGGGAGAAGACGATATCGAGCAAGAGGATCTGCACGATGACGGCGTTGAACGAAACCGCCGCCCCACCGGCGGGATTCGCCGCGCCGTCGTCCCCCTCCAGCTTGTGGTGGATCTCGGTCACGCTCTTGCCGATCAGGAAAAGCCCCCCCAGCAACAAAATGAGATCTCGGCCGGTGAGCGCGTGGTTGACCAAGGGAAGGGTGAAGAGCGGTTTGGTAAGACTCATCAGCCAGCTGATGCTGAAAAGGAGCGCGACGCGCGTGACGAAGGCGAGGAGCAACCCGGTCTGGCGGGCCTTCGCCTGTTGCGCCTTCGGTAGTTTGCCGGCTAGGATCGAGATGAAGATGACGTTGTCGATGCCGAGGACGATCTCCAGAAGCGTGAGCGTGAGCAGGGGGACGATCCAGGTTTCGGGATGGGCGAGAAATTCCATAGAGCGCCGAGCAAGGCGGCGGCGGCGTAGGCGTCAACGCGCGACCGGCGCCACCGGCTGGCGCGCGGCGCGCACGCACGCGGGGAAAACATTGCCCGCCGGCGGCGGGCCGCATGGGGTGACGGGCATGGCCGATCCGGTGATCCGAATTTTTTCCGACCTGCATTTCGGCGACGCGCGCAGCCGGCTGGGCGATCCGGCCATGCTCGCGCCCCTGCTGCAAGGGGCCGACGAGGTGGTGCTCAACGGCGACACGGTGGATACCCAGATCCCGGGACGCCCCTCGGGCTGGGAGGAGATCGCGGAGTATCTGTCCCGGGCCGGACCGCGACCGACGTATTTGACCGGCAACCACGACCCCGACCTGGCCGCGCCGGCCGAACTGTCGCTGGCGGACGGGCGGGTGTGGGTCACCCACGGGGACGTGTTTTACGAGGCGATCGCGCCCTGGAGCCATCACGCGGGGGACCTGCGTCGACGGCTCGCCGCGCTGCGCGCGGAGGTGACGGAGGCGGACTGGGCGCGGGTGGAGACCCGGCTGCGCCTCAACCGCGTCGCCAGTCTGGCGCTGCCGGGCTTGCTGGACGTGACCCGCCGGGGTCCGGCGGCCAAGGCGGCCCGGCTGGCGCGCACGCTTTTCCCCCCGACACGAATCATCGCCATGGTGCGGGCGTGGCGGGACACCCCCGCGCTGGCCGGGGCGGTGGCGCGGGCCGAGCGACCGGCGGCGCGGGTGGTCGTGCTGGGACACACCCACTACCCCGGGGTCTGGAACGCGCCGGGTGCGCCGGGCCTCACCGTCATCAACACCGGGTCCTTCTCCCGCCCCTTCGGCGGACTTTTCGTCGAGCTGGCCGGCGGGCGCCTGCAGGTGCGGCGCATCGTCGAGACCCGTGGCGAATTCCGCCCCGGACGGCTGGTGGCGGAGCGGGACCTGGAAAATTAACCGCGCGCGGAAAATTTGATATGCGCGGACGCACGGTCGGTTTAGGCACGAGCCCATGACGCCGCGCAGCCTCTCCCACCGGGCGCCCCTGCTGGGGCTGGTGGTGGCGTGGGCGGCGGGCTCGCTCGCGGTGCACGTCGCAGGCGGGGCGGTGCCCGCGGCGGTTTTCGCCGGACTGGCGCTGGCCGGTCTGGCGGCGGCCTGGGCCGGGCGGGCGCCGGCGCGCGGCCCGATCTGGTGGGCGGCGGGGCTCTTTCTGGCCATGGCCGCGGCCGGGGCCCTGCGCACCGCCGACGAGCGGCGGCGTATCGAGGCCTGGGATACGCTCGCCCTGCCGCCGCGCGAGGCCCGGCTCACCCTGCGCATCGAACGGGTGTTCGCCACCCCGGAGGGCGAGGCGCGGGCGGGCGGGCTGGCCGAGATCGTGGCGGCGGAGCCCCACCTGCGCGAACTCGTGGGGCAACGCACGCAGTTTTCGGTCGAATGGCCCCGGGGTCCGGACGCGGTGCGGGCCTGGCGCGGGGCGGAGTTCACCGCCCTCGGCCTCCTGCGATCGGTGGAACGCCGGCCGGCGGAGTCGACCTTCGACCGCTACCTCGCCGACGCCGGGGTGAATTTCTCCTTCGGGCGGGCACGCTTGAGGGGCGAACCCAGGCCGGCCGGCGGGTGGGGTCGGTTTTGCGCCGCGGCGGGCGACCGGCTGGAGGCGGTTCTCCGGACCAGCCTGGGCGGTCGGGAACGACTGGCCGACCTTTACGTGGCGATGATGCTCGGGCGGCAGCAGGAGCTGAGCGAGGCGCAGCAAGACCTCTTTGTGCGCAGCGGCACGATGCACCTCTTCGCCATCTCGGGCCTGCACATCGCGGGCATCGCGCTGGCCCTGAACACCCTGCTCGCGGTGGCGCGTCTGCCGGCGGCGGCGCGTTTCGCGGCCGGCACCGCCCTCCTGTGGGTGTTTGTCGAGGTCACCGGCGGGACGCCCTCGGCGGTGCGGGCTTTCTGGATGGTCACCTGCCTGTTCGGGGCGGGGCTCTGGCGGGCGCCGGGCAACAGCCTCGCGGCGCTGGCCGTCTCCGCCCTCGGCGTCCTGGTGGTCGCGCCGCATCAGCTTTTCTCGGCGAGTTTTCAAATGAGCTACGGCATCGTCGCGGCCCTGCTGCTCTACGGCGTGCCCTTGCAGGAAAAATGGCTGGCGGCCTGGACGCCGTGGGCGCACCTGCCCCGGACGGAGCGGGGCTGGGTTCGCGAGGGGATGGAAACGGCCGGTCGCGCCCTGATCGGGGCGGTCGCGCTGGGACTGGCCGCGACCCTGGTCAGCACGCCGGCCACGCTGGGATTTTTCCAGCTCGTGACGCCGGGGGGCTTTTTTGTGAACCTCCTGCTCATCCCGCTCTCCACCCTGGTCCTGTTCGCGGGTGTCGCGGCCCTCGTCACCGGAGGGCTGGGGCTGGCGCCGCTGACCAGCGTTTTTAACCACGCGGCCGCGCTGCTGCTGGCCGTGATGGAAGGGGCGGTCGAGGTGGCCACCCGGGTGCCTGGAGCGACGTGGCCGGCGCGCTTTGTCTTGCCGGGCCTGGCCACGGCGACCTCGGCGGGACTCTTGCTTCTGCTCGCGGCGGGTTACATGCGGGGCTGGCGCCGGCGGGACGGCGGCTACTGGGCGCCCTACGTGGTCCTCGGCCTCGTGCTTGTGCTCGGGGTGCGGGGTGTTTCACTGGCGCCATGAAAAGCGCCTACGAACTCGCGATGGAACGGTTGGACAAATCCGGCCCGAGGGAAAAACCCCTGAGCGCCGCCCAGAAGGCGCGGCTGGCCGAACTCGACACCCTCTACAAGGGCAAGTGGGCCGAACGGCAGGTCTTTCTGAACGAGCAGCTGGAAAAAGCCCTGGCCAAGGGCGACCCGGACGAGGCCGAGCAGGTGCGGGTCCAGCTGGCCCGGGAAAAGACCCGGCTAGACGAGGAGCGTGAAGAGGAAAAGGAGCGGGTGCGGCGCGAAGCCCGCGCCTGAGCCGGAACGGCGCCGAGACCGGCGCGAGGCGAAGGACGCCGCCGCTCCCTCGCCGAAAACACCTACCGGACCACCGCCACCGGCGTCCCCTGCCGGAGCATCGTGACCGCGACCTCCAGGCGCTCCGTGCGCGTGCCCTTGAACACCCCGCGCGTCGGCGTGGCGTCGAGGTAGTCGCGGCCGATCGAGACCTTCACGTGCCGCTCGCCCGCCACGCAGTCGTTGGTCGGATCCAGCGGCCACCAGAATCCGCCGGGCAGAAACACCTCCACCCAGGCGTGGCTTTCCGCCGCGCCCACCAGGGCGGCCGGCCCGGGCCGTTTGCGCTCCGCCGCCGTCCGCTGCGCCTCCGTCTCGATGTAGCCCGTCACATAGCGCGCCGGCAGCTCGGCCGAACGCAGCACCGCGATCATCACCTGCGCGAAGTCCTGGCACACCCCCGTTCTCCGCGCCAGGGCCTCGGCCACCGGGGTGTCGATGCGCGTGCTGCCCGGCGCGTAGCGAAACTCGGCCTTGATCCAGCGGTTGAGGCGCAACAAGGACTCGCCCAGCGCATGCCCGGGCTTGAAAAACTGGTTCGCCAGCCGATGCACCGGGGCCGACATGGGGATCGCCGGCGAGGGCATCAGGAACTCGAACAATACCAGCCGGTGGCTCCGGTAAATCTGCTTCGCCTCCGAGACGCTGATCTCCAACGCGGCCTGGGGCGGCGCCCAGGGGGTCGTCTCCACCTCCGCCCGGCTTTCCAGAATCAACTCCCCGTGCCGGTGCGCGACCGCGAAGGTCTCCACCGCGTTGCCAAAATAGTCGGTGTAGCCGTGCACGCGCCCCGCCGGCGTGGTCTTGAAATCCCGCGCCAGCAGGCGCTGCCGCTCGTCCGTGACCGGCGTGAGCCGCGCCTCCATGAAGGACTCGCTCGCCTCTCCGGCGTAGCGATAGGTGGTGCGGTGGTGGATGCGAAAACGCATGAAGGGAAGGGCGACGATGACCGACGGGGGACAAAAATGGCCGCGCCCCGCGCCGGAAAGCAAGGTTCGGACCGGTCCCCCGCGCGGGTGTTTTTACCGTTTGCCTCCCGCCCGGCCGACCCGCATGGCTAACCGTTCCTTCTTTCCCATGAGCCTCGACGCGCCCCCGCCCTTGTCCGTTTCCGGAGCCGA
>CAMCHD010000273.1 GCA_945874545.1 Akkermansia muciniphila | reverse complement strand
CGCCACCGATGAGCCGAGCCTGCGCGCCATCGCCCGGGAGACCGGCGGCGCCTTTTACCGCGCCGACGATCCCACCGCCACGCGCGAGGCCTTCGCCGCGATCGACCGCGCCCAGAAAACCACCTTCGACCAGAGCAATTTCATCGTCGCGACCGAACTCTATGCGTGGCCCGCCGGCGCCGCCGCCGCGTTGTTGTTTTTCGCCGCGTTCCCCCTCCTCCGCCGCCGCTGATCCCCCCGCCGCCGTGACCTTCGCCCATCCCTCGCTTTTCTGGCTGCTGCTCGTGCCCGCCGCGTGGCTGCTCACGAGCCTCCGCCCGGCCCGCGCCATCACCCTCGACCACCCGAAGATCGCCCGCGCCCGCCTTTCCCCGTCTTCGTTCACGCTGCTCTCCAGCCCGGCCGCCGCCCTGCCCGCCCGGCCCATTCTGCTCGCGCTGGCCCTCGCCGCGCTGATCGCCGCCCTCGCCCGCCCGCAGGGCCGCACCCT
This sequence comes from Akkermansia muciniphila, assembly GCA_945874545.1. Lineage (GTDB taxonomy): Bacteria > Verrucomicrobiota > Verrucomicrobiia > Opitutales > Opitutaceae > IMCC26134_A. Next base: position 4,444 of record CAMCHD010000273.1, on the reverse strand, counting down.
CGCCACCCCGACCATCACCGAGTCGCGCGACGTGCTGGTGGCGGTGGACGTCTCCCGCTCGATGCTGGCCGACGACCTTCCGCCCGATCGCCTGACCCGCGCCCGCCTGCTCGTCCGCGCCCTGGCGGACGAGTTGAAGGGCGAGCGTCTCGGCCTGCTGCCCTTCGCCGGGACCGCGTTTCTCCAGTGCCCGCTGTCCGCCGATTACGATATCTTCCGCACCTTTCTCGACGAGCTCGGCCCGGATCTCATCCCCGCCGGCGGCAGCGATTTCGCCGGCCTGCTCACCGCCGCCGACGAGGCCTTCGGGCCCGCCAACGGCACCTCGCCCGACGCCCCCGCGACCGCCGACCGCTACCTGATCATTCTCAGCGACGGCGAAGCCCAGGACGACCGCTGGCGACCGATCGCGGAGAAACTCGTCGCCCGCGGCGTGCGGGTGATCGCCCTCGGCCTCGGCACCTCCGCCGGCGCCATGGTGCCCGACGGCAAGGGCGGACTGATCAAGGACGAACGCGGCGCGGCCGTGCTCTCGCGCCTCGACGCGTCCACCTTGCAGGAACTCGCGCGCCTGAGCGACGGCACCTTCCGCGACGCCTCCGCGTGGATCGACCTGCCCGCGTTGCTGAAGGAAACCGTCGCCCGCGGCCGCGCCGCCCGCACCACCACCGACACCGCGCCGCGCCGCGAGGAGTTGTTCCCCTGGTTCCTCGCCCCGTCCCTGGTCCTGCTCGCCACCGCCCTGCTGCGTGAGTTTCCGGTCACCCCGCGCCCCCGCGCCCTGCGCCCGCCCGTGACCCGCGCCGCCACCCTGCTGTTCGCCGGACTGCTCCTGCCCACCGAGCCCGCGCCCGCCCGCGCCGAGGACGCCCCGCCCCCCGCGCCCGACCCGCTGGTCGCCCTGGTCGGCCAACTCGCCGCCGCGCCCGACCTCGCCGCCTCCGACCTCGCCCGCCTCGCCACCCTGACCGCTTCACAAGCCGAACAAGCCGCCTCCACCCGGTCCCCCGCCCCCCCCAAGGGCGCCCTCGAGGACGCCCTCGCCGCGGTGAATCAAGGCGCCGCCCTCGACCCCAAGGCCGCCGATTGGAAATCCCTGCGCGGCCGTCTCGAAGCCCTGCTGAATCCACCCAAATCCCCGCCCCAGGACTCCCCGTCCGACTCGTCCCAAAATTCGGAAAACTCCGACCAGGACTCCTCGTCCTCCGAGCAGAAATCGTCTCCTGAAAAATCTTCGTCCGACTCGAAAAAAGCCGACCCCTCCGACCCGAAATCCCAGTCGGACTCGAAAGACTCCCCGGCCGACCCCGCAAATTCCGACCCCGCCAACGCCGACCCGTCCAAGGCGGATGCCGCCCCGTCCGACCCTTCCGACACCTCGCCCGGTGGCGAAGGCTCCCGCCCCGACTCCGAAGACCCCGGCTCTCCTCCGCCCACCGCTTCGCCGGCCCTCGGCGACCTTTCTCCGCCCAAGGATCCCGCCGACCCCGCCGCCGCTCCCGCCGCGGAGGAGCCGACGCCGGAAACACCCGAGCCCACCCAGCGCGCCGGCGGCGTGTCCGCCTCCGGTCAGACCGACGACACCGCGGCCGCTGCGGCGGCCGCCGCCAATCCCGCCCTCGTCATCCCCAACCAGCGCCTCGACCGCGTGCGTTCGGCCGACGCCCCCGCCCGCCTCTACCAATTGATGCAGGAGGCCGAGACCCCCGCCGACGCGGAGTCCCGCGCCGCCACCCGCAAACGCGATTGGTAACCACGCCCCCGCCTTCCCGCCTCCCATGCCTCGCCATCTCCTCGCCGTTGTTTTCGCCCTGCTGGCGGCTGTCCTCCCCGCCCAATCCGTGCGCTGGGAACCCGGCGCCGGCACCCTCGCCCGCGATCAGATTTCCCAGCTCTCCCTGGTGTTTCAGGACTGCGAACCGAAGGATGACCCCACCCTTCCCGCCGTCAACGGCCTGACCTTCGGAGCCCCCGGCCGCAGCGAACAAAGCACGTTTAGCCTGGGCTTCGGCGCCCAGGCCGTGCGCCAAAAAACCGTCACCCTCACCTACCCCGTGCGCCCCACCCGCGCCGACGGCGAGGTCCGCATCCCGGCCTTCACGGTCACGACCAACGCCGGCACCCTGTCCGTGCCGCCCGCCGGCTTCACCTTGTCCGCCGCCACCGTCGGCACGTCCGGACTTACCCTCGATAAAATCGCCTCCGCCGGCTTCACCGTGCCGCCCGCGCCCGTCTGGTCCGGCGAGGTCATCCGCCTGACCCACACCCTCGACGTCGACCGCCGCTACGCCACCACCAACATCCTCGGCGGCCCCCTCGATTGGAACCCCACGCCGTTGATCGCCGAGGAGTGGTCCAAACCCACCGGTTCCGAGGGCACGCGCAACGGCCAGACCCGCCTGCTCGTCACCCAGCATACCCGCGCCATCGCCCCCTCCCTCTCCGGCCCCGTCACGCTGCCCGCCGCCACCCAGATGATCAACCTGCCCACCGGCACCGCCTCGCCCTTTTCCGTCTTCGGCCAGTCCACCTTCGAGCAATACAACCTGACCAGCGAACCCGCCACCCTCCAGGTCCGGCCCCTGCCCCTGCCCGAACCGACCGATTATTTCGGCGCCGTCGGCCAGTTCACCCTGAGTGGCAAGGTCGTGCCGGAAAAGGCCGCCGTCGGCGAACCCATCACCTGGACCCTCACCCTCGAGGGCACCGGCAACTGGCCCGTGCTCGACCGCCTGCCGCCGCGCGAGTTTTCCCGCGAGTTTCGCGTCGTTTCCCCCCGCGCCCAAAAAACCCCGAAGGGCGACGCCCTCTTCGACGCCACCCTGACCGAGGACCTCGTGCTCATCCCGCAAAAAGCCGGCCGCTTCGCCCTCGGCCCCTACACCCTGTCCGTCTTCAACCCCTCCACCGGCCAATACCAGACGCTGCGCACCGCGCCCTTCGTGGTCGAGGTCACGCCCGCCGCCGCCCCGTCCGCCGCGCCCGGCGCCCCGGCGACCGCGCCCACCTCGTCGTCCGGCTCCGCCGCCCCCGAGGCCGGCGCATCCCCTCCGCCCGCCACGCCCGCGCCGGTGGCGAAACTCCCCGCCGATCCCCTGCCTCCCGGCGCCACCGCCTCCGCCCCGCTCGCCCGTTGGCCCCGCGCCCTGCTTTGGACCCTGCCCGTGCTGCTCCTGCCCCTCGGCCTCTGGCTGCGCCTCGCCGCCCGCCACGCCGCCACCCACGATCCCCGGCGCGCCCTGCGCGAGGCCCACGCCCGCCTCGCCCGCACCATCGCCCGCCTGGAAACCGCCACGCCGCCCGCCCCGGCCGACCTGCTCGCCTGGCAGGCCGACGCGCGCCTCCTGCTCGAAGTGGAGTCGCTTACGCCTGCGGCCCGCGACCTGCCCGACCCCACCTGGGCCGCCCTCTGGATCGAGACCGAGCGCGTGCTCTACCGCCCCGCCACGCCCCTGTCGCGCGAATGGGCCGGCCAGGCCTACGCCGCGCTCGCCGCCGCCGCCCTCCCGCCCCGCTCGCCCCTCGCCGCCCTGCGCCTCGCCCACCTCTTCCCTGGCGCGGCCGTCGCCCTCACCCTCGCCGCCGTCCTCCTTGCCTCCCCGGGCCGCCTCACCGCCGCCGAAGCCCCCGCCACGCCCTACGAGGCGGGCGATTTCCCCGCCGCCGCGGCCGCCGCGCGCGAAGCCCTCGCCTCCACCCCCCGCGATTGGGCCGCACGTCACAACCTCGCCCTCGCCCTCGCCCAGCAAGCCCGTTGGGACGAAGCCGCCGCCCACGCCTACGCCGCCCGGCTGCAAGCCCCCCGCGACCCCGCGACCCAACGCCTCGCCGCCGTGGTCGCGCCCCGCGCCACTTTCCAAGCCCCGCGCGTCCCCGCCGCCGCCCGCCTGCTCTCGATCCGCGAATGGCAAACCCTCGCCCTCGCCGCCACCGTCCTCCTGCTCCTCGCGCCCGCGTCCGTCATCGTCACCGCCTACCGCCCCGGCCCCGCGAGCGCCACCAGCGGATTGAATTTTGTCCTACGGATTTTGTCCTTCGGAGTTCCCGCCCTGACGCTCGCCGCCGCCCTGCTCGCCCTCCACGTCCACGGCCCGCTCACCCGGCCGGACGCCGTGCTGGTCTGGAAAACCACCACGCTACGCGCCGTGCCGACCGATGCCGGCGACCAGAAGATGACCGCCAGCCTCCCCGCCGGCACGGTCGCGCGGGTCGACAAGGTTTTCCTCGGCTGGCGCCGCCTCGTCCTCCCCGACGGCAACACCGGCTGGGTCCGCACCGAGCCGCTCGTCGGGCTTTGGCAGGCGCTTTGAGCCACCCAAGACAAGTGCCGCCACCGTCGACGCGAAGGCGACGCTTGGCCCACGCCTGGACAGCTCAAGGGCGAGAGCGACCTGATACACGGACTCCAGCAGGCCAGCGCCGAGTTCGCGTCCGATGTCGTTTC
>CAMCHD010000272.1 GCA_945874545.1 Akkermansia muciniphila | reverse complement strand
AGGATTTTTCCCCTGCCTCCCCCAGAACCCCCTCCATCCCCGGGCCGACGGTGAAGCGAGGGCCGCAGGGTTCAAAAAGCAAAGCCCTATCAGTAACTCGATCTCGGCGAAGGCCGAATCCTGGTTCTCGATGGCGAGCACCAAGCCGCCCGCCCTTGACAGAACACCCAAAGAAGGCTTTCCTCATTCCAGCCCGAGTGGGAAAAGTCCAATCCGCCCGGAACACCGTCGGCATCCTCTCGCCTCTTCCGAAAGGTGCCATTGGCGGGAACCATCGTGGACAGCCCTTTGCTCCCGAGCAGTCTGCGACGCCTTCACTCAACAACCCGAATGCCTCCATGTGTCCCGTTCCATCTTCCTACCCGCCTCGGATTCTGATCGCCGCGTTCGTGCTCTGCGTCCCGTCGCTTCGATCCGCCCCGCCTGAACTGACCCCGCTCCAGGATCACTACGCAAGCGCCGTCATCACCCCTTTCGAGACAGGCAAATCCGCCCTCCAGTCAAAGTACGGCGCCGCCCTCGAGTCCGCCGCGAAGACGGCACAGCAGGCGGGGATGCTCGAGGAAGTCTTGGCCCTGACCCAGGAACGGAAGCGCCTCGCGGATGGGCTCCCCATTCCCGAAGCAGAAGACGACGCACCCGATTCATTGAAGAAGCTCCGCGCGATCTACCACGGGCAGCTCGCCCGCCTGACGGCCGAACGCGAGGCGAGCCGGGCGAAGCTCCTTCCCGTCCACACCGAAAAGCTGAAGGAACTTGAAACCGCCTTGACCAAAGCCGGCCGAATCCCCGACGCTCTCGAGGTGAAGACCTATCGCGAAGGACTGGCCATCGCCCCGGTTCCCGTCGCGCCGCCGCCTGTCACGATGCCTCCGGCCACCACGGCGCAGGTGCCCGTCCCGAGGATCAAAGGGGATGACCGCAAGGCAGCCGAGTGGATTCTGGCGAACTGGAAGGAACATCGGATCTTTGCCGGCAACAAATTGATCACGGATCCGACGGACTTGCCGCCGGGCCGCTTCCACCTGACCTCAATCGCCATCTCCGGAGACCATTACACCGGAGCGATGCCCCTGGATGGTGACGCGTTGCTCCAACATCTCGGCGGCCTGGAACTCGTGGATAGCCTGAAGCTAGATAACTTCCCCCCCCTGACGGACGGGGATTTCACCTTCATCGCCACCCTGGAGTCCTTGGCTACGCTGGGTTTGGACGAGACTCGCGGCATCACCGACGCGATGGTCGATCACCTCGTCGGGTTGAGGAAACTGAAAGCCCTCTCCGTTTCCAAATGCCCAGGATTCACGGGTGCCAAGTTGGGATTGCTGACGAACCTGCCGCTGGAAGGGCTGGGGTTTTTCAATTCGAAGGTCAATGATGCCGGCCTGGCGGGGATCGCCAACTTCCGCAGGCTGGAGTTCCTTGACCTCAGCGGAACGAAGACCGTGACGGATGCGTCCCTTAGTACTTTCCGATCTCTCCCTGGCTTGAAACGACTGCACATCGGCGCGACCGGCATCACTCCCGTCGCATTGGCGTCCGCACCCATGCCAGGCATCACGCACCTCGGTTGCAATGAGATTTCAGGAGAATCATTGAAAGAGATCGCCCCTCGGGTCGCCCCTGCGTTCCCCAATCTCATCCGATTTGATCTGACGTACAATGTCCGCACCCCGGAAGACCTCGCCGCGTTGGCGCATTTCAAAAAGCTCCGGGCGGTTTCCCATGGCGGGAACGTCGAGGACACCGCTTGGCCCGGCTTGCTTGAGCTTCGGGACCTGGAATCTTTCACCAACTATCGGGAAGCCACGCCGCTTCCCGCCGCCGCCCTGACCACCCTGGTCCAGGTCAAAAAGCTCAAACGGATCGACACCGGATCCGTCCCGCCCGCCCCCGCCGACCTCGCGGCCTTCAAAGCCGCGCGCCCTGACGTGGAAATTACCAAGTGACGAGGCGGTCCGCACGACCGGCCCGATTTGCCCGCCGTCCACCACATCATCCCCATCATGAACCGCCTCTTGCGATTGTTTCCCGTGCTCGGTGCCATGCTTCACTGCGCCCTCCACGCCGCCCCTGCGGAACTCGACATCCTGCGGCAGCAGTATGAGGCGCTCGTCGCCGAGCGCGTCACCGCACCGCACGAAACCGCCGTCGCGGAGCTCAACGCCAAATTCACCGCCGCGCTGGACCACGCCATCGCGACGGCGAAGCAGGCGGGCAGCCTCCCGACGGTGTTGGCGCTGGAGGAGGACAAGAAGCGCCTTGCCGAGAAGATCGGCCTTCCCATCGACACCGAAGAGACGCCCGAAGTCCTCGTGAAGTTGCGCGCCATCTACCGCGGGCAATTCAATGCCCTCGCCACCCAACGGAACACGAACCTGGCCGAACTGCTCGTCCCGTACACGGCCCGTTTGTCGGAACTCGAAGCCACCCTGACAAAAGCCGACCGCGTCGCCGAGGCCACGCAGGTCATGGAGTATCGGACCGGTCTGCTCGCCGCGCCGACACCAACGCCCGCAGCGAGCCTGCCTGCTCCGCTCCCCGCCACCGTGATGCCCGCCGCCCCCGCCGGTGCCCCCAAGGACAAGGGAGACGACCGCAAGGCCGCCGAATGGGTCTTATCCGTGGGGGGCTCGGTCGAAATCTGGGAGGGACCTGTCACGTCCCGCAAGGTGGCCGCATTGGCCGATCTGCCCGGCGGACAACTTTCCCTCAAAGCCGTCGTGCTCAACAACCAACGGGGCGGAATCCAGCCGGTCACGGACGCCGATCTGCTCGTCCTCGGGGGATTGCAACGGCTGGAATCGGTCACGCTGCACAAACTGCGCATCACGCCGGCGGCCTTCGACGTGTTCCAGGCTTGTCCCCGGCTGAAACTGCTCAACCTGCAATACAACTCGCTCGGCGACGGGATCTGGGCTCGGCTCGCAGGTCACCCCAGCCTTCTGCACGTCGGCCATGGCTATGATGCCCTTCCCGTGAACGGACTCGGCATCTCAGTCCTGAATCCCCGGACCACCGAGGTGCTTCATCTGGCAAGCTCGACGATCACCGACGCCGGCCTCGCGGAGATCGGGCAATTGCCGAATCTCCGCATCCTCGGGCTGGAAGCCACCTCCATCACCGACGCGGGAATGCCCGCCTTGGCTGCCTTGAAAAACCTTACCGAGCTGCTGGTCCATGGAACCGCCGTGACAGTGACCGGCATCGCCTCCGTGGAAGCAGCCCCCATCGTTCGCCTCGGTTACGGCAGGAACATGGAGGACTTCCTGTCCCCGCTTCCCGAGATCGCCGCGAGGTTTCCCAAACTCCGACAAGTTCATCTCCCGCGAGACGTCAACCCCAATCCAGCGGACTGGGATCGCATCGCGAAGGCCCTTCCCAAGCTCACCGAAGTGTATGTGCGCAGCTTCAAGTTTTCCGACGCCGCCTGCGCGGGATTGGAGAGCCTCGCGGTGCTCGACAAGCTCGCCCTCGCCTACGCGCCCGTCACCGATGCCGGGGTGGTCGAGATCGCCAAACTCAAGAAGCTCCGTTTTCTCGAGATTCCCGACGCCAAGATCACCGACGCCGCCCTCCACACGATCTCGGAATCAAGGAACCTGAAAATCCTCACCCTCCCGAAACCCGGCAACGGCCTCACCGCCGCCGGGATCGACGCCCTCAAGAAACGACGTCCGGACATCGAGTTCCGCTGAGGGGGAACGATCCCCGACATCCGCCCTTCGTTGGAGTTACTCGATTTTCACGCCCGGACGCTGCTTCCGGAACTGCGCCAGGCCCTCGGCGGTGATGCCGGTGCCGGGCTTGGGCAAGAGGAGGCCCCTGAGACTCTTGAGCTTCGCCAGGGAGTCGTTGCCCCCCTCCATCCCACGCCGACCGGTGACTCGTGGGCGGGCGGGCTGAAAAAGCGAATTCCAATCAGTTCAGTAGTTTCAGTTTCTCAGACCTGGCCCGCCGATTTCCGGCCGATCCAGAATGCGGTCAGCAGCAAGAACAGAGTCAGCATCCAGGCCCAATGCGACCAGATGCGGATGCGATGTTCCACCGGCGGAGGCGCGGGCAGGGATTGGATCGCGGCGATGACTTCGGCGAGCTTGGCGGCGTCCATCACTTTGCCACGGGTGATCCGGGCAATTTCGTCGAGCACCGCGGGCCGGGCCGGTTGGCCGATTTTTTCGCGGACGTCCCCTTCCACCAACAATGTGGTTTCGAGGCTTTCGCCTTCATCGACGCAGGTCAGGCGCACTTTGTATTCGCCCGCTTCGGCGGCGGTAAAGCTGCCGGAAAAGAGGCCCCAGCTGTCTTCCCCGGCGGGGACAAGCCGGACGCGATCGGTGGCACCCGAGGGGGTTACGAACTCCACCTGGACGTTGGCCTCCTGCAACGGCTCGCCGCCCGGGCTCATGACGTTTGCGTTCAGGGAAAGCGTATCCCCGGCTTTGGGGCGATCCGGCGTGTAAAAGAGCCGCATCCGCTCGCCCTGCGCCATGTTCCGTTGATAGGCCATCCAACGGGCCACTTGGCCCCAGAAGCGGTAGTGGTATTTGTCCTCCACGCCTTTGCGCCAGCGCCAAGCTCCATCCGTGCCCATGAGCAGGACTTTTCCCGCGCCGTAGGTTTTGGTGACGATGAGCGGCACGCGCCCAAAATCGGTTTGATCGGTGCCATGCCGCGCCAGGATCTCGGTGCCCGCCTTGGCCCGGACGATCGGCGCATACCATTGAAACCCGGGAAGTGAATCCCAGACCGAAAGATTCGATTCGTCGCTATCCTCCAATCGGGTGAGCAAGCTGCGTTGGCCCAATTCCGTGAGTTGCATGCGCCCCGGAACCACCGAACCCCAACCGCGTGGCTGCGAGGGATCGAGCAGAACCCCCTCCATCCCCGGGCCGACGGTGAAGCGAGGGCCGCAGGGTTCAAAAAGCAAAGCCCTATCAGTTTCAAAAAGCAAAGCCCTATCAGTCATCCCCGGGCCGACGGTGAAGCGAGGGCCGCAGGGTTCAAAAAGCAAAGCCCTATCAGTTATCAGTAAGATGGAAGGATT
>CAMCHD010000271.1 GCA_945874545.1 Akkermansia muciniphila | reverse complement strand
ACCGGCTCAAGGAGTTATCTTAGCAATAAACTTAGCATCTCCACTTTCCTCATGCTCTGCGCCTGTGAGATGCTATCTTCTCCAAACACTTACCGATCTTAGCAGCCATCTTAGCAGTCGGAGGCGCGCGCGGCGGCGAGGGCGGTGTCGCCGCCTATCCGTTGGCGATCTCGGGCTCGACGAGGTGGGCGAGTTGCGCGAGGGATTCCTGCCAGCCCAGATAACACATCTCGGCCGGGATAACCTCAGGTATTCCCGCCTGCTCGATATTCATCTCGGTGCCGCAGAGCACGGCTTTTAATGTCACCGTCACCGTGATCTCTCCGGGCAGATTCGGGTCGTCGAACTTGTCGGTGTAGCGGAGGCGTTCGTGCGGGACGAGTTCGAGGAAGGTGCCGCCGAAGCCATGGCTGTGGCCCGTGCCAAAATTGGTGAACGACATCTTGAAGCCGCCGCCAACCTTGGCGTCGAAGGCGTGCATCTTGCCGACGAAGCCGTAGGGCGGCAGCCAGCGGCACATGGCGTCGGCGTCGGTAAAGGCGCGATAGACTTTTTCGGGCGTCGTGCGGAGCACGCGATGCAGGCGGATCGTGTGGGCGGGCATGGGAGAAATTGGCGGGGGGCGGACCGGCCCGCTCAGCGCACCTGCAGCGTGCCGCCGTCGTAGGCCAGGCCGAGGGACGGGATGGTCACGGCCTTGCGGTCGCCCTCCTTGCGGACGGTGCCGGCGTGCCAGGCGACGTAGCCGGAGGCGCGCGCGGCGGCGAGGGTGGCGTCGAGGTTCTCGGGCGAAACGTAGGCGGCGAAGCCCACGCCCTGGTTGAAGGTCGCGTAGGCCTCGCGCAGGTCGATGGGGCCCGCCTCGCGCAGGAATTTGAACAGGGCCGGCTCTTCGCCGGGCGTGTGGATCTCGTAGACGAAGGGCTCGTCGAGACGCATGAGCTTACGCCAGCCGTGGCCGGTGACGTGCGCGACGTAGTTCAGTTTCACGCCGGCCTGCTGGCACTCGCGGACGAAGTTCACGTAGATGACGGACGGCGCGAGCAGGGCCTCGCCGTAGGGGCGCGGGTCGCCGTGGCCGATGGGCGTCTGGTAGCCCTGGGGCAGACGGTCGGCGATGAGCCGGCAGAGGGAAAGGCCGTTGGTCTGCACGCCGGAGGAGGCGAGAAAAACGATGGCGTCGCCGTCGCGGACGTCGCCGGTGATGCGTTGGGATTTGGGTTCGATTTTGCCGATGGCGGAGCCGGCGAGCACGATGGCCTCGGGCTGGACGATGCCGCGCAGGGTCGGCGTTTCACCGCCGCCCCAGACCGCGCCGGCCTGGCGGCAACCCTCGGCCCACCCGGCGACCAGGGCCTCCATGCGCCCGGCGTCGGCGAACCAGGCCGACTCGCCGACCGCCGCGTGCATCGCCACGGAAATGGGCAGGGCGCCGCAGGTGACGAGGTCGTTGACGATGGTCGCGACGGTATCGATCGAGATCTCGCGGTAGAAATTTTTCCCGGTCGCGGCGTAGACCGCGTCGGCCACGAGGTTCTTGGTGCCCAGGCCCTCTTCGACGTGGGCGAGGAAGTGGTCGGCGGCCTCCATCAGGTAGCAACTCTCGCCCCGGGTGTTTGCCGGCTCGGCGTAGCCATGGGCGGCGAGCAGCGGCGCGGTGGTCTTGGCCGCCTGCTGGCAGGCGCGTTTGAAGGCGTCGAGCTGGTCGTAGTTAACACCGGAGGATTCGTAGGACAGGGACATGGGCGGGATCGGTCATGACGAAGCAGCCGTCGCCGATGACCAAGCCAAAAGAGCCGGCGCGCGTCGCGGTCGGGCGCGGTTGGCCGACCCCGCCCGCCGTTCCCGCGAGGCCCTCCAGGCTCGCGGTGCCGCCGCGCGCGGGTGGCCCCGGTCGCTCCCGCGCTCGGTCCGGGCGGCATCAAAAAAGCAACTCCACCAGATAGACCAAGGCGCCCCGCAGCGTGGGGATGATCTCGATGAGGAACATCAACACGATCGCCGCCTCCATGCCGGTCATCAGCCGGTGATTCTGATCGTTTTGCAACAGCTGGTAGAGGTCGTCGAGGGTGCGCAGCTTGTTGGTGATGGTCTGCTGCCACTCCGCCAGGTGGAAACGGCGGGACAACAACTGGTAGACCCGGGCGTAGTGCCAGTCGCCGAGAAACTTGGTGGCGTTGGAGAGTTCGTCGCCGAAGCGGGCCATATCCATGCGAATCTCTTTCAATTCCTTCAGGATGTCCTTTTTCACCCGCGCGCGGCGTGATTGCACATCGCGGTAGGCGCGGTCGAGCACACCGTCGAGCAGGCGGTCGAAGGCCTCGAGCTCGGCGAGTTGCAGATTGGCCAGCTCGATCACGTGCAGGGTCTCCATGAGATTGCGCGGGGTATCCATCAACAGGGCGGCGTCCCAGTCGATCACGGCGAGATCCTGGCGGTAGTAGCTCACCCGCTGGTGGATGCTCTCGTCGATCTCCTCGCTCGCGAGGTCCTCGGGATTTTCCTCCTGGGTGAGCAGCGCGGCCACCTGGCGCCGGTTGGCCTGGAGCCACTCCTGGGCGTTGTCCGGCGGGTTCTGGATACAAAAAACGGTGTAGGCCTCCTCGGCCGGCAGATCGAGGTTGGGGCGCACGCAGGCGTCGCCGAGCTCCTCGGTGATCTGGCGGGCGAGGGTGCGCGCCTGCTCCTGCAGATCGATCACGCCAAAACTCGGCAGATGGTAGGCCACCAGGTCCTCGAGGGTTTTTTGCGCGAACGGGACGCGGAAGGTAATGCTCACCGCGCCGGTGGGCAGGAGGCGCACCGTGCGTTTGGCCGGCACGCGTTTGCTTTCCCGGTCCACGTCGACGTGGACGTCGGGAAGGTTGACCAGTTGGGAACGGTAGAGAAACGACTGGCGCGGCGTGCGTTTGCTGGGGTCCAGGGTCGTCTCGGTGACGGTTTGTCCGAGCAGGGTGGCCACCTTCCGGCGCAGTTCGTAGGCGATGTCGAAGGCGTAGATGTAGGCGATCTCGCCGCTGTAGGTGGAGGTGTTCATGGCGAAAGGCGGGAGGTCGAGGCTGCCCGGCGTGGCGCCCGCACGCAACCCCGCAGGCATGCGCGCCGCGGCCCGCGAAAGCGTTGGTTTCGGCCGCAAAATGGTTTCTGCTCCGCGCATGCTTCCCGCCTGGAAACCCGCGCTCGACGCGCTCACCGCCGCCCGACACGGCGGACAAATCGACCACCTCGCCTCCGGCCTGCGCGACCTCGACCGGCGGCACCCGCACGTGCCCGAGATCGTGGTCGAGCTCGCCTTCACCCTCGCCTCGCAGGGCGCCCACGACGAGGCCCTCGCCGCCTACGAACGGGCCCTGGCCCTCGGCCTGCCCTCCCCGGCGGAGCAGGCCAACACGCTGTTCGGCCACGCGGTCTGCCTGCTGCGCCTCGACCGCGCGGCCGACGCGGTCCGCGCCCTGGAGGCGGCGCGAGGCCAATTCCCCGACCACGCCGAGTTTGCCGCCGCTCTCGCCCTGGCCCACCACCGCGCCGGTGCCACGACGGAAGGGCTCATCCTGCTGCTCGGGCTGCTGCTCGAAACCGGCGAGGACCCCGGCCTGGCCGCCCACCAGCGCACGCTGCGCAGCCTTTTGACTCCCCCCGCGCCCTCTCCCGTGCGACGAGTCTGAACCGCGCCGTCACCGGACCCTTCGGCTCGGAAAGCCCGCCGCGACCGCTTGCGCCTTGGCCCGCCCGAGGCACGCTGCGGACGTGAAACGAATCCTGCGCCCCGAGCTTCTCGACTCGCTCCCGCCGGATTCCCCCGCCGCCCGGCACAGCCGGCGCGACCTCCGCCGCCTCGACCGTTTCCTGGGCAACACCCGCTGGTTCGTGCAAACCGTCCCGCCCCTGGCCCGCCCCGGCGAGACCGCCCTCGAGCTCGGCGCCGGTGAAGGCCGCCTCGCCCTCGCCCTGCGCGTCGCCGGTCTTCCGACCGACGCCCTCGACCAGTTCCCCGCCCCGCCCGGCTGGCCGGCCGACACCCGCTGGCACACCGCCGACCTGCGCGCCTTCCCGCGCTGGGCCGACTACCCGGTCGTGGTCGGCAACCTCATCCTGCATCATTTCCCCGACGAAAGCCTGGCCGCCCTCGGCGCCCGCCTGGACGCCCACGCCCGCGTGCTGGTATTCAATGAACCCTTACGACACCCGCGCGCCGCCCTGCTGTGGCGCCTCGGCGCCCCCCTGGGCGGCGCCAACCATGTCACGCGTCACGACGGCCGGGTGAGCATCGACGCCGGCTTTCGCGACGCCGAGTTGCCCGCCGCGCTCGGCCTGTCCGAGTCCCGCTGGAGCTGGCGCATCGAAAACACCTTTCTCGGCACCCAACGTTTCGTCGCCACCCGCCGTCCATGATCGCGAACGCCCACGTGCTCCGTCCCGTCGAGATCGTCGGCGGCGGCCTCGCCGGCCTCAGCCTCGGCCTCGCCCTGCGCCGCGCCGGGGTGCCCGTGGTCCTGCACGAAGCCGGCGACTACCCGCGCCACCGCGTGTGCGGCGAATTCATCACCAGCCTCGACCCGACCACCCGCGCCCGTCTCGGACTGGATCCCTTCCTGGCCGACGCCCGCGCGCACCACGAGGTCGCCTGGTTTTATCGCCAGCGCCCCCTGCTCCGCCACCGCCTGCCCGCCCCCGCCCTCGCTCTCAGCCGCCACGCCCTCGATCAGCGCCTGGCCGACGCCTTTGTCGCCGCCGGCGGCGACTTGCGCGTGCGCTCGCGCCTCGACCCCCGGGCTGCGCCGGCCGGCCGGGTTTTTGCCTGCGGCCGCCGCGCCGCGCCCGACTCGCCTTGGCTCGGCCTGAAATGCCACGCGCTCCGCCTGCCCGTTTCGGCCGACCTGGAACTCCATCTCGGTCACGACGCCTACGTCGGGCTTTGCGCGGTGGAGGACGGCCGGGTAAACGTGTCCGGGCTTTTCCGCCGCCGCCCCGGCCTCACCGTCGATCGCGCCGCCGCCCTGCCCGCCTACCTGCGCGCCGCCGGACTCGGAGCCCTCGCCGATCGCCTCGCGACCGCGGCTATCGACCCGGCCTCCCACTC
>CAMCHD010000270.1 GCA_945874545.1 Akkermansia muciniphila | reverse complement strand
GGCGTGGACACGCCCGAACGGCCTGCACATCCGTCGGGTGCGGGTGCCCATCGGCGTGATCGGCATCATCTACGAGGCGCGGCCCAACGTCACCATCGACTGCGCCGTGCTCTGCCTGAAGTCGGGCAACGCCTGCATCCTGCGCGGCGGTAAGGAGATTTTTAATACCAACACCGCCTTCGCCGCGCTGGTGCGGCGCGCGCTGGCGGAGGCCGGGCTGCCGGCGGACGCGGTGCAGCTCATCCCGACGACCGACCGCGCCGCGCTCAACCACCTGCTCAAGCTCGACACCCTCATCCACTGCATCATCCCGCGCGGCGGCGAATCGCTCATCCGCTTCGTGGCGGAGAACGCCACCATCCCGGTGATCAAGCACTACACCGGCGTGTGCTTCGTCTACGTAGACCGCGCGGCGGATCCCGCCATGGCGGAGGCCATCCTGGTCAACGCCAAGACCCAGCGGCCGGGCGTCTGCAACGCGGCGGAGCAACTGCTGGTGCACGCCGACATCGCCCCGGCGGTGTTGCCGCGCTTGGCCGCCGCGCTGGCGGCCCGGGGCGTGACCCTGCGGACCGACGCGGCGGCGGGCGCGATCCTCGCGGCGGCGACGCCGGCCATCCCGGCCGAGGTCGCCAGCGAGGCGGATTTCCGCGCGGAGTTTCTCGACCTCGTCATCGCGGTGCGGGTGGTGCCCGACCTCGAGGCGGCGGTCGCGATCATCAACCGCGACGGCTCCGGTCACACCGACGTCATCGTGACGGCCGACGAGGCGGCGGCGCGGCGTTTCCAGGCGGCGGTGGACAGCGCGGTGGTGCCGTGGAACGCGAGCACGCGTTTTAACGACGGCTTCGAATTCGGTTTCGGCGCGGAGATCGGCATCAGCACCGACCGGCTGCACGCGCGCGGGCCGATGGGGCTGAAGGAACTCTGCTCCTACAAATACCTCATCGACGGCGACGGCCAGGTGCGGGGCTGAGCGCCCTCCTGCTCGCCCGCCTCTACGAACAAAAACTCACGCGCTGGAGGCCTCGAAGAAGTCGCTCCTGCACCAAGCCTTCACCGGCCAGCCCTGAGGTCCGCTTACGCGTCGGTTGGAGCAGTCATTGGTTGACAGAAAATTAAAATCTACGGTTTCTGTAACCGTGAACACCGTGGACCCCAAGTTGCTTTTCGGCGAACGCCTGCGCCGTGCCCGCCTCATGCGCGGGCTTACCCTTCGTGAACTGGCCAAGCGCCTGGGTCGGCTCGGGCAAGCGCTTTCCCACGCCGCCCTGCAAAAATATGAGAAGGGCCTGATGGGGCCGGACTCGACCGTGTTGCTCGCCTTGGCGCGCCTGCTGGAGCTCGACCCGGGCTATTTTTTCCGCGCATCCGAGGTCACCCTGGAGCGCATTGAGTTTCGCAAGCTCGCAAAGTTTTCCGCGCGCGAGGTCAGCCGCATCCGCGAGGAGGCCGCCGACTTTTTCGAGCGTTACCTGCAAATCGAATCCATCCTGGACATCAAAGCTCCAGCATTGCCCTCGGCGGACCTGTCTCAGGTCGAACCGGGCGATGAAGCCGCGCTATCCGCAGGCGCGGAAAAAGCCGCGCAACAAATCCGCCAATCCTGGAAGCTGGGGGAGGATGCGCTCACGAACATACACGAAATGCTGGAGGAGCACGGAGTGAAGGTGAAGGAGGTCGAGGCCGATGCCAGTTTCAATGGCTTCTCGGGCTGGGCCGATGAACGCACGCCCGTCATCGTGCTGGCGGCCTGGCTCAATCAAGACCTGCCGCGCAAGCGCCTCACGGCTCTGCACGAGCTGGGCCATCTGGTGCTCCGGCTGCCCGCCGGCCTAACTCACAAACAAAAGGAGTCGCTGTGCTACCGGTTTGCCGGGGCCCTGCTGCTGCCCGCGGCCGCGCTGCGTGCCCGCGTCGGCGTGAAGCGCCCCGATGGCATTAGCTTCCGGGAGCGCGTTGGAATCAAACAAGATTGGGGAATCTCCATCGCCGCCCTGATGCGTCGTGCCGCCGACCTTGGAATAATCACCCCGGGCCAGTTGCGTTCCTTTCATTTTCAGAACAGTCAAAACCGCAAGGTGGAGGCCGGACGGTGGGAGGGGTCCGAGCACGCCGACCGCTACGAACAACTCGTCTATCGGGCGGCGGCGCAGGAATTGATCACGCGCTCGAAAGCCGCCGAATTGCTCGGCCTGAGCGCCCGCGAGTTTGACGAGCACTACGCGACGGAAGCCAACTACACGCCGCCATACCGATGAAAGTCGCCGTCCAGGACGCCAATGTGCTCATCGACCTGGAGCTGGCGGCGCTTTTCGACCTGTGGTTTCAGCTCGGGATCGAAACTCACACCACGAGCCTTATACGGCTGGAACTGGAGAAGGGGGCGCACGATCAGGCCTTGTCCTATTTTACGAGCGGGCAAGTCCGTGAGCACGATCTGAGCTTTGCGGAATTGACGCAGGTGGCGCAGCTGGAGCGGGAAGTCGGCAGCCAGGCGCGTTTCAACGACTGCTCGGTGCTCTTTCTGGCGCGTAAGCTCGATGTGATGCTGCTCTCCTGCGACAAGGCGCTGCGCGTAGCTGCCCAAGAACGTCAAATCGAGGTTCACGGCACTTTGTGGATCATGGATCAATTGGTGGAAAAGAAAGTGATCCCGCCCGCTGTCGCCGCCGCCAAGCTGGAGCTCCTGCTTTCCCTAAAGCGCTACCTACCCATGGTGGAGTGCCAGACTCGTTTCAAAAAATGGCGGGAAATGTAAAGGAAACCGCCAAACCTTATCACATCGCACGGATACGATAAGAAAACGGCCTTTTTCTTGTCATTTCGTTCTCATCGGTTTTCCGAATTTGAGATTACCTTTGCGCCATCCACTTACTTTGTGGTGCTTTCTGAAATCTGATGAAAGAAGCCGAGACTCGCGCCGAGCACGGCGACCCGCCTTGAAGGCGGCGGGCTGGGGCGTCGTCGAGGGCAGCATAATCCTGCGCGAGCGCCGCCTTGCCAACGCCGTAGCCGATCTTGCTTGCGGGCCCGTGCTGGGCTCCTCGGCCAACGCGGGTCCAGGATCGGGCAAGCGCGCGATTTTTTGGAGTGCGGAGCCTTGGCTCCGCTCTCGTTTGTGCGCCTCGGCGCACCTTGGGAAATCGCGCGACGCACCGAGGTGCGTCGTCAAAAGCGGAGCCGAGGCTCCGCACTCCAAAAGCCCACCGTGAAAACGAATTTGAATCACCCGCCGATGGCGGCGTGGAAGGCGGCCAGGCTGGGCGCGGCGTCGAGCCGGGCGCGGGCTTCGGCGACGCGGGCGGCGGGTGCGAGGCCGGTGTTTTCCGCGAGGAAGAGCAGGTAGGCGGCGATGTTTTTGGCGAAGCCGAGGCGGCCCTCCTCGCTGATCGCGTAGAAACGGGCGCGCTGGCGGTAACCGGCGGCGGTGTGGTCGCCCAGCGCGGCCTTCTCGGCGCGGCCGTCGGCGGCCAGCACGTAGAGGAAGTTGTATTCGAACCAGAACATGTGTTCGGGGCTGGGCGTCAGGGCCTCGAGGGCGAGGCGGGCGGCGGCTGGGTCGGCGAAGACGGCGGCTTCGTCGGCGGGGGCGCCGGTCTTGGCGAGGGCGTCGAGCACGAAGGAGCGGGCCATCTTGCGCTCTGTGGCGTCGGCGGCGAAGGAACCGGCGAGGGCGAGCTCGACGGTGAAACGATACCAGTCGCGCCACAGTGCCTGGTCGCCGGGGTCGGCGGAGGCGAAGAGGGCGCGGCCCATCTCGTAGGTGTAGCGGCCGGAGGTCTTGATCTCGAGGCGGGAGCCGGTGACGGCGCCCATCACCTGGTAGTTCTCGGCGGACTTGCCCGAGCCGGAGTGGAAACCGATGCCGACCTCGAAGGAGCGGCAGACGGCCCATTGTTTTTCGATCAACGCGCGCAGGGCGACGTTGTCGGGGTAGGGCATGTTCTTCTGGAAGCCGAAGGCCGGGGCGACGAAGTGGATCTTCATGCCCAGGGCCTCGCACAGCGCGAGCATGACGGCGGTGGTCTCGGGCGTGGTCAGGCCGGGCAGCTCGTCGATGGACAACTCGCGCAGGTAGGCGCGGCCGGTCTCGGCGGAGAAGGCGGCGGCGCGGGCGGCGGCGTATTTTTCGTCGCGGCGCTTCATCTTGGCCATGGAGGGCCAGACGGACTCCAGCAGGGCGGTGAAGGCGGTCTCGTCCAAGGTCAGGCCGGCGGCGGCGACGCGGGCGCGGACCTGGGCCACGAGCGCGGCGTCGATGTCGGCGAGGCGGGCGCGGGTGCCGGCGGCGAGTTCGGGGGAGAGGTCGAAGGTGATGTAGCTGGCGAGCAGGCAGCCGCGCACCAGGGCGTCCTCGCGGACGTCGAACTTGCCGCCGATGGGTTGGTGGTCGGCGTTGAAGGACCAGGCGATGCGGCGGTGGTGGAAGCCGTTCTTGAGTTTCGAAAGCACGCAGCCGTGGCTCATGCCCTCGACGCTCTGGCCCTGGTGGCCCTCGGGCACGTTGGCGCCGATGAAGGGAAAGGGCACGGTGTCGAGTTTGCCGTCGAGCATGGCGTCGACGTCGTAGACCAGTTCGCGGGGGATGGAGTTCTGGTTGGCGGTCAGGCCGAGGCCGAGCTGGGCCATGGCCCACTCCACGGCGGGCCAGTGCAGGGTGGTGAAGCGGGCGCCGACGCCCAGGGTGCCGCGGCCGAGATTGCCACCGGCGGAGGGGAAAATGGTGGCGGCCGGGTCGTGGGCGAGGATGTGGTTCTTCAGCGCGAGCAGGTTGGTCCAGCTGGCGGGGAAAAAGGCCGTGCCTTCGCCGGCGATCACGCCGTCGGTCAGGGCCGAGAGGTCGGGCGAGGACGCGGCGAGGCGCCAGGCGTGATCACCGGTGGCGGCATCCTCGACCAGGGTCCATTCGCCGTGGGCGGTGGCGAAGCGGCTGGCGGCCCATGTCTTCAGGCCGGTTTCTCCGGCGGCCAGACGGCCGCGCAGGGCGGGCCAATCGAGGCAGAAATCCGGGCTCACGCAGGGATTGGTGGCGATGCGGAGATCGTGGGCGAGGAGGAAGGCGTTGAGACGGGTGGACATGGAGAAACGGGA
>CAMCHD010000269.1 GCA_945874545.1 Akkermansia muciniphila | reverse complement strand
ACGCCGTCGATGCGGACCACCATCTCGATCGAGTATTCGCCGGGGTTGGCGAGGGCGTTGCTGACGTTTGGTCCCTGGCCCAAGGCGAAGGTATAGCCGGTGGCGCCGAGGGTGCCGCCGTTGGGGACAAGGGCTGAGCCGCCGTTGGTCTCGGCGTAGCTGCCGTTGAGTTCGTAAATCCGCTGCGCGGTCTGGGCGCGGGCGGCGGGGGCGACGGCCAAGGCGAGCGCGACTAGGGTGACCCAGAGCAGTCCGATAAAACTGCGAGACGTTAGTGAGGGGGTGAGGCGAAGGACTTTGCCAGGAATCATGACTTTTTTAAGAGTCCGGCAGGAAAACACAATGCCACGTGTTTGCCATTAACAAAAAATTTAAATTCCATGCCTCTCGACCACAACAAGTAATGCGCAAGTGGATGGCTGGGCACGGGCCGGGTCCGGGTCGGGGACTCCGCAGATTTTGGTGTTTGGCCAATCTGCCGGCTCGGTGCGCTTGTGGCGCCTTTTGGCGAGGCGCGAGGGTGGCCTGCGGGACGGATTCAACCCGGATACCGCGATTATCGCGGGTCGTCTCGCGCAACCTGTTGGCCGCCGACTCGCCGCGTCACCCGCGACCAACACCTTCTAGGTGCAGGCCGGGGATTCCGCACCGACCCCTCGGCTCAACATCTTGTGCGATACTCCGCCGGGATAAGCCCGGTATCCGGGTTCAATGGTTCGCGGTCGCGTCGCCCGCTTGGTTCAGTGCGTGCGCGGCCACCAATCCGAGGAGGGTGAGATCGGGGACGGTGCGGGCGGGTTGGCGGAGGCGGCCTTCGACGACCGCGGCGGCGCCGCCGGAGAGGAAAATCTCGGCCGGGGGCAGGCCGCGGGCGGCGAATTCGGCTAGGACGGCGTCGAGCAGGGCCTGGATCAGGCCGGCGTAGCCGACGATGGCGCCGATACGGATCGCCTCGGCGGTGGATTTGCCGATCACGCTGGTCACGGGCGTGGTCAAATCGGTGACGAGCGGCAGCTGGGCGGTGCGCTCATGGAGGTAGCGGGTCACCAGGGCGGGGCCCGGCGTGATGATGCCGCCCTCGTAGCCACCTTCGGGGGTGACGAGGTCGAAGGTGACGGCGGTGCCGAGGTCGATCACGATGGCGGGGCGGCCGGGCGCGAGCGCGTGGGCCCCGGCGGCGTTGGCGAGGCGGTCCTGGCCGATCTCGGCGGGGCGTGGGTAGGTGATGGGGAGGCCGAGCCGCACCTCGTGGGTGAGTTGCCAGACGGGCAGGCCGGCGGCGGAGGCCACGGCGAGGAGCTTGGGGGTGGCGGCGGGGACGACGGAGCAGAAGGAGACCGGGAGCGGGGAGGATGGAGCCGGGAGCGGGGAGCTAGGAGCGGGGAAAAATGAGCGGAGGGCGGCGAGGTAGGCGGGGAGGCCCTGGGCGGGGTCGCCGAGCAGCGGGGTGGGAATGACGCGTTGGGCGTGGAATGCGCCGTCGTGGTGGACCGCGACGTGGGTGTGGGTGTTGCCGATGTCCACGCAGACGAGGGCCGCGCCGCCGCCGGGGGCGGCGGAATGACCAATGGCCAATGACCAAGGACCAAGGGACGGATCGGAGGGCGTCATCGCGGCGGGTTACTTTTTGGAGAACGTGACTTCGCCGGCGCGGAACCGGTCGGTGTGGCCGTCCGGCAGGCGGAGGAGCAGGCTGCCCTCGTCGTCGATGCCGAGGGCGGTGCCGCGGATCTCGCGCTCGCCTTGCAGCAGGCGGACGGTGCGGCCCTTGAGGGTGTCGAAGCGGTGCCAGAGGTCGGCGAATTCCCGCGTGTAGGACCCGTCATGAAAACGGTCGTAGGCGTCGAGGACGCGTCCGATCAGGGCGGCGGCGAATTTGTTCGGGTCGAGCGGGACGGCGGTGTGTTCGGACAGCGCGGTGGCGCGGGCGGCGAGCTCGGCCGGCCAGCCCCGGGCGGGGGGGCGGAGGTTCAGGCCGAGGCCGAAGACGAGGTCGTGGATGCGGTCGGAGTCGAGCCGCGCCTCGGTCAACATGCCGCCGGCCTTGCGGTCGTCGAAGAGCAGGTCGTTCGGCCACTTGAGTCCGGGCGTGACCCGGCAGAACGAGGCCACGAGGGCGCAGACGTTGACCCCCATCCAAAGGGTGAAGGTCTGCATGCGGGCGGGCTCGACGTCGGGGTGGAAGGCGAAGCTGGCGTAGAGGTTGCCGTCGGTGGCGCTGTGCCAGATGCGCCCGAGGCGGCCGCGGCCCTTTTCCTGGCGGCGGGCGAGGACCACCAGCGGCGCGGGTTCGCCGGCGGCGAGCAGGCGGGCGGCCTCGTCGTTGGTGCTGCCGAGGGTATCAAAAAAGTGGATGCGAGGGGCGGCGGCGTCCGGCCGGCGCCAGGCCTCGATCAGGGCGGGGTGGAGAAACGCGGGCCGCGAGGCGAGGCGGTAGCCGCGGGCGTGCAGGCTCGCGATGTCGAAGCCGAGCAGGCGGAGCTTCTCCAGGTGCTGCCAGATGGCCACGCGGCTCATGCCGAGACGGCGGGCGAGGTCGGCCCCGGACACCACCCCGTCCTCGCCCGCCTCCAGCAGGGCCTGGAGGATGCGGGTTTCGGGGCGGAGGGGCATGGGCGGAGAGTCGGAAAAAGCGAAAATCGGAAACGCGGAAACGCTGAAATCGGAAAGTGGAAACGCGGGCGGGGCCTAGGTTTGCCAGTCGAGACCGATGTCGGCCCAGGCCGAGGAGTGGACCAAGGCGCCGGTCGACACGAAATCCAGGCCCAGGCCGGCGTGGCGCGGCAGGGTTTTCAGGGTGATCCCGCCGCTCGCCTCGGTGAAGGCGCGGCCGGCGATCAGCGCGACGGCTTTGCGCAGACGGGCGGGGGTGAAGTTGTCCAGCAGGATGACGTCCGCCCCGGCGGCGAGCACGGCGGGCAACTGGTCGAGCCGGTCGATCTCGACCTCGACGGGCAGGTCGGGGGCGTTTTTGCGGGCGCGGGCGACGGCGGCGGCGAGGTCGTCGGGCGAGCCGAGCAGAGCGAGGTGGTTGTCCTTCAACATCACGCGGTCGAAGAGCCCGAGGCGGTGGTTCCAGGCTCCTCCGCAGGCGGCGGCGTATTTCTCCAGCATGCGGTAGCCGGGGGTGGTCTTGCGGGTGTCAAGCAGGCGCGTGCGGCCGGGCCCGAGGGAGGCGACGTGGGCGGCGGCGGCGGTGGCGACGCCGGACAGGCGTTGCACAAAGTTCAGCGCCACGCGCTCGGCGGCGAGCAGGGTGCGCGGATCGCCCTCGAGGGTGGCGAGGATGTCGCCCGGCGCGACCCGCGCGCCGTCGCGCACCAGAGTCTGCACGGAAGCGCGGGGGCCGTAGGCCGAGAGCACGAGGGGCAGCAGGGGCAGGCCGCAGGCGATGAGGCCGGTCCGGGCGACCAGATGGGCGCGGCCGAGGCGCGGGGTGGTGGCGAGGGCGGCGGTGGAGCGGTCGCCGGTGCGCGCGGGTTTTTTGGCCAGGCCGAGGCCCTCGAGGTCCTCGTCGCGCGCGAGCTCGACCAGGCGGCGCAGGTGGGCCCGGTCGAGGTCTTCCCAGGAGAGGCGGAGGAGCAGGCGGTCGAGGGCGGCGGGCGGCATGGCGGCGATATCGGGCACTCTGACCACGGAAAACCCCGGGGCGCACGGCAAAACGCCGCCGCGTCTCCTGGCGCGGCCATCGCGATCTCGGCCCACGCCCGGGGCGGTAGAGCCAACCTGCGAGGTCGAAGCGGGCATGCCGAGACATTGGAAACAGCGCACGGCCTATCGGTGAAAAACCTCGCCTCACGTCCGTTGAGGCGGTCTGTTGCCCTCGAGGCCCGATGACCCCGTTTTTTTCCCGCCGCCCCACTGTCCGTCGCGCATTCATCTCCCGTTTGTCACGTCTGGCCGCCGGGCTGGCGCTGGCTTCGGGTTGGCGTTCGCGGGCCGGCGACGCCCGCCCCGGCAGTCTGGGCGTCGCCCTCGCCGGCCTGGGCTTTTATTCCCGCGGCGAACTCGGCCCCGCCCTGCGGCTGACCCGCCACTGCCATCTGGCCGGCGTGGTCACTGGCTCGCCGGAGAAAGGGCTGCGCTGGTCCCGGGAACATGGGTTTCCGGAGAAAAACATCTACGGCTACGACGACATGGCGCGGCTGGCGGACAATCCCGATATCGACATCGTCTACGTGGTGACGCCGCACGGCCTGCACGCCCGCCACGTCATTGCGGCCGCGCGGGCGGGCAAACACGTGATCTGCGAAAAGCCCATGGCGCCGACGGTCGCGGAGTGCGACGCGATGCTCGCGACCTGCCGCGAGGCCGGCGTGCGTTTGTCCATCGGCTATCGGCTGCATTTCAGCCCGGTCCACCGGGAGCTCGCGCGGCTCGCGCGCGACACGGACCTCGGCGCCTTCACCCGCATGACCGGGTCGCACGGTTTCACCATGGGCGCGAAGCGACCCTGGCGCGCGGAACGCGCACTGGCCGGCGGGGGGCCGCTACTCGACATGGGCGTCTACTGCGTGCAGGCGGCCTGCCTCGCGGCGGGCGGGGTCGCGCCGGTGGCGGTGACTGCGACCGAGCACCCGAAAAAGCGGCCGGAGTTTTTTGTCGATGTGGAGGAGGGTCTGGACTGGACGCTGGAGTTCGCGAACGGAGCGCGGGCGGATTTGCGCACCAGTTTTAATGAAAATGCCGGCCGTTTCCGCGCCGAGGCGGAGAAGGGCTGGGTCGAGTTCGAGCCGGCCTTCGCTTACCGGGGGCTCAGGGCCCGTTCGAACCGGGGTCCTTGGGATTTTCCCGAGCCGGCCAGCCAGCAGGCCCTTCAAATGGACGATTTCGCGCTCTGCGTGTGCGAAGGGCGTGAATCGCCGGTGTCCGGGGAAATGGGACGGCGCGACGTCGCCGTGATGGAGGCGATCTATGAATCGGCCCGCCTCGGCGGCCGGCGGGTGGAGGTCCGGGGCTAGCCTTAACGGTCGGCCGCGCGCGAATCCGCCGCTTGCGCCCGGCCGGGTCGCCAGCCGAGAGTCAGAGCCGCCCGCATGGCCGCCTCGCCCGAAAAACCCTTCACGTTCATCTGCGGCGCCGACGATTTTCTCGTCG
>CAMCHD010000268.1 GCA_945874545.1 Akkermansia muciniphila | reverse complement strand
ACCTGGTCCGCCATCACGGCTGCCGCAGCCAACAATCCGACCTTCGGCTTTGAGGGGACGAATCCGGCCGCGACCGAAACCGTCTCCGAGACGGTGATCGACTCGGTCTTGCTTTCCACCCAGCCGAAGCGGTTCCTCCGCCTGGCGGTCGAGGTCGTGGTTCCCACGCCCTGATCCGGACACGGTAGGGAAACTTTAGCCGGCGCGGCCATCTCCGGGTGGCCGCGCCTTTTTGTGTCTGCGCAGGGGCCCGGGACGGCGGACGCCGCAGACCGGAATGCCGCGATCAATGCGGGCCGAGTCACGCAACCTGTTGGCCGGTCGAGGTGCGGGTGGCGGACGCTTCTCGCGCGTGCATTTCGGCGTCGCACCGAAGCGTTCAGATGCGCCGGGAGTGTGTCTTGGTGGTGCTCAGCCGGCCACAAGCCGCGCGATCGTCACGAATGCATGGATCTTTTTGATCGGAACGAGGCCGTATTCCTGATAACAGACAGACCCAGCCGGTTGAAGCGAGAAACCACGCTCGGCCAAGGCACGGCCCCGTTTTCACCAGGGCATTAGCCCGAATGTGTAATTTTTCGCTCCGGACAACTTGGCATCTATCGCGCCGGATTTTTCATTCACCTTTGCCGCCGCCGTCTTCGGGACCAGCGCTTTATCGGCCAAACGCGACGGAGGGGAGGAAGTGATCGTCGAGCGGATTGGCGTGCCAACCCTCGACGGAGGGATGCACAAGATGGTTGGACACGTTGAAATAGACGGGAATGACGGGCATCACGCGGGCGAGGTGTGTCTCCATTTCAGCGTAGAGTTTCGCCCGTTGGGCGGGATCGTTCGTGGCGGCGGCGGCGGCGACGAGGCGGTCGTAAGACGGATCCGACCAGAGATTGTAGCTGGCGCTGTTGCCGGTGGTGAGCAGGGAATAGAACTGATGCGCGGTAGCGAAGCCCCAGCTGTCGTAACTGAGGTGGTAGTCACCCTGTTTGAGGGAATCGAGGTAGACCTTCCATTCCTGAGCGACGATTTCGAGGCCTACGCCGAGATGCTGACGCAGCATTTCCTGGACGGCTTCCGCGAGGAGGCGGGAACCCTCGTCATTGCTGATGAGGAGAGTAATGACGGGCAGGCCCGCGCCACCGGGGAATCCGGCCTCGGTGAGGAGCGCCCGGGCGGCGGTGACATTGTCGGAGAACTGTTCCGGAACGGGCGGCTCCAGTGTGCTTGGTGGCGCGAAACGGCGGGCGGGTTGCTGACCACCTTGTAGCACCCGGTTGACGATCAGCCCGCGATCAAGGGCGAGAGCGAAGGCGTGGCGCACGCGGACATCCGTGAAGGGCGCGCGGTTGATGTTGAAAACGTAGTAGTAATTCCGGTTTTCCGGCGCGGAGCGGAGGCTGGCTGCCTGCTCTCGGCGCAGCGCGGGAATCTTGGCGAAGGGGACGTGCTTCGTGTGATGCAGTTGGCCGGCGCGGAACATGCGCTCCTCGGTGCTGGCGTCCTCCACGGGATAAAAGCGGATCGCCTCGAGCCGCGACGGGAACGGGCCGCGGTAGGCGGGGTTGCGGGTGACGAGCACGTGCTGGTTCTGCGCCCACTCCTTGAGCAGAAACGGCCCGTTGCCGACGAGGTTGCCCGGGCGCGTCCAAGCGGTGCCACGTTTGGCAAAAGAACCGTGGCGTTCCAGCACGTGGGCCGGCACCGGCATCGCGGCGGAACCAAACAGCAGCGGCAGGAATTGGGGGACGGGATCGATAAGCGTGAAGCGGAGGGTGAGCGGATCGAGGGCGGTGACTCCGACGGTGGCGAAGTCGGCAGTCTCGCGGCGGTGAAATTCGCGGGCGCCGTGAATGAAGTAGAACTCGGTGGCGAACTCGGCGCCGAGCGTGGCGGTGAAAAGCCGACGGAACGAGTAGACGAAATCGTCGGCCGTGACGGGTCGGCCGTCGCTCCACTGACCGTCGGGCCGAAGGGTGAACGTGACGACCCGTCCATCCGACGACGAGGTCCACCCGGCGGCGGCGGCCGGCACCGGGAGGGCCGTTTGCGGATCAGGGATGACCAAGCCTTCGAAGAGCGTGCGCTGAATGGCGGACTCGGTTAACCCCGTGACGAGGTGCGGATCGAGCTCCTGGGGTTCCGCCCCGTTGCCGTAGTGGAGGGTGGCGGTCCGGATGCCCGACTCTACAGCCGACTCTCGGGGCCCGCAGCCGACGAGAAGCGCCGCAAACAGGACGCCGCCTGCGAGGAAAACAAGGCTCGGGCAAGGGGAACGCGCGTGACGCATCGGATTGGACGACGGAGTCATTAATCGTTCATAAAACGCGTCGCACTTGGATCAATTGATAATTCGCCGACACCGCAAAAAATCTCTCGCATAAGCGCGTGAGCGGCGCGGGGCATTTCGCTGCGAAATGGGGCAAGGATCATCCGGGATGATAGGTTACGCATTCAGGGCAAGTGGCCTGGCAGGACGGTGCACGGGAACAGACAAATCAGATCGACGGGAAAAGATTATGGCACAACCCGCGCGAAGGTCACGATACGATAGATCTCTTCCCGCGGAGTCAGGTTTCGCCAAGGCATTCACCCTGGTGTGTGCCTTAGCTCTTCGGAAAGTCTGTCGCCAATCTCGCCGGATCATGTCGTCAGCACCCCCAGCGAAAAACACCCCATGCCGTGATGATAAATGCCATACTAAAACAGGCGATGACGCTGAATAAATCTTTCCTCGCCGTCCAAGCGTGCAGCCCAGCATAGCTGAATAAAGCTGCGATGGACAAAAAAATGCAGAAGGCCAATGCATTCTTCGGACCGTATGCCATTGCACTCATGGCGTGAAACGAGCCGTCTGATCGGATCATAAGTCTTTATAATAAAAGCCTGTTAATGTGAGCCAATACGAAGCCAGTAAGGAGACGAATCGTGGAAAGTAAACATACTGGAAAACCAACGAAGGCGGTTGGGTGTCGGATTTATCTTATCGATATTTGTGAACTGGACGAGGTCTAGCCGTTTGCGGTCGTGAGGGTGGGAACCTTGGTTTACGGACTCTGCCGACTGCTCCGGGCGCGTTGGTCGAGCGTAAGAGGCGGCGCGGCTGGTTGCGGTCGAACTTTGGATCGCGCTCGACACAGCCGAACCGCGGCCAGCGCGGAGGGGGGAGCGGAGGGCTGCGCGTCGGGGCGGGCCATAGATGAAGGAGGTGTGTGCGGCCGCGCGGCGTGGTTCAAGCACGACTGGGTAAAATCACGAAGGAGGCGGCGGGACCTGCCAGTTTGGCGCCCGACAGGTGGGACGGGACGGTGGCGGGGCATGCAAACCATCCCGCTTGAACCCTCCCCAGCCTTGTCCAACGCGCCGGTGCCGCCGTCGCTTTCCGCCGTCGTGCCCGCGCCCGACGACCTTTCCGCCTTCGATGCGACCATGCGCCTGCGCGGCCTGGCCGACGCCACCCGGGCGGAGTATTTGCGCTACCTGGTCCGGCTGGGACGCTACGCGGGGGTGCATCCCGCCGGTTTGGAGGAGGTCGAGGTGCGCGCGCATCTGCTGGATTTGCTCGGGCGGAGGCGGTATGCCGCCGCCACCATCCGCATCGTGCACGGCGCGTTGCGGCTTTTTTATCGGGTGCACCTCGGGCGGGACTGGCGCCTGCTCGGCGTGGTGCGCGCGCCGCGCGAGAGTCGTCCGCCGCGCGCGCTTACCCGGGCCCAGGTGGCGCGGCTCTTTGCGGTGGTGGGTGAACCGCGGTTTCGCGTCTTGCTGCGTCTGATCTATGGGTGCGGCCTCAGGGTGGGGGAGGCGCTGGCGCTCGAAACCGGCGACCTCGACCCCGAGGGGCCCCATGTGGTGGTGCGGCAGGGCAAAGGCGGACGGCGGCGGCGCGTGCCGCTGCCGGTGGCGATGTTGGAAGAACTGCGGGCGTGGTGGGGTGTGCACCGGAATCCGCGCTGGCTCTTTCCCGGCGCCGGCCGGGGATGGGTGGACGGCGTGTCCGGGCGGGCGCGCCTGGGCGGCGCGGTGCGGCCCATGCGGCCCGGCACGGTGCAGGCGCGTTTGCGCCGGGCGCGGCTCGCGGCCGGATTGCCGGTCGAGACCTCGCCCCACACCCTGCGGCACAGCTACGCCACCCATCTGCTGGAGGAAGGCGTGTGCATCCGGGTGATTTCCGCCTGCCTGGGGCATGCGTCCCTGCAGACCACCCTCATCTACGCCCGGGTGACGGCGGCCAGCGAGGGGGTGGCGCGGCGGGCGGCGGGGCAATTGCTCGCCGAGCTGGGGCCGGCGGGCGGCCCGGTGGGGTAAGGCCGTCGGGTCGGAAAGGCGGGGCCGGCGCGCCACCCGCGCGTCGGCCGGCCGAGTGCGCTCGGCGCGTCGGGTCTAGCGCATTTTAAATAGAGTTGTGGCCACTAAAACGGCGAGTCACCGCAAAAAGGCGCAGAAGATCCCATCGCGCATCAAGCGTCACAGGCGCCTACAGGCGCGCGGAAGTGCTTCACCGGAGGAAGATAAATTTTGTGACTCTTTGCGGCTATAACTTTAATTGATAGGCCCTAAACCGCGCGCGGCGTGGTCTCGGCCGCCGCCAGGGGATCGCCGCGCCACCGCAGGCCGGGCAGGACGGCGAGGGCGATCAGCGCCAGCTGGCTGGCGGCGAACATGACCAGGGCCCAGAAACCGCGGTCGGTGAAACCGTAGCTGTGCAGGCCGACGCCCAGCAGATTGGTGCCGAACCAGCTCCAACTCGTCACGATGTTGCCGAACACCGCCAGGGCCATGAGGCCGCGCGGGCCGGACAACTTGCCCCAACGCACGTGCAGGATGATCGCGTTCCAGATCACGATGATCAGCGCGCCGTTTTCCTTCGGGTCCCAGCCCCAGAAGCGGCCCCAGGACTGGTCGGCCCAGATGCCGCCGAGGATGGTGCCGACCAGACTGAACAGGGTGGCGAAACAGATGATGCCGTAGACCATGCGTTCGAGGGCGAGGGCGGTGTCGCGGTCGAGCGAACGGGTAAGGGCCCCGCGCAGGATGTAGAGGGCGGCGAGGAAACCGGCGAGGTAGGTGGCGCTGTAGCCGATGGTGATGATCACCACGTGGGTCGCCAACCAGAAGTTCGAGTCGAGCACGGCGCGCA
>CAMCHD010000267.1 GCA_945874545.1 Akkermansia muciniphila | reverse complement strand
GGCACCGGCAGATCGCTTCCATAAATCATCCTCCCGGCCAGCGTCTCGTCCTCGCGGATCCGGCGGAGTTGCGCCGGGCGGAAACGCAGACTCAGCCCGGCCAGGGCGCTGTTGTCGCCATAAAGGTTGGGAAAGCGCCGGGTCATCGCGACGAAGTCGTCGAAGTAGTCCGGGTCGAGCGCGAACAGACCGGTGCCGCAGTGGGCCGCGATGCAGGTGACACCGATTTCCAAGGCCTGGGTGAGCACGCGCGGCGTGGCGAGGTCCGGTCGCAGGACCGGCATGGTCCGCTCGCTTCCGGTGTGGGCCAGGAGGATGAGGCCCGCCTCGGCGAGACGGGTCAAAAACGGCCGGTAACGACGCGCGTTCCAATCCATGTTCTGCACATTGGGCAGGCATTTCAGCATGACCGCGCCGCCCGCGATGCACCGCTCGAGCTCGTCCAGCGCGTCCCGGCGCGCCGGATGGATCGACACCGCGGCCAGGAACTCCGGGTGCCGTCGCGCGAGCGCCAACACGTAGTCGTTCGGCACAAAAAACGAACCCGCGTCGGGCAGCGCCTCCCCGTCGTCGCGATGCGGCAGCTCCTGGGCGAGGATGACGGCCGCGTCGAGACCGGCCTCCCGGATCTGTTCCCGCAGGGCCGCGACGTAGAGCGTCTCGAAATCCTCCCGCAAGGCCGAGGCGGACAGCCCCATGGTCCGCAGCAGGATCGGCGCGGCGACACGGGTGAGACCACGCGGCCGATACCAACAGCCGGAGCCGTGTTTGCCCGTGCCGACCACGTGGACGTGACCGTCGATGCGCATGCGATCAGCTCCGGTTCGCCGCGCCTCCGTCGAGGGCGAGCGCGCGGGCCGCCTTGAGGTCGAGCTTGCCGGTGCCGAGAACCGGGATGGCGTCCACCCGTTTGACGATCCGGGGTATCCAAAGGTTGGGCACGCCGGCCGAGGCGAGTTTTTCCCGCACCGCCTCGGCGGTGAGCTCGGGCCAGGTGGTGAGCAGGACCAGCGCCTCGCCCTTTTGCGCGTCGGGCACGCCGGTGACAAACACCGGGTAGCCGTCCCGCGCGTCCGCCTCGCTCCCGCCGAAGAGCTCGAGCAGCTTCTGCTCGATCGTTCCATGGGGCACCATCTCGCCCCCGAGCTTGGAGAAACGCGACAGGCGCCCCTCGATCCAGAGGAAACCGTCCTCGTCGAACCGACCCAGGTCGCCGGTCACGAACCAGCCGTCTTTGAAGGCCGCCGCCGTGCGCTCCGGATCGCCCAGGTAGCCGGCGAATACATTCGGCCCGCGCAGCGCGACCACGCCGCCGACCGCGCCGCCCAGCGGCTCCAGGGTGACCGGATCGAGCAGACGCGCGGCCATGCCCGGAAGCATGCGCCCGACGGACCCGGCCCGCTGTCCCCGCTGGGCCTCTCCGGTCCCGGTGACGACCGGGGGATCGGGTTGGTTCACGCAGGCCACCGGCGAAGTCTCGGTCAGGCCGTAGCCCTGCATGATCTCGAGGTGGAATTTCTCCCGCGCCAGGGCGGCGAGATCGTCCGGGAGCTTCTCCGCCCCGGTGACCAGGACCTCGAGACTGCGCAGATCGCGCCGCTCGGCCTTGCGCAACACCGGCCGCGCGAAGGTCGGCGCCGCCACCCAGACCGTGCAGGCCTCCTCGCGGAGGGCGTCCGTGATGCGACGGGTTTCCAGCGGACTCGGCACCGTCACCACCCGGCACCCCCGCAGCAGCGGATACCACAGGGTGACGGTGAAGCCGAAGCTGTGGAAGATGGGCAGGCAACCGAGCATGACCGCCGTGTCCGGCAGGATCGCGAGCGACGAAATCTGCCAGCAGTTACCCAGGATGTTGCGGTGCGTGAGCACGACGCCCTTGGGCTCGCCCGCGCTGCCGCTGGTGAACAACAGTCCGGCCTCGCGGTCGCCCCCTTCGCGCGGCAGACCGAGCAGCACCGGCAGCAGCTGGTTGGGCAGCAGCCAGGCCGCGACCACCCAGGGCACCACCGCCCGCTTGCCACCCGCGGCGGCGAGCGTGGCGGCGAAGTCCCGGGTGTCCTCCGGCCAGGGAAAATCCGGCAGCTTGGCCCGCATCGCGTCGGCCGAGAGCACGGTGCGGATGCCGGCGATGCGCAGGCTGGCCTGGAGCGCGGCCCGGCCGGCGGTGAAGTTGAGATTGACCGGGGTCTTGCCCGCGCAGAGCACGGCGAGGTTGGCGATCGTCGCCCCCGCTCCCGGGGGCAGCACGATGCCCACCCGGTCGCCGTCCACCGTGCGGCGCAGGTGACGGGACAGCGCGGCGGCCGCACCGAGCATTCGCGCGGCGGACACCTCCAGCCGCGCGCCGGTGCGGTCGACCAACTCGACCTTGCCGGGCCGTTTGGCCAAGGCGCGCACCGCCTCCCGCGCCAGGTGCCGGCCGAGCCGGGGATGAGCGGAGAAAGCCTCCGCGCCGAGTTCGAGCAGGGCCGCCCTGACCGTCCCGGCGTCGGCCCGCGCCGCCGGGATCGGTTCGCCCCACGCCACCGTCACCGGCGTGGGCATGAGCCGGGGCGATTTGAAGATGTAGCCGTGACCCGAGAACGAAAAGACCGAGCCCCAAAGGCCGTCGTGATACACCGGCACGACCGGCACGCCGGCGCGGCGCGCCATCAACTCGAAGCCGCGCTCGAGCTTCATCACCTGGCCGGTGCGCGAGATCGCCCCCTCGGGAAAGAGCAGCACATATTCGCCCCGCCCCAGGCATTCGACCACCCGGCGGGTGGCGCTGAGCGCGTTGGTGCGCGAGACCGGGATGGTGCCGGAGAGCCGGAATACGAGCCGGAAAAACCAGTGCTCCGTCACCAGATTTTCGTGACCCACGAACCGGATCGGGCGGGGACAGGCCAGCTGGAGCACCAACACGTCGACATACGAGAGGTGGTTGGCCAGCAGCAGGGCCCCGCCCGGGGGCAGGCGTTCGGCGTGCAGGGCGCGCACGCGGTAGAGCCAGCGGGAGAGCAGTCGGACCGGAAGGGCGATGAACCAGGGGGCGTATTGGGCGCTCATGGGAGTAACAGGAAGATTCAGGCGGAGGGCAGACGCCACGCGGTCGCGGCCGCCTGGAGTTTCACCAGCACGGCGACGCCGCGCGAGACCTCGACCGCGCTCAACGCGCCCGTCACCTGCGCCACCACCTGATCGTAGTCCGGCGCGACCTTCTGCCAGAGCCGGCGCCCGGCGGGAGTGAGCGCCACCCGGTAAACGCGACGGTCGGCGGGATCGTCCACGCGCCGCACCCAGCCCGCCGCCTCCATGCGGTCGATCAACCCGGTGACGTTGCTGCGGTCCACCACCAGCGTGTCGGCCAGCTCCCGCTGGCTGTAACCGGCGTCCGGCGCGCGGTCGGCGAGCAGGTTGAGCACGTTGAACTGGGGCGCGGTGAGGCCGTGCGGCCGAAACAGGCGCTGGCTCTCGCGCAAAAACAGATCGGCGGTGGCCACGAGCTCGTGGACAAGGCGGCGGGCCTGGGCGGGATCGGTGTTCATGAACCTATCGGAACACCAATTAGTTTATATGTCAACGATTGATCATGTCCCAGCTTCGCAGATCGGCGGCAAGGGCGGCGAAGCCGGGGAAGTCGAATTCGAGACGGCGCGGGTCGCGGGCGTGGCGGCGGGCGGCGGCGGTGGCGCCGGCCACCGCCTGCGCGAGATTGGGGCGTTCGGTGCCGTAGACCCGCGCCTTGAGCTCGCGGCGGGTGTAGGGCGGGCGGCCCGCCTCCCGGCCGGCCGTCCAGGCGGCCTCGCCGACGGTTTCGTCGCGGCCGCAGAGATACCAGGCCTCGGCGGCGGGCACGGCGAGGCCGATCGCGCGCAGGAGGCGCTCCCGGCCGCGCGCCGGCGGGAGGTTGCGGGTGGCGCGGCGGAAGGCGGCGCGCAGCTGGCAGAGCCGGCAGCGGGGATGGAAGTAACCCGGCGCCTCGTGGCGCGCGCCATGCGGCTCGGTGTCGTCCGCGTCGACCAGGACGACCAGCGCGTCCGCGTCGGTGTTGAAGTGCAGGTGCCGGGCGATGGCCGGTAGGATTTGCAACACCGACGGCCAGCCGCGCGCGCGCAGGCCGGGCTGGATGCGCTCAAACGGACGGCCGAGGACCGCCTCGACCAGGATGGCGAGGGCGGACTCGTCCACCACGGACTCGCCGAGCAGGGCAAGACGGGGCGGACGCGCGTTCATGTCTCCTCCGGCACGCCGCCGAGGATGCCGGAATACCAGAGGTCGCCGAGCGTGCCGCCCTCGGCCAGCAGGTCGGCCAGGTCGGGCCGGTCGGAGAGCCGGGCAAACGTCGCGGCGCGGCCGTGTTTGTCGGCGATGACGATTTCCTCGGGGTGGTCCCGGAAAAGATCGAGCAAATGGGGGGAATGGGTGGTGGCGATGACCTGCACCGGCCGGCGGGCGTGGCCGTAGTCGGCGGGGTGGGTCAGCCGATAGAGCACGTCGCGCACACCGCGCAAAAGGCGCGGATGGATGCCCCGATCGAGCTCCTCGAGGCAGACGATGGCGGGTGGGTCGGGATCGTGGGCGAGGGCGAGCAGGGCGAGGACGTAGAGGGTGCCTTGCGACAGCTCGTCGGCCGGCACGAGCACGGCGGCGCCCGAGCCGGCGAGCCGTAGCGAAAAGGAGCCTCGTGCGGGATCGAGCGCGAGCTGGGCGTATTCGGGAAAAAGCCGAAACAGCTCCTCGCACAGCCCGGCGTAGGCCGCCGGCGAACGTTCGCTCAAACGGGCGAGATGGGCGGCAAGATTGCCACCGTCCGGCGCGAGTTCGTCGGAGGCCACCGGATAGACCGGACGGGCGATGGCCCGCGCATCCAAAAGGTAGGAGCGGACGGTGAGCAGGCGGGCACGCAGACCGGCCC
Source organism: Akkermansia muciniphila (assembly GCA_945874545.1). Taxonomy (GTDB): domain Bacteria; phylum Verrucomicrobiota; class Verrucomicrobiia; order Opitutales; family Opitutaceae; genus IMCC26134_A. Next base: position 236 of record CAMCHD010000267.1, on the reverse strand, counting down.
AGTCATCGGCTCCCTCACCCGCCGGCAGCGGGGAGACCTGGAGCAGATCGCAGCGGTCCTCGTCGCGGCAGGTGAGGGTCGCCTCGAGGCCGTCGTGGGGCGGATCAAACCGAAACCCGATCTCGGCCGCGTCGGGTTCGTTTTCCGTCCGGGCCTCGGCCAGCGGCATCCGCGCCAGGGTGCGCAGGCGCAGCACGGCCTGGATGAGGCTGGTTTTGCCCGACCCGTTGGGACCG
>CAMCHD010000266.1 GCA_945874545.1 Akkermansia muciniphila | reverse complement strand
GTTGCTCCTCGGTTTTCTCCGACTCAGGCCTTGGGGCGTGGGCGAACGGTGCCAAGGCCGCCGTCCACACCCCAGACCTGGCCCGTCACCCAGTCGGCTTCCGGCGAGAGCAGGTAGGCGATGGCCGAGGCGATGTTGGCGGGCGTGCCGACGCGGCCGAGCGGGTGCATCTTCTCCGAGAAGGCGCGCGCGGCCGGGTTGCCCAGCAGACCGGCGGCGAGCGGGGTGTCGACCAGGCCGGGGGCCACCGCGTTGACGCGAACGTTCCGTGTCGCGTAGCTGGCGGCGGCGGCGCGGACCAGGCCTTCGATACCGCCCTTGGCGGCGGCGATGGCCTCGTGGCCGGGCAGTCCGGTGGAGGCGGCCACGGAGCTGAGCAACACGATGGCGCCCGAGCCGCGCGCCTGCATCGGGCCGACGGCGGCGCGCAGGCCGTAGAAGGCGGAATTCAGGTTCAGGTCGAGCGTGCGGCGCCACTCCTCGATGGAGGTGAGGTGGGCGGCCTTGAGGAGTATGGAGCCGACGCAGTGGACGTAGGCGTCGAGCTGGCCGCCGCCGCGCGTGGTGAGGTCCGCCACGGCGGCTTCCACCGCCGCCGGGTCGGTGGCATCGGCCACGGCGGTCTCCAGACCGGGTAGTTCGGCGGCGAGGGCGGCGAGTTTTTCGGCGGACCGGGCGAAACCGCCTACCCGCCAGCCGGAGCGGTGGAGACGGCGCGCGAGATCGGCGCCGATGCCGCCGGTCAGGCCGGCGATGAGGACGAGCGGAGCGGGGGAGGTGGAGTCGTGGGTGGACATGGCGAAAAATCGGGGTCGGGGCGGCGTGACGCGGGCTTAGCGCAGGGCCTCGACGGCGCGGTCGTAGCCGGTGAGCTCCAGGTAGGCGGAGCCGAGATTTTCGCCCTTCGCGGACAGCACGCGGCAGGCTCCCTCCCAGTAGGTCACGCCGCCGAGCGAGCCGCCGAGCTCCTGGTCGGGGTGGAAGGGCTCGACGATGAACACGACCTCGGCCGCGGTCCGCGGATCGGTCGTGGTCAGGCGGATACGCTGGGGGTAGACCGCGCCGGTGTGTGGGCTTTTCCAGGTGGTCAGGGGTTCCCAGCGGAAGGGAGCGGTCGCGGCGCGGCCGTCGCGGTCCACCCAGGTGAGGGTGGAGGCCGGATCGGTGCCGCCGTCGGTGGTGCGCAGGCGATAAAACATCAGTTCGCGCCCGTCGTCGAGCTGGGCGCTGAGCCAGTCCCAACCGACCTGGTTCTGGTCGAGCTGGCTGCTGCTGTATTCGTGGTCCATCCAGGCCTCGCCCGTGACGCGAAGGGGACGGCCGTCCAAGGTCAGCGTGCCGGCGGCGGCGAGGCGCGGGAAGGTCAGGTAATAGCTGGCGGCGGTGGGGGCGGCTCCCTTGCGCGAGTAGCCGTCGGCGCCGAAGCGCACCAGGGGTTTGGTCGGTTTCAGGGTCAGGTGGAATCGGGCCTCGGCGCGGATGCCGCCGACCAGCGCGAGCGTCTCGGCGCCCGGCGCGGCGGCGGGGTCGGAGAGCGCGAGCGACCAGTCGCCGTTGCGCACGTCGAGCGTGGTGGTGGACGCGGTCGCGTCCCAGCCGGCGCGGTTGAGGCGTTCCTGGTGCAGGAAGCGACCGGTGGAGACGTCGATCAGCGCCATGTGCGCGAGGTAGATCTGGTCGTGGCCGAAGGCGGCCGGGCCCGGACGCGAAGCGACGTCCCGAGGGGCGGCGGAGCGAAAGAAGGTCGCTTGAAAACCAAAACGCCGCGCCGCCGGGCCTTCGTCGGCGTAAAGATGGCCGGTCAGATACCACCACTCGATCTTGTAGTCGGGGTGGGAGCCGTGGTCCCGCGGGAAGGTGAAGACCGGATCGGGACGCGGCACCGCAAACCCGTCGGCGGTCAACGCCGTGATCTCGGGGCCGCTCGCGGCGGGCGCGAAGGTGGCGACGGAATGGCCGAGCCAAAGCAGATAAATAAGGACGCGCATGGTCGGGATTATTCCTCGCGGTCGGAGGGCAGGTCGGCGCCCCAGCGGCCGACGAGGTGGCTCACGCCCACGCCGGTGCCGACCACCAACGCGCCGAGCGCGGCGAGCTGGCCGGCCGGCACCGCGAAGGCGAGGGTCCAGCCGAAACTTTGTTTGTTGATCACGTGGATGAGCAGCCAGCCGAGGGCGAAGCTCAGCGCGATCCCGGCCAGGGTGGCGCAGAAGGCGAGCACGCCGCCCTCGACGGCGGTGGCGTGGGCGATCTCGCCCCGGCGGAAACCCAGCGCCCGCAGCGTCGTCAGTTCGTCGCGGCGGTCGAGCAGCACGCTGGCAAGGCTGAGCGCGAGCCCCACCACCGCGACCGCCAGCCCGATGCCCTGGAGGGCGTAGGTGATGGAGAAGGTCTGGCGGAACACGCGCAGCACCTCGACGCGCAGGGCGGCGTTGGTAAAGATGGCGAGGCCGGGGTGGGTCTTGAGCAGGTCGGTGCGCACGGTCTCGGCGGAGGCTCCGGGCGCGAGATCCAGCGCCAGGCTGGTGGCGTGGTCGTCGGCGAACCAGCGCACGGTGTGGGTCCGGTCAACCAACACGGTGCCGCGTTCGTTGCCGTAATCGGCGAACACCGCCGCGACGCGCAGGGTTTGCGGCCCGCCCGGGGTCGGCACGTCCAAGGAGTCGCCACGGCGGATCTTAAACCGGTCGGAAAAACTCTCGCTCACCAGGGCGAGTCCGGCGTTGCGCGCCGGGTCGAGGGTCTCCGGCGGAGGCGGGCCGTCCACCCAGAGGAAACCGCCGCGGCCGGCCTGGTTGGCGAGGTCGCCGCCGCCCAGCGTGGTGGGTTTGCCATCGAGGGTGAGCGGGTAGGCGGAGAACACCGACGCGTGGGCAACGGCGGGGTGGGCGATCAGGGCGCGCCAGGTGGCGGGGGCGATGTGGTTGTCGGTCGAGGCCGATTGCGCGCCGGAGCTGGAGAGGTAGAGGTCGGCTTGAAGGGCGGTCTGCACCCAGGTGCGGACGGATTTTTCAAAGCTCGCCACCAGGATGGCCATGCCGGCGGCCATGCCGATGGCGCAGACCAGCGCGGCTGCCGCGAGACGGTGCCGGCCGGAGGGAAGGGCGAGGTGGCCGAGGGCGACGCGCCAGGGCGCGCCGCGGCCGGCGAGGGGGCGGAGGGCGCGGCCGAGAACGGGCAGGGCGAGGGCGGCGAGCATGCCGCCGCCCAAAATGCCGCAGAACGCGGCGATGTGCCCGGCGAGGGGGAAACGCGTGCCGCCGCCGAGGTCGAGCGGGGGCAACCGGGAGAGAATGACGCCGAGGCAAAGCACGCCGGCCGCGAGGGCCGGGCTGCGCAACCACCGCCCGCCGATCGCGCCGGGGGCGCCGCGCACCAAGACCTGGGCGGGCGGGGTGGCGGCGGCCGCGCGGGCGGGCGCCCAACCCGCGAGCACGCTGGCCACGACGCCGGCCGCGAGGCTGAGCGCGGCCTCGCCCCAGGCGAGTCCGGCGGCCTCGACCGTGGTGGTGTAGTAGAGGGCGTTCACGGTTTTGCCGACCGCCCGGACAGCGACCTGCGCTCCGGCCCAGCCGAGCAGCAGGCCGAGCGCGCCGCCCAGCAGGCCGAGCAGGGCGGCCTCGGCCAGCCAGGCGCGGCGGATCACGGCGGCGTCGACCCCGAGCGAGCGCAGCACGGCGATCTCGGCGCGGCGCCGCACCACCGCTCCATCGAGGGCTTGGAAAACCAGGTAAAGCCCGACCAGCAGGGCGATGAGCGAGAGCACGGTGAGGTTGAGCCGGAAAGCCTGGGTCATGGTCGCGGCGGTGTCGCGTTTTGCCCCCGGGGTTGTGACCAGCCAGCGGGCGGAGTCGCCCGGCGCGGGCGCGGCGAGTTGCTCCAGGCGGCGGCCGAGATCGGCGCGGCGGCGTTCGAGGGCGGGGCCGGCTTCGAGCACGAACTCGACGCGGTCCACCCGGCCGGCGCGGCCGACCAGTTCCTGGAGGCGGGGCAGGTCGAGCACGAGCAGCTGCGGCGGGGCGACGGGTCCGTCGGGCGCTTGCGGGATTGCGCCGGCGAGGCGCAGGCGGACCGGGCGGTCCTGGATGATGAGTTCGAGGTGGTCCGGCAGCGGGGAGGCGAGGCGCGGGCTCGCCCAGGCCAGCGGTTCGGGTCCGAAGAGATCGAAAAAACCGGTCGGCGAGGCCGGGCCGGTCGCGGAGGCGCGGGCGCGGAAAAACGGGTCGGCGGCGGCTTGTTGCGCGGCCAGGTTGGCCACCGCGACCAGATCGACGCCTAGGAGGGTGTAGGTTCGGCGGCCAAAGCGCTCCTCGGCCGGCGCGTCGACCGCGACCGGCTCGGCGGCGGTGCTCTCGACCACCGGATGGATTTGCACCGCCAGATCCGCGAGCGCGGCGCGAAGTTCCGGCAGCACGCTTTCGGGCAGGGGGCCGGCCGGGGCCTGGACGATCCAATCCGACTGGCCGGTCAGCGTATCCGTGAAGTGGGTGAACGACGAGACGGCGGCGCGGTTGGCGAGGCGGACGGCGGTGAAAACCGCCACGCCCAGCGCGAGGATAAACACCAGCAGGGTCGTCTGGCCCGGGGCGAGGCGGGCGTGCCGCAGGGACAGGCGGCGGAGCAGGAGGGGAAGAAGGGAGCCGTTCAAGGGAAAGGGCCGGGGTCGGCGCGGCTCAGGCTTGGGTTGATGCCGACGGTTCGACCACGCGGCCATCGCGCAGGCGCACGCGGCGGTGGCAGATGGCGGCGGCCTCCTCGCTGTGGGTGACGAGCACCAGCGCGGTGCCGGTTTCGTCGGTCAGCTCGCGCAACAGGGCGAGGATGTTGGCGCCGTTGGCGGAATCGAGGTTCCCGGTGGGTTCGTCGGCGAGCAGCAGGGCGGGGCGATGGACGAGCGCGCGGGCGATTGCCACGCGTTGTTGTTCCCCGCCGGAAAGCTGGGAAGGCAGGGCGGAGGCGCGGGCGACGAGACCGACCCGAGCGAGGAGGGCGGCCACGCGGGTCGCGCGTTCGGCGGCGGGCAGGCGCAGGAGTTGCAGCGGCAGCTCGATGTTCTCCGCGACCGACAGGGTGGGGAGGAGGTGGAAAAACTGGAAAACGGTGCCGACGCGTTCACGCCGGAGGAGGTTGAGGCCGTCGGCATCGAGCTGGTCGATGCG
>CAMCHD010000265.1 GCA_945874545.1 Akkermansia muciniphila | reverse complement strand
CAGATCCTCGCCGCGCGCCATACCATCCACATCGCCACCTACATCCTCGGCCGCGATCGGGTGGGCAAACAGATCGTCCGCCTGCTCGCCCGCCGCGCCCGCGAGGGCGTGCGGGTGCGCCTGCAACTCGACGCCCTCGGCTGCTTTTTTTCCAGCGGCCGCTTTGTCGATCCCCTCCGCCGCGCCGGGGGCGAGGTGGCGAAGTTCCTGCCCGTGCTCCCGCTCTCCTCCCGCGGCTCGGCCAATCTGCGCAACCATCGCAAGATCGCCGTGTTCGACCACCACACCGCGCTGGTCGGCGGGCACAACCTCGCGCGCGAATACCTCGGCCCCCAGGCCTGGCGAAAACGCTGGGCCGATGTCGGCGCCGTCGTGCGCGGCCCGGCCGCCGCGCTGCTCGACGAGGTGTTCGCGGCCGATTGGACCTTCGCCACCGGTCGCCCCCCCGGCCCCGCCGGCCCCGCCGAGACCGAAGCGGCTCCGCCCGATCCGGTCTCGGGCGAGAGCGACGTGCAGGTGGTCGCCGCCGGCCCCGACGTCTCCGGCGACCCGCTCTACGAGGGCATCCTGGCCATGATCCAGGAAGCGAAACGCAGCATCTGGATCGTGACGCCCTACTTCATCCCCGACGAGGTCCTGCTGCGCTCGCTGGTGGTCAAGGCCCGCGCCGGCCGCGACGTGACCCTCATCCTGCCCGCCCGGTCCAACCACCCCATCACCGACCTCGCCCGCCGCCCCTACCTGCGCCAACTCGTCCGGGCCGGCGCCCGCGTGCTGGCCTACCAGCCGCGCATGCTGCACGCCAAGGCGATCATCGTGGACGACGAGCTCGGCCTGATCGGCTCGGCCAACGTCGATATGCGCAGCCTGTTCGTGAATTTCGAAATCGGCGTCGTGCTGCACAGCGCGCGCGACGGCCACGCCCTCCGCGCCTGGGCCGGCGAGCTCGCCCGCCACGCCCGCCCCCTCTCCCTCGCCGACCTGAAACGCCGCCCCTTCCCGGCCAACCTCGCCGAAGACCTGAGCCGCCTGCTCGCCCCGTTGCTTTAGGCCCCCCGCCCACCGCCGCCAACCGAGGCTTGCCCCCGCCCCGCCCCGCCCGCTTGCCTCGCCCCCCGCTCCGTGCTCCCAACTCCCAGCTCCCCGCTCCCCCATGCGCTTCTTTAAATACCACGCCCTCGGCAACGATTACATCGTCCTGAACCCGGCCGATTTCCCCGGCTGGACCGAGCCCTCGATCGACCAGATCCGCGTCATCTGCCATCGTAATTTCGGCGTCGGCTCCGACGGCATCCTCTGGGGTCCGCTGCCTTCGACCGCAGCCCGCTTCGGCCTCCGCATCTTCAACCCCGACGGCTCCGAGGCGGAAAAATCCGGCAACGGCCTGCGCATTTTTTCGCGCTACCTGTGGGACGCAAAACTGGCCGACGCCCCCGTCTTCACCATCGAGACCCCCGGCGGCGTGGTGGAGTCCGAGATCAAGGACGACGGCGCGCTGATCACCGTGGAGATGGGCCGGGTGAGTTTTATCAGCACCAAAATCCCCCACGTCGGCCCCGAGCGCGAGGTGTTGAACGAGTCCATCACCGCCCTCGACCGCACCTTCACCTACTGCTCCGCCACCATCGGCAACCCCCACTGCGTGCTGCCCCTGCCCGAGGTCTCGGCCGAACTCGCCCACCGCTACGGTCCGCACCTGGAAACGCACCCGAATTTCCCGCGCAAGACCAACGTGCAGTTCCTCCAGGTCCTCGACCGCGCCAATATCCGCATCGAGATCTGGGAGCGCGGCGCCGGCTACACCCTCGCCTCCGGCAGCAGCTCCAGCGCCGCCGCCGCCGTCGCCCGCCGACTCGGCCTGGTCGACGCCGACGTGACCGTGCACATGCCCGGCGGCCGCATCGGCATCCGCATCGCCGACGACTATGCCATTCGCATGACCGGCACGGTCAACCAGGTCGCCGACGGCGTGATGCGCCCGGAGTTGTTTTTGGTGAAGGTCTAGCCCATACCTAACCCGTTCGCGCATCGCCATGCGCGGAGATTTCCGGGAACGCCCCCGGCCGGCCGCTTTCCCACTCTTTCCCTCATGAATCCCTCCCTTCGCGCCCTCGCCGCCTTCGCCGCGCCCGCCGCCGCCCTGTTCGCCCCCGCCCTCGTCGCCGCCCCCATCCCCGCCGAGTCCCGCCTCGCCGCCGCCACGGTCTATCCCGACCGCGCGGTCGTCACCCGCACCGCCGCCGGCCTCGCGGTGAGCGGCGGCACCGCCGAGTTCGTTTTCTCCGGCCTGCCCGCCTCGCTGCTCGACGAGTCGGTCCAGGTCTCCGCCCGGGGCAATGTCGCCGCCTCGCTGCTTGACGTCGCCACCCGCACCGTGTTCGTGACCGCCGAGCCCGACGCGCGGGTCAAAACCCTCGAGGACCAGCTGCTCGGCCTGCGCCGCGAAGAACGCCGTCTGAACGACGACGGCGCCGTGCTCGAGTCCCAACGCGCCCTGCTGGCCAGCATCGAAAAAACCTCCACCGCCCCGGTCGCGCCCGTCGCCGGCGCCACCCCGCCGGCCCGGCCCTCCCTGGAGGACTTCGCCAAGCTGCTCACGTTTTCCGCCGAGCAACGCGCCCGCCTCGACACCGCCGCCCGCGGCCTGGATGTCGAACGCGCCGCCCTGGCCGAAAAAATCGCCGCCGCGGAGGCCCAGCTGAACGAACTCCGCGGCCGCCAGCCCGCCCGCCGCGCCACCAAGACCGTGACCGTGCGCCTCGCCCCCGCCGCCGCCGGCAAACTCGATCTCACCCTGGCCTACGCCCTGCCCGGCGCGTCCTGGACGCCCGCCTACGACGCCCGCCTGCGCAGCGAAAAACGCCAGGTCCGGCTCGACGCCTTCGGCCTCGTGCGCAACGCCACCGGCGAGGACTGGACCGACATCGCCCTCACCCTCTCCACCGCCCGCCCCGGCCTCGGCGGCGGCGCCCCCGAGATCGCGCCGTGGTATGTGGATGTCTCCCGTCCGGTCGCCTACGGCATGTTCTCCGACGGCGCGGCCAGCCTGGAGCGCAAAGCCGGCCGGGCCAAGGCCTCCCTCGCCGCCGCCCCCGCCGCCATGGCTAGCATGGCCTACGACGCCGATCCCGTCGTGCAGGAGGTCGACGCCACCTTCGCCAGCGCCGAGGTCGCTTCCGCCGCCACCAGCGCGAACTTCAAGATCGCCACGCCCGTCACCCTGGCGAGCGACAACGCCCCGCAGCGCGTGCCGCTCGGCGGCGCCGACCTCGCCGCGACCCTGCGTTACCAGGCCACGCCCAAGCTCCAGGAAACCGCCTTCCTCACCGCCGCCGTGACCAACACCGGCGACCTGCCCTTCCTCGGCGGCGCGCTCAACGTGTTCCTCGACGACACCTTTGTCGCCGTGTCCCGCCTCGCCACCACCATGCCGGGGGAAAAGTTCACCCTCCGCCTCGGCGCGGACGAGGGCATCGCGCTGAAACGCAAGGTCGTCTCCCGCTTCACCGAGGACACCGGCTTCACCTCGCGCAGCCGTCGCACCACCTACGATATCCTCCTCACCGTCACGAACAACAAACGCGCCCCCGAGCGCGTCGAGTTGACCGACGCCCTGCCCGTCGCCCGCGACGAGAAGATCGTGGTCAAACTGCTCGCCCCCGCCGAGCGCGAGTTCCCCAGGCCCGAGGACGCCGCCGCCGAGCCGCCCCGCGCCGGCCTGGCCCGCGACGCCGAGGGTCGCCTGACCTGGCGCCTCGACCTGAAGCCCGGCGAGAAACGCGAGCTCGCGCTGAAGTTCAGCATCGAGCACGCCGCCGACCTGCCCGTCGTCGGCGTGGAGTAGCGCGCCCCCCGTATCCGTTTCTCGGTGACGGGTCCGCCGCGATCAGCGGTGGACGTGGAAGCCGTGGTAAAGCGGGTTCATCGCCTTCGCTTCGCGCAGGTGCTCCCGGCCGCGCGCGGTCTCTCCGGCGGCGTGAAAGATCAGGGCGGCGTGCACCAGCAGGTGGGGATCGCGCACGCCCGGGGCGAGGGCGTGGCGCATCGCGTCCATCGCCTCGGCCGACTCGCCCGCCCGGTGCAGCGCCCAGGCCAGCGCGTCCCAGGCGCCGACGCTCCGCCGCAGGGCGAGGTCGCGCCGCGCCCACCGCACCGCCTCGGCCGGGTTCACCCGCACATCGGCGTAAAAACCGGCCAGGTGGTGGAAGTAGTGGGCGTTGCCCGCCTCCGCCTGGACGAGAAATTCCGCCCCCGCGCGATCGTGCCAGCCCTCCGCCTCCGCCACCTTGCCGGCCGCGACGAGCACATCGCCCAGCGCCTGCCAGAGCTCGGGCCGACGCAGGCGCTCCGCCAGCGGCCGGTAGAGCGCCAGCGCGCCGTCGAAGTCCCGCCGGGCCGCCAGCACCTCGCCGAGATGATCCTCGGCCACGAACCAGCCCGGCGTCTCCACCAAAGCCATACGGTAGGCCTTTTCCGCCACCTTGAGTTCGCCGGTCAAAAACGCGAGGTAGCCCCTTTGCACGAGGCACCACGCCACCGTCTCGGCGGAGCGCGGCGCCGCCTTTTCGGCCGCCACCCGGGCCGCCCCGAAGAGGCGGGCCGCCTCGGCCGTCTTTCCCCGGATAAACGCGAGCCGCGCCCGCCGCGATTCCGTGCCGGCCGTCCCCGGTTCCAGCCGGGCCAACTCGGCCCACGCGGCCTCCGCCGCCGCGTAGTCGCCCAGTTCAAAACAAGCGTCGCCGAGGATGTTCCACGCATCCGGCCGCCCGCGGTCGGCCGCGGTCAGCCTCTCCCCGTCCGCGCGCGCCGCGGCAAAGTCGTGCGCCGCCTGCGCCGCGAGCGCGCGGAGGAGGACACCGCCGCGATTCTGCTCCGCCGGCACGACGCGGAGCGACTCGCGGGCCGCCTCCGCCGCCCGCCCGGCGAAGTCGAGATCGCCCTCGAGCCGCAGCCTTTCCAGATAGAGCCCGCCCAGCCGATTCCAGGCCAGATGATCGTCCGCGTCGGAGCGCACCCGCTGCTCCAAAAACGACCGCGCCGGATCGACACCGACCGGGCCCGCGAACTCCTCCGCCGGCCCGGCCGCCGCCCCCGCCAAGGCCAGAACCAGCACCGCCAGCCGTCGTCGCCCGGCGCGTCGCATGTCGCCGCTCAATTCCGGGTGTT
>CAMCHD010000264.1 GCA_945874545.1 Akkermansia muciniphila | reverse complement strand
CGCCGGCCAGCAGCGCCGCCTCCCGCTCGACCAGCGCCGGGTGCGAGTAATACACCGCGCTGAAGAGCGGGTGCGGGGTGAGGTTGCTCAGGCTTTTGGAAGCCATTTTGCGCAGCGCGGCCACCAGCTCGGCCGGGCCGCCCATGGCCTCGCGGGCAAAGGCGTCGGCCTCGAATTCGTGTTTGCGCGAGACGTGGTTGCCCAGCGGGGCGAACCAGAAGGTCGCGAGCCCGCTGGTCAGCCCGAAGAGCAGGAGCGCCGGAGCCATTTCGCCGGCGGGAAAACCGAAGCCGCCGTTGAACCACGGCGCGCGGGCCAGCGCGGCCACCGCCCAGAAACCCGCGAATTGCAGCGCCGCCGAGGTGGCGAGCATCTTCGGGATGTGCCCGCGCCGGTAGTGCCCGACCTCGTGGGCCAGGACCGCCTCGGTCTCGGCCTCGGTGAGCTGGTTGATCAGCGTATCGAGCAAAACGATGCGCCGGAAACGTCCGAAGCCGGTGAAAAACGCGTTGGCGTGGCCGCTGCGTTTGCTGCCGTCCATGACCTCGATGGTGGCGGCCTTGAAGCCGGTGCGCTCGGAGAGGCGAAAGAGCCGGTCCCGCAAGGCCCCCTCCGGCAAGGGGGTGAGTTTGTTGAAGAGCGGCAGGATGAGTCGCGGGTAGAGCACGACCATGAGCAGCTGAAACCCGAAGAGCAGGGCAAAACCCCACACCCACCACGCCGGCCCGGCCAGAGCCGCGAGGGCGAGCAGGCCCCAGAGCAGCGGAAACCCGATGACTAGAAGCAGCGCCACTCCCTTGGCCTTGTCCGCCAGCCAGAGGCCCGGCGTCATTTTGTTGAAACCAAAACGCGCCTCGAGCCGGAAGGTCTCCCACCACTCGAAGGGCAGGCCGGGGGCGCCGGCCAGCAAGGACGCGGCCAGGATAAAGAGGGCGTCGTCCCAGCGCGCGCCCGGCGCCCAGGCCGCGATGTGGGCAAAGAGCCAGGGCAAGACGCCGCTGGCCAGCAGGAGGGCGAGCACGCCGGCGTCGAAAATCAGCGCGACCGTGCCGAATCGGTTCTTGGCCAGGGTGTAGTCGGTGCTGCGGCGGAAGGTGGCGGCGTCGATCATGGCCGCGACGGCGGGAGGCGGGTTGCCGGCGTGGCGCAGGACCTCGCGGCGATTAAGCGCCGCCAGGCCGAGCTGCGCCGCCAGTCGCAGCGCGATCAATACCCACACCCCCTGCATCACGTATTCCGTCACCATAAAGACCCACCTCACCGCGCGGCGCCGACCGATTCAACCCCCAATCCGCCCCGCCCGCACGCCTCGCCCGTCCGCCCGACCGCGACGACGTTTAATTTTCAACCTCGCCACTTCGCTGCAACCCTCGCGAGTGTAACGGCGTCTATCGCCTTCGATGCCTCGTTCATCCCGCCCCGCCCTCGCCCTGCTCTCCGCCCTGTCCGTCCTCGCCGTCGCCCCCGTGCGCGCCCAGGAGACCCCGCCGCCCCCGGAGCCATCGGCGGACGCCCTGCTCAACCCGCCCGTCGAAGTGCCGGCCCCCCCCGTCGTCCCGGTCGCGCCCCTCACCCCCGTATCCGCCCCGCCGCCCCTCGGCGAACCCGTGCCGTCCACCCCGCCGCCCGCCGCCGAGCGGGCCCGTCGCGTCGCCAAGACCACCCCTTCGCCCGCCCCGGCCGCCGCGCCCGAGGAGATGGTCGGCCCGGTGATCATGCGCAACGACTCGCGCGACCAGGTCCTCGACCTCTACGAACGCTGGACCGGCAAGATCCTCCTCCGCCCCGCCCAACTGCCCGAGGCGACCTTCACCCTGACCCTCGATAAACCCCTGCCGAAGTCCGAGGCCCTGCGCGCCCTGGAAACCCTTTTCAACCTCCAGGGCATCGGCTTCGCCCCCCTCGGCGAACGTTTCATCAAGGTTTCCCAGCTGCAGCTCACCCGCACCGAGGCGCCCGAATTCATCGAAGGCTCCACCCTCGGCCTCGCGCCCAGCGGCCGCATCGCAACCAAACTCTTCACCCTCGAGTTCCTGCGCGTCGGCGAGTTCGTTCCCCAGATCAGCCAGCTGATCAACCCGAACCTCGGCTCCGCCCCCATCGTCTTCGACAAGACCAACTCCGCCCTCGTGGTCGAATCGATCTCGAACCTCCAGCGCATCGAGGAATTGATCGCGAAACTCGACCGTCCCTCCGGCTCCGGCCTCGCGGTGAAATCCTACCCGGTGGTCAACGCCAAGGCCTCCGACCTGGTCAACCAACTCCGCACCCTGCTCGGCGGCCCCCTCGCCGCGATGATCGGCACCAACACGATCTACCAGCCCGACGACCGCACCAACCAGGTGATTTTGATCAGCGACGCACGCGAACAGGCCCTCTTCGACGACCTCATCGCGAAACTCGACACCGAGGCGTCCCCCAACACCCGCAGCGAGGTGGTGTTCCTGAAGCACGCCACCGCCACCGAGGTGGAGGCCCTGCTGGCCAAGCTGGTCACCGGCCAGTCCAGCGCCTCACAGCGCCAGTCGACCCGCTCCAATCGCCTCTCCGGCACCCGCCTGAACCCGACCCCCGCCGCCCCCGCCACCCCCACCCCCGCCGCCCCGGCCAATCCCGCCGCCAACGCCGCCGTCAGCGCGGCCGCTTCCGAGGAGTTTTCCGAGTTGCTGACCATCGTCGCCGACGAGCGGTCGAACGCGATCGTGATCGCCGGCACGCCGAACGACATCAAGTTGATCAAATCCCTCGTCGACAGGCTCGACGTGCTGCTCGCCCAGGTGCGCATCGAGGTGGTGATCGCCGAGGTGACCCTCCAGGACGACGCCTCGTCCGGCATCAGCGCCCTCGGCCTCGAGGTGACGGACAATAAACTGACCGGCATCAGCGCGACCGCCGCCGGCGCCTCGCTCGGCGGCTCCGCCTCGGGCTCTTTCGCCGACATCACGAACGTCGGCGCGGGCAACTTCGACCTCTCCGGCATCGTCAGCCTGTCCACCACCCCCCGGAAGACGAATTCCTCCATCCTCCAGACCCCGTCCATCGTCACCACCCACAACAAGGAGGCCGAGATCTTCGTCGGCGAGACCCGCCCCGTGATCTCCGGCACCACCACCGGCTCGTCGGGTTCCGCGACCGGCCTGACCAGCAGCTCCACCGTCACCCAACAGGAGATCGGTATCCGCCTGCGCGTGCTGCCCCTGATCGGCAGCAGCGGCGCGGTGCAGCTGGAGGTCGAGCAGGAGGTCGAGGACGTGCTCGGCACCGTCCGGATCGACGGCAACGACCAGCCGCGCATCGGCCGTCGCACCACCACGTCCTACGTGAGCGCGCGCAACGGCGACATCATCGTGCTCGGCGGCCTGCAACGCGCCTCGCAGTCGAAAAACACCAGCCGCCTCGGGCCCCTGCCCTGGATCGGCGATCTCTTCGGCTCCCGCAGCCGGTCCAAGGGCCGCACCGAGTTGGTGTTTTTCCTCCGCCCGATCATCCTGACCAACACCTACCTGGACAACGTCGAGACGATGAAGCGCATCGATTCCACCCCGCAGGCGAAACAGGTCCGCGAACTGACCGACCGCCGCCCCGCCGCCGCCCCCTACGTCGAGACCACCCCCGCCGCCAAACCCTGAGCCGCCGCCCCGCCCCCGTTTCCCCCGCTCCTAGCTCCTCCCTCCTAGCTCCTCCCTCCTAGCCCCACGCTCTCAGCTCCCCGCCGCTTCCTTTTTTCCGCTTTCCGCTTTTTCAGCCGATGCCTTTTGTCCTGGATCTCAGCACGTTTCCGTCGCTCTCGCCCGAGGCCCTCCAGTCCGTCGCCGAGGCCCCCCGCGCCGAGCGCCTGCTCGCCCTGGCCGGCGCGCTGTCCGTGCCGCCCGACACCGCCCTCGCCACCCTCGCCGCCGCCGCCGGCCTGCCCGTGCTGGGCGAACCCGCGATCGACCCCGAGTCCCTCCGCCTGCTGCCCGCCCGCCTCGTCCACGAATACCAACTCGTGCCGGTGCGCGACCCCGCCGCACCCGCCGACTCCCCGCTCCCCGCCCTCGGCTCCCCGCTCGAAGCTCCGGACCCCACGCTCCCCGCTCCCAGCTCCCCGCTCCTCCTCGCCACCCCCTGGCCCCCCACGATCGAGATCATCGACTGGCTGGCCACCTTCACCGCCCGCCCCCTGGTCTGGCGCCTGGCCTCGGCCGACCGCGTGAAGGACCTGATCGTGGCCAACTACGGCGTCGGCGGCGGCTCGCTCGAGGACGAACTCGAGGCGCTCGACACCGTCGCCGCCCCCACCGAGGCCGAGGCCGACGAAGACGCGGCCGTGGTGCGTTTTGTGACCGACGTGATCGCCCAGGGCATCGCCGACCAGGGCACCGACATCCATTTCGAGCCACAGGAGGAGGCCCTGCGCATCCGCTACCGCATCGACGGCCTGCTCGTCCCCGTCCCGGTCCCCGACAACCTCCGCCGTTTCCAGGACGCCATCATCTCCCGCCTGAAAATCATGGCGCGGCTGAACATCTCCGAAAAACGTCTCCCCCAGGATGGCCGCATCAACTTCAAATCCGGCGCCACCGCGCTCGATATCCGCGTCTCCACCTTCCCCACCCTCTACGGCGAATCCATCTCGCTGCGCCTCCTGAACCAGAAAAAAGAGGCCTACACCATGGACCGCCTCGGCATGTCGCCCGCCGAGCAAAAGGTCATCACCAAGGTCCTCGATTACCCCCACGGGATCATCCTCGTCACCGGCCCCACCGGCTCGGGCAAATCGACCTCGCTGAACGCCTTCCTGCGCAAGATCAACTCCCCCGACCTCCGCATCGTCACGATCGAGGACCCGGTGGAATACGAGGTGCCCGGCGCCAACCAGATGCAGACCCGCGCCGAGATCGGCCTGACCTTTGCGTCCGCCCTGCGCTCGGTGCTGCGCCAGGACCCCGACGTGATCATGGTGGGCGAGATCCGCGACCTCGAGACCGCCGAGATCGCGATCCGCGCCTCCCTGACCGGTCACCTGGTGTTCTCCACCCTGCACACCAACGACGCCCCCGGTGCCATCACGCGTCTGATCGACATGGGCGTGGAGCCCTTCCTCGTCGCCTCGGCCGTCGAGCTGGTGATCGCCCAGCGCCTCGTGCGCCGCCTTTGCCCGGCCTGCACCAAGCCCAAGCCGGTCGAG
>CAMCHD010000263.1 GCA_945874545.1 Akkermansia muciniphila | reverse complement strand
CCGCTCGCCGCCGTTCTGACCTCGGTCCTGGTTCGCGCCGTCGTCGATCCGCTGGCGGGCTGGGACAACTATTTTCGCTGGAACCACCTCGCCCTCCTGATCGCCGAACAAGGCAGCCTCGCCCACTACCCGCCGGTGAGCGCCGCCGATTTTCGCGTCTATCCCTGGTGCGACGGCATCCCTCCCGGCGGTCCGATTTTAAACCTCTGGATCTACCTGGCGGCGGGCTCGACCGCGGGAGCCCTCGTGTCGGGACGCATCGCCGTCGAGTTGGCCCTGACCGCGGCCCTCACCCTGCGGCTCGGACACCGGGCGAACGGTCGGCGCGGCGCCCTGATCGCGGGGGTGGCCTTCGTGGGCTGCAGCCTCTTCGCCTGGTCGGTCGGCCAGGCTCAGGAATCCGGCCTGACCTGTGTCTTTGTCCTTCTGCTGGCCAACCTCCTATCGGACTATCGAGCCCGACCCGAGCGCGCCACCGCGCTCTGGATCGGACTGTCGGCGGGCGCCCTGGCGCTGTGCCGGGACTACAACCTGCTTTTTATCCCGGTCGCGATCCTGTTGACCGCCGCCGTCCGCGCCCCGCGGGCGCACCTTTTCGCCGCCGGCGCCGGCGCCCTGGTCGCCGCGCCTTGGTATCTGCGCAACGCGCTCCTCACCGGAAACCCTCTCTTCGCCCACGATCTGGGCGGCCTCCTGCCCACCAATCCATTGCACGCGGAGGTAATGTTTCTCATTCGACGCCACTGGTCGCTTTTCGCTCACCCCGAGGGGTTTCCCTTCATGCTGACGGTCCTCGCGATCGGTGTGGGCGCGGGCGGGGCGCTCGCGCTGCCCGGCCTCCGGCGGGCGGTCCGGCGCGCGCCCGAGTTGGTCTTCCTCACGGCGACCGTGATCGTGCTCTGGCTGCTGGCGCTCCCCTCCACGGCGGGCGGCTGGCTCTACAGCCTGCGCATCCTCGCCCCGCTCGGGCCCCTGCTGGCCGCGCTCGCCGCGCACGGCCCCTTCGACGGCCGCCGCGCGATGGCCGCCTGCCTGTTTCTCGCCCCGTGGCTGGGAGCGGACACGGTGCGCCGGTCCTGGTTTTTTGGCGACGCCCCCGCGTCCCCGGCCCTGCCCTACGACTGGTCGTTTTTCATTCCGGCGAACAATCCGGAGAACCTCGATCCCGAAGGTCTTGCCGTCCTTATCCGCGCGGCGGATGGCGAAGGCATCGTGATCGATCGGCCCGAGCACGTGGTCAGCGTCCGACGGCGCGGCGGACACGCCATCGCCATCTTCAGCCCCGACCTGGGTGCCCTCACGCGCGACACCGGCCCGCTTGCCGCCTCCGTCGCCGAGCTGCGCGAAAGGCGGATCCGTTTTGTCGTCATGACCGAAATCAGTGAATTCAATTCCTTGTTCGGCACCACCCACCCCGCTCTGCGTCGCTTATGGACGCAGCCTCCCACCGCCGACCTCGAGGCGGCGCGCGTCTACGATCTCGCGCGAATCAACGGCGAAACCCCGCGCATCGTCCTGGTCCCCTGAATCGATTCGAGACGTCTCCGGCCCGTATTGGACGAGGCCCCGCCCAAGCTTCGCGCTGGAGTCGATCCCGGCCCGCCTGTTTAACTCGCGGTCAATGACGCCCGACGTCCTCAACGCGCCCGTCCTTTATCCGGTGATCCTGGGCCGCAATGTCGTGCACGCGCCCACATGCCCCCCGCCGCCCCACCTCCGCATCTCCTCTCCGTCGTCATTCCTGCCCGCGACGAGGAGGGCTTGATCGGCCCCACGGTGGAACACCTCCACCTCGAGCTGAAACTGCGCGGCGTGCCGCACGAAATCGTGGTGGTGGACGACGGCTCGACCGATCGCACCTGGGAACTCCTTGAATCCCTGCGCGCCCGCATCCCGGAACTCGCCCCGGTGCGCAATCTCGGCGCCCACGGCTTCGGCCGCGCCGTCGTCCACGGCCTCGATCACAGCCGGGGCGACGCGGTGGCGATCTTCATGGCCGACGCCTCCGACGACGCCCGCGACGTCGTGGTCTACTGGGAAAAACTCCGCGAGGGCTGGGACTGCGTCTTCGGCAGCCGCTTTATCAAGGGCGGCGGCACCATCGATTACCCCTGGCCGAAACTCACCCTGAACCGCCTGTTCAACACCTTTATCCGCGTCCTGTTCAACCTGCCCTTCAACGACACCACCAACGCCTTCAAGGCCTACCGGCGCCACGTGATCGACGGCTGCCGCCCCCTCATCGCGCCCCATTTCAACCTCACCGTGGAACTGCCCCTGAAGGCCGTGGTGCGCGGCTACACCTGGACGGTCGTGCCCATCACCTGGCGCAACCGCCGCGCCGGCGAGGCCAAGTTGAAAATCAAGGAAATGGGCAGCCGTTATCTTTTTATCTGCCTCTATGTATGGCTGGAAAAATACTTCAGCCGGGGAGACTACCGCCGCCCCTCCCCAAAGGCCTGAGGTCCCGCTCCCGCCGTGCCGCCCCTCGCCGCCGTCCTGTCCACCCCCGCCGTGTCCGCCTCGGTGTGGAGCTGGCTCCTCCTCGCGCCCGCCTGCCTCGCCGGGTTCTGGCTGCCCGGCCACCTCGCCTTCGCGCGCCTGCCCTCGCCCACCCGCGTCGCGACCGACGTGCTCGGCTCGCTGCTGCTACTGTTTTTTGCCGTCCTCGCCAACGACACCCTGCGCATTCCGATCTCGCTCGCTTCGATCTCGCTCTGGCTCGCCCTGGGCGTGGTCGTGATCCGGTCGCTGTCCCCGCGCGCCGCGCTTCCGAACCTCACGCCGGCCGCCGCCCCGCGCGCCGCCTGGTCCATCCGCCGGCTCCCGGGCGAGGCCTGGTGGGCGCTGCCCTGCATTCTGGCCTTCGGATCGGTGCTCGCACGCGGCGTGGTCGATCCCCTGGCCGGCTGGGACAACGTTTGGCGCTGGAACCACCTCGCCCTGCTCATGCGCGACACCGGCTCCCTCGCGGCCTATCCCCCGGTGTCGGAGGCGGATTTCCGCCTCTACCCGTGGTGCGACGGCATTCCCCCCCTCGTCCCGATCGCCAACCTCTGGATCTATCTCGCGACCGGCGGCACTTGCGGACAGCTGATCGTGGCACGGCTCGCACTCGAGCTCGGCCTGGTCACCCTCCTCGTCTGGCAGATTTCCGCCGCCTGGTGGGGTCCCTTCGGCGCCCGCCTGGCGCTGCTCGCCCTCGCCGGCTCGTCGGTTTTTCTCGGATCCGTCGCCCTCGCGCAGGAAAGCGGCCTCACCGCCGCCCTCCTGTTGATCGTCGTGGCCGCCGCCTTCGCCTATCACCGGGAACCGCGCCGGAGCCACGCCGTCTGGCTCGCGCTGGCCGCCGCCGGCTGCGCCCTGTGCCGCGACTACAATCTGCTCTTCGCGCCGCTCGCGCTCGGCTTGGTTCTCTTTCTGCGCGCCCCCCGCAGCCATTTGGCCGCCGCCGCGTCGGCCCTCATCCTGGCCGCCGGCCCCTGGTATCTGCGCAACGCCTTGCACACCGGCAATCCGCTCTTTGCCCACGAGCTTGGCGGACTTTTTCCGACCAACCCTTTTCACGCCTTTCTGATGCGCGGCATCCGGGACGAATTTTCCCTTGCGCACCAAACGGAGAACCTGCCGCTGCTCGCGGCCGTGGCCGGCCTCGGCACCGCCTCGCTTCTCCTCGCGGCGACACCGGCCCTTCTCCGCCGCGATCGACGGCTCGTGCTGGTGCTCGGACCGGCAGCCGCGACCGCCTTGCTCTGGGGCCTGGCGGCGGGCTCGACCGCCGGCGGCGTGGTGTATGGCCTGCGGGTGCTCGCCCCGGCGCTGCCCCTGGTCGCCCTGCTGGCCGGAGCCTGGGCATCCCGTCCGCCGGCGCTGAGGACGAGCCTGATCACGCTGCTGGTTTTGTTCGCGGCGGACGCGAGCCGCCGACAATGGCTTTTGCTCTCGAATCCCTTGGCGGCGCCGCTGGCCATGGAATGGCCCGGCTGGCGAAAAACCGACACCCTCCACGAGTCGTTTAGTCGCAAGGAACTCTGGTCCGCGCTCGACGCCTCGGCCGGCGGCGAGGCGATTCTGGTCGACCACCCTTTTTTTGTGGTCGTCGGCGGACGTGCCGGTTTGCCGGTGATTCCGCTCTTCAGTCCGCGGGCCGATCCCCTCACCCGCGCCGCGCCGGGTGCGAATTGGGGAGACATTTTGACCGAGCTCCGCAGGCGTCGCGTCCGCTTCGTCGTGCTCGACCCAAACTCCAGCCCCGGCCTCGCCGCCTACCTGCGACATCCCGGCCTCGCCCTGATGCTCGACTTCCCGCCCGCGGGCGGTTTCGAGGGGCTGGTGATCTTCGATCTTCTGCGCTCGCCGCCGCCCGCCGCGCCAGCCTTACCTTGAGTTGTCCATGCCCCTGCTCGCCATCGTCATCCCGGTCTTCAACGAGGAGCCCGTGCTCCCGGAGCTGCTGCGTCGCCTGGAAACCGTGTTCGCCGCCCTGCCCGACCTCCGTTGCGAGGTGATTTTTGTCGATGATGGCTCGCGCGACGCCTCCGCCGCCCGGCTCGCCGCCGCCGCCACGCGCGACCCGCGTTTTCGTCTGATCCGTTTGTCGCGGAACTTCGGCCACCAACCGGCGCTCACCGCCGGGCTCGCCCACGCCGCCCACGCCGACGCGGTCGTCACCATGGACGCCGATCTGCAGGATCCGCCGGAACTCATCCCGTCCCTCGTGACGGCGTGGCGGGGCGGGGCCGACGTGGTGCTCGCGGTGCGCACGACCCGCGCCGAGGGCGGTCTGCGCCGCCTCGGTTTTGAGCTTTTCCACCGCTGGTTTGGCCGGGTGAGCGACTTCCCCATCGAGGCCAACACCGGCACCTTCGGCCTGCTTTCGGCGCGCGCCGTGACCGCCTTCAACGCCTTGGAGGAGCGCCATCGCTTTTTTCCGGGCCTGCGCGCCTGGCTCGGCTTCACCCGGGCCGAGGTGACGTATGAGCGCCAGGAACGCGCCGCCGGCACGCCGGCCCAGACCCTGCGCCGCCTCGTCCGCTACGCCCTCGACGGGATCTTCAGCTTTTCCTACCTGCCGCTACGCCTCGTCACCTATGCCGGGCTGCTCATCGCGGGCAGCGGCTTCGCCGTGGCGGCGTTTTTCGCCTTTCGCCGCCTGCTGGGCGTCGAGATCGCGTTCACCGGTTTCACCACCCTGGTCACCCT
>CAMCHD010000262.1 GCA_945874545.1 Akkermansia muciniphila | reverse complement strand
GCGATCATCGCCGAGATCAAACGCCGCTCCCCGTCCGCCGGCGACATCGCCGCCGGCGCGTCGGCCCCCGATCAGGCCCTCCGCTACCAGGCCGCCGGCGCCGACGCCCTGTCCGTGCTCACCGATGAGAAGTATTTCGGCGGCACCCTCGCCGACCTCGAAGCCGTCACCGCCCTCTTCCGCGCTTCTCCGGCTCCGGGCTCCTCGCTCCCGGCTCCCCGCTCGCTGCCCTGCATCCGCAAGGACTTTATGGTCCACCCGATCCAGGTGCTGGAGGCCCGCGCCGCCGGCGCCGCCGCCATCCTGCTGATCGTGCGCGCCCTCGCCGACCCCGAACTCGCCAGCCTCCACGCCGCCGCCCGCGCCGCCGGACTCGACGCGCTTTTTGAGATCCACAACGAGGCCGAGCTCGACCGCGCGCTCGCCCAGGAGGCCTCGATCATCGGCGTCAACAACCGCGACCTCGCCATCTTCCGCTGCGACCTCGGCCTGAGCGAACGCCTGATCCCGCGTTTCCCCGCCTCCGTGACCGCGGTCAGCGAGAGCGGCATCCACACCGCCGCCGACGCCGCCCGCGCCCGGGCCTGCGGCGCCCACGCCATCCTGTGCGGCGAGGCCCTGATGAAGGCCCCCGATCCCGCCGCGCTCGTCGCCGCCTTCCGCTCCGCCTGAGTCATGCCCCTGACCGTCTCCGAAACCCGAGATATCCTGGCCAAGCTCGGGGTCCACCCGCGCCACGGCCTGGGGCAAAACTTCCTCATCGACGGCAACATCGTGCGCAAGTCGCTCGAGCTCGCGCGGGTCGCGCCCGGCGACCGGGTGGTGGAGGTCGGCCCCGGTCTCGGCACCCTCACCCGCACCCTGCTCGAAGCCGGCGCCGAGGTGTGGGCGGTGGAGCGCGACGCGATGCTGGCCCGCTACCTGGTCGAGGAGGTCGCGCCGCTCCACCCCGGCCGTCTCCACCTGCTGGAGGCCGACGCGATGGATCACCCCGTGGCCGACATCCCCGCCGACCTGCCCTTCAAGGTCGTCGCCAACCTGCCCTACGCCATCTCCACGCCGTGGATGGACGCCGTCCTGGAGGGGCCTCTGCCCGAGCGCCTCGTGCTGATGCTGCAATACGAGGCCGCCCAGCGCTACATGGCCAAGCCCGGTTCGAAACTCTTCGGCTCCATCTCGATCTTCCTCCAGAGCGCCTTCGACATCGCCCCCGGCCACAAGGTCTCCGGGCACTGCTTCCATCCCCGGCCCGACGTCGATTCCTACCTGTTCAACCTGGTCCGCAAACCGCAGCCGCTGTTTTTCCCCCGCCGCACCAAGCTCGCCATCCGCGCCTGTTTCCAACAACGCCGGAAACAAATCGGCAGCCTGCTGCGCGGCCTGCTGCCCGACGGTGGTCGTGCCTGGATCGATACGCTGGTCGCCGCCGGGCTGCCCGCCACCGTGCGCCCGGAGGACATCCCGCTCGCCCTGTGGCAAACCTTCCCCCGCCTCGGCGAACCCGCGCCCGCCCCCCCCGCCGCATGACCTTCGAACAAGTCTGCATCCTGCTCGTGGTCGGCGCCCTCGCCGGCTGGATCGCCGGGCTCCTCCTCGGCCGCGGCGGCTTCGGCCTCGTGGGCAACCTGATCCTCGGCGTCGTCGGCTCCTTCCTCGGCCGCTTTCTGCTGGGGGTGATCGGTTTTTACGCCACCACCACGCTCGCGGTCCTGCTCACCGCGGTCGGCGGCGCCGTGGTGTTGCTTTGGTTTTTGTCCTTCATCCCTCGCGGCCGGGGCCGGAAAAAATGAACCCGCCGCCCGCCGATTCGCGTCCGGACGACGACACGTTTCTTCGCGCTCTGATCAAAGGCTCCCGCAAACGCACCGTGCACTTGAAGTGGACCGACCGCGACGGCACCGCCCGCCTGACCACCCTGACCGCCGCCGAGGCGACACGGGTGAACACCCTCGCCCGCGCCGCCGGCCTGGCCCCCGAGGCCTTTCTCCGCGCCGCCGCCCACCGGCCGGCGGCGAGCCCAAACCCGCCCGGCTAGGCCGCCTCGTCGAACGGAAGGCGGACGACCGCGCCACGGCCGAAAATTCGCTCTCGGTTTGCCTCGGGGTCGATTTTGCCCGAGCGTCCGTGCGATGACGCACTACGATTTCCCGAGCCGTTTCCGCACCCTCTACGACCACGCCGTCGCCCTGTATCGCGCCGGCAAACGCGGGGCCGGGACCTATTTCGACGGCGAGGCGCAGGCCTGGCTGGCGGCGAACGGCCTCACCGCGCAACACCTCTATGACTACGCGGAGGACGACGTGGCCGGGGGCGAGCCGGGCTTCGGCCACGCCCTGGCGATCGAAAGCATCCGCCGGGATTATTTTATCAACGTGCAAGGCGGTCGAGCCACCGGCGTGGTGGCCGATCCCGACACCTGGCCGGAGAAGGCGGCGGCGCTGGACGGCATCGGCTGGCTGCCCCGCATCCTGCCCAAGGCGCGCGCCAAGCTCCGCGGCGAATTGCCCGCCTCGATGATGTATGGCTGCGGCGGCGACCGACGGTTTTTTAAGGAGAACGACATCCTGCCGGCCGAGTTTCTCGCCCTGATCTGGCGGGCGGGAGACGACGACCAAGCCGTCTTGAGCTGGGTGAAGCACCGCCGCGCCGGCGCTTGACGCCGCGCCGCCACGGGAAATCGGGGCCGGACCTCGCCTGGTCCGGTTCGCGCCGGCCCGGACCGGTGTTCCCCCGCGACGCGGTGCACTCGCCCGCACCCTGGCCTTTCTCCTGCTTGTGTTTTGGCCCCGCCCCGCCGTTTTTTTCCGACGCCATGCAAACCTTCCTCGATATCATCGCCGGCCACCCCGTCCGCCTTTTGGCGGCCGGTGAAACCGTGCTGCGCCAGGACGAACCCTGCGACGCTCTGCATGTGCTGCTGGACGGCGAGGTCGAGGTGCTGCGCGACGATATCCGCGTGGCCAAAACCGCCGAGCCCGGCGCGGTCTTCGGCGAGATGTCCCTGCTGCTCGGCGGCCCCTGCACCGCCAGCGTGCGCACCCTGCGCCCGTCCCGCTTCGCCTCCGTGGCCGACCCGCAGCTTTTTTTCGCCACCTCGCCCGTCGCCTGCCTGCACGTCGCCGCCTTGCTCGCCCGCCGCATCGACGCGCTCAACCGTTACCTCATCGACGTCAAACGCCAATACGAGGGCCATGACCACCTCGGCATGGTCGACGACGTCCTCGGCGCCTTGATGCACCGCCAGCCGAAGTCCGACGCCACCCGCCCTCCCCTGCCCCTGGCGAAATCCTAGGGCCTACCCGACGGGCGGCCCTTCCGCGTCGGTGAGGCTCCGGCGTTCAAAGCCCGCCAGAGAGTCCCAGGTCGCCTCCCATCCCGCCAGATCCAGGCGCAGGACCGCCGGACTGCCGCCGATCTGCCGACCGGGGTTGAAAGCCCAGGTCCCGCCGATCCGCTGCACCCAGGCACCCTGGGGATAGAACGGGGCGTTGTGGATGTGCCCCGACAGGACGATGGCGGGCGCGAAACGCGCGATCCACCCGGTCAGCGTCGCGTCGCCCGCGAATTTTTTCCCCGTCCAGCTCACCGGTCCCTCCGGCGGCGCGTGGTAGACCCAGAGCCAGGGCGTGCCGGGCGCCGGCCGCGCCGCCTCCAGCTGACGCTCCACCTCGGCCTGGGAAACCGGACCGTCCCACCAGGGACACACCGTGATGCGCACGCCCGCCACGTCGATCGTCTCGCCGTCCACATGCAAACCCTCGCCCCGCAATTCGCCCAGCCAGCGCGCCCGCGACTCCCCGTCCGCGTCGCGGTGGTCCCCGTCGTGATTGCCCGAACTCACGATCACCCGGGTGAGCCGGCGCAGCCGGTGGAGATACTTCTCGACCACCACCACCTGCACATCGGTTTCCAACGCCCCCGCCAGATCGAGCAGATCGCCGCCGATGATCAACGCGTCACATTCGCCGGCATGCGCCGCCAGCCAGTCGAACTGCTTGAGCGCGTAGTGCAGGTCGGCGACGAATAACAACTTCATGCGGGGCGGCGGCGGTAAGTGTATACCCGCAAAACCCCCGGCGGGGTCGAGCCAAATAGAACAACGCGCGCGAGCCTGCGGTTGCGGGTTGGACATTGCCGGGTTTCCGCATGTTCTGCCGGTCGCGCGCCATCGCCGGCCGCGTTCGTCGCCTCCTTTTTCCTCGTGTCCACTTCCTCTCCGACCGCCGCCCCCGCCCCGCGTCCGCTTTCCCTCGGCGTCATTTTCCTCACGCTCTACCTCGACCTGATCGGCTTCTCGATCGTTTTCCCGCTCGGGCCGGACTTGTTGAAACATTACCTGGCGGTCGACGGCGGCTCCGGCCTGCTCGGCGCCCTGCTGGGCGGCATCGACGCGCTCGCCCGCGCCCTGGGCAACACCAGCCACCTGCCGGAGGTGCTGTTCGGCGGCGTCGTGGCCTCGGTGTTTTCCATCCTGCAGTTTGTCTTCGCCCCCTTCTGGGGCGGCCTGTCCGACCGCCTGGGTCGGCGCCCGGTGTTGCTCTACACCGTCGCCGGCACCGCCCTCAGTTACGCCCTTTGGGCGGTGAGCGGAAGCTTCTGGATCTTCCTCGCCGCACGCGTGCTGGCCGGTCTTTTCGGGGGCAATCTGTCGGTCGCGACCGCCGCCGTGGCCGACGTCACCAGCCGCGCCGAACGCAGCAAAGCCATGGGCCTGGTCGGGGCCGCATTCGGGCTCGGCCTGGTCACCGGCCCGCTCATCGGCGCGGTCAGCGCACGACTCAACCTGCTCGACACCTGGCCCGCCCTCGCGGCCTACGGCATCAACCCCTTCAGCGTGCCCGCCCTGATCGCCTGCGGCCTCGGCCTGGTCAATCTCGCCTGGATCGCCGCGCGGTTCCGCGAGACCCTCCCGCCCGCCGCCGCCGGCCGCTCCGCCGAGCCGCGTCTGCGCAATCCCCTGCGCGCCATCCTCGGCCTGGACAACGCCGCCATCCGCGGCGCGAACCTGGTGGGTTTTCTCTACCAACTCGCCTTCGTGGCGATGGAGGTCTCGTTGGTTTTTGTCAGCGCCGAGCGTTTCGGCTACGGCCCGATGGACAACGGCAAACTCATGGGCTTTCTCGGCGTCTGCTCGATCATCACGCAGGGCTACATCGTGCGCAAACTGGTGGGCCGCGTGGCCGAGACGCGCCTGCTCGCCATCGG
>CAMCHD010000261.1 GCA_945874545.1 Akkermansia muciniphila | reverse complement strand
CCTCGAGGGTGGCGGTGATGGGTTTTTCGATCAGGAGGTGGCAACCCTGGGCCAGGAGGGGCAGGGCCACTTCCGCGTGGCGGTCGGTCGGCACGACCACGGACACCGCGTCGCAGGCGGCGCCGAGGGCCTCGATGGTGGGGAAACGGACGCAACCGTGACGGGCGCAGATCTCGGCCGCGCGGGTGTCGTTGGACTCGAAGATGCCCATGAAGTCCACGTTGGGCAGGGCGGCGTAGAGTCGGGCGTGGTGCTGGCCGAGCGAGCCGACGCCGGCGACGCCGCACTTCACCTTGGGTTTGGAGGAGGAGAACAGGTTCAACGGTAAAAAGAGTCGGCACCTTGGCCGCCGCCCGGGCCGGTTGCGAGCGGGATGTGCGGGTCGTCGCCGCCGTCGCGGGCCGGTCGGGCCGGCCGAGATTTCGGACCTCCCTTGTTGACGCCGGCGCGGCGCTTCCGGTCTGCTTCGCCCTCTCCCCCGTCTGCCATGCTCGATCCCAAGCTCCTCCGCGAATCGCCCGAACTCGTCCGCGCCGCCATCGCGAAAAAACACCTCGAGGTCGATCTCGACGCCGTCCTCGCCCTCGACGCCGCCTGGCGGGTCCAACTCGCCGAGGTCGAGGCCCTGCGCGCGAAACAGAAGTCGGCCAACACCGAGATGGCCCGCCTGCCCAAGGGGTCGCCCGAATTCATCGCGAAGGTGCAGGAGATGAAAACCGTGTCCGCCGAGGTGAAGGCCCGCGAGGCCGGGCTGGGCGAGATCGAGGCGAAGCACCGCGCGGCCATGCTCACGCTGCCCAATCTCCCCCACGAAAGCGTGCCGGAGGGCCGCACTCCCGAGGAGAACGTGACCTTCGCCACCTGGGGCGCTTGCGAGTCGCTCTCGCCCGTCGCCAAGCCGCATTGGGAAATCCCGGGTTTTGACAAGATCATCGATTTCCCGCGCGGCTCGAAGGTCACCGGCGCCGGTTTCCCGTTCTACATCGGCGACGGCGCGCGCATCGTGCGGGCCTTGCTCCAATTCTTTTTGGACGAGGCGGTCGCGGCCGGCTACACCGAGGTCAACCCGCCCATCTTCGTCAACGCCGCCAGCGCCACCGCCACCGGCCAGCTCCCGGACAAGGAGGGCCAGATGTATGAGGCGGTCGCGGACGGCTTCTACGCGGTGCCGACCGCCGAGGTGCCCTTGACCAACTTTTTCCGCGACGAGATCCTCGATGAGACGGCGCTGCCGGTGAAACGCGCCGCCTACACCCCCTGTTTCCGCCGCGAGGCGGGCAGCTACGGCAAGGATGTGCGCGGGCTCAACCGCCTGCACCAGTTCGACAAGGTCGAGCTGCTCAAGTGGGTGCATCCCTCGCAGAGTTACGCCGAGCTCGATAAGCTTCGCACCGACGCCGAGGCGCTTCTACGCAAGCTGGAGCTGCCCTACCGGGTGTTGTTGATGTGCGGTGGAGACGTCGGATTTTCGCAGGCCAAGAAATACGATCTCGAGGTCTGGGCGGCCGGGCAGCAGCGCTGGCTTGAGGTGTCGAGCTGCTCGAACTTCGAGAGTTTCCAGGCCCGCCGTGCGCAGATCCGTTTCCGCAACGCCGACGGCAAACCCGAGCTGGTGCACACCCTCAACGGGTCCGGCCTGGCCGTGCCTCGCGTGCTCGCGGCACTTTTGGAAAACAACCTCCAACCCGATGGCACGGTGAAGTTGCCCGCCGCCCTCGTCCCCTATTTCGGCCGCGATACGCTGCGGTTCGGGTGATTTTTTTAACCACGGATAACACGGATGGGCACGGATAAGATCATACACGGAGATCTGTCCGAGAGAATCATCGGTGCGGCGATGACCGTGTTGAACAAGCTTCGGCCGGGGCTTAACGAGAAGGCCTATGAAAATGCGTTGGTCATCGAATTGCGGAAACTCGGGTTCAAAGTCGAGCAGCAGCGGCGATTTGACGTTCGTTACGACGGCGTGGTGGTGGACACGCTCGTTCCTGATCTGATTGTCGACGATCGAGTCATCGTGGACCCGAAGGTGACGGAAAATTTCACGGAAACTCACCTTGCCCAGATGATCGGATACCTCGCGATTACCGATCTGAGGCTCGCGCTCTTGCTGAACTTCAAATTCGCCGACCTGAGGTGGAAACGAATCGTGCGGTAGCGGGTTTTCATCCGGTCTTTATCCGTGCTCATCCGTGCCATCCGTGGTTAAGAAAAACTCTTGGTCCCGCGTCGCGGAAAAACTGGCCGTCGCCATCCCCGTGACCGCGCTGCAACCGGCGGTGCGGCGCTGGCTGGATGCTCCGGAAAACGCCTCCGCGCGGATCGCGGTGGGTTTGTCCGGCGGGGTCGACTCGGTCGCGTTGCTCCTGCTGCTTTGGGCGCACTGGCCGGAGCGGCGCGGGCGTATGCTCGCCCTGCACTTCAATCACCGCCTGCGGGGTCGGGCCTCGGGAGGGGACGCGCGGTTTTGCGCCGCGCTGTGCCGGGCGCTCGGGGTCGAGTTTTTCGACGGTGAGTGGACGGATCAGCCGGCGGGCGATGTCATCCCGGAGGGCACGGCCCGCGCCGCGCGTCTGGCCTTTTTTCAGGCTGTGCTACGGCGGCGGCGGATCGCGGTGCTTTGCACGGGACACCACCGGGACGACCTGGCGGAGACTTTTTTGATGCGTCTGGCCCGCGGCGCCGGCACGGCCGGGCTGGCCGCGCCGCGCCCCGTGCATTTCCAGCCCGGCCTCGGGCGGGTGGTGCTCCGGCCCTTGCTCACGCTTGACAAGGCCGTGTTGGTCGGGGCGTTGGACGCGGCCGGCGGACGCTGGCGCGAGGATGCCTCGAACAAGTCCCCGTTGCACCTGCGCAATCGGGTGCGGGCCGAGCTCGTGCCGGTGTGGCGTGCCTGCGCGGCCGAACCGGGACGCGACCCCCTCGGCGGCCTGGCCTTGTCGCGCGAGTTGCTGGAGGAGGACGACGCGGCGCTCGAGGTCTGGACCGAGCGGGTGACGCGGATCGACCCGCGCGGGGGCCTCGCCCTGCGGCCTCTGCAGGGTCTCCCGCGCGCGGTGTTGAGACGGGTGGTCCGGCGTTGGCTGGAAACGACCCCGGTCCGCACCGATCTGAATCGGGCGGGGTTCAACGCCCTGCTCGATCTCGTCGCGGTCGGACGGCCGGGCATGCGACACAGTCTCGGCGCGGCGCATTTTGCGCGACGCGGGCGCTCCCGCCTGGTCTGTCTGGAGAACCCCGCGGCCCGCGTTCAGGGCAGGCGGTAGAGGCGCTGGGCGTTCCCGCCCAGCACGGCGTCCTTCTCGGTGGCGCTCAGGCCGGCGACGGAGGCCTCGATGATGGACTTCCAGCGCGCGTAGTCGACGCCCGCGAGGCAGACCGGCCAGTCGGTGCCGAAGAGCAAGCGCGAGGGACCGAAGGCCTCGAGCACGACATCCAGATACGGCTGGAGTTGCGCGGGCGTCCAGCTGGTGACGTCGGCCTCGGTCACCAGGCCGGAGAGTTTGCAGGCGACATGCGGGCGGCGGGCGAGTTCGCGGAGATTCTTTGCCCAAGGCTCGAGTTCGCCGGCGGCGATGCGGGGCTTGGCGATGTGGTCGAGAACGAAGGTCGCGTCCGGATGGCGATCCACGAAGGCGAGCGTATACGGGAGGTGTTTTTCGAGGATGAGAACATCGTAGGCCAGGCCGCGACGGGCGAGCGTGGCGATGCCGCGGTTGAAGTCGTCGCGCAGCATGTAGGCGTCGTCCGGCTCGGCTTGCAGCACGTGACGGAACGCGCGGAGCTTCGCGGCGGCAGGGTGGGCGGCGAGGCGGTCGAGGTGGGCTTCGAGGTCGGGCGCGATCAGGGGCACCCAGCCGACCACGCCGCGAACAAAGGAGTGACTGGCGGCCAGATCGAGCAGCCAATCGGTCTCCTCGAGGGACTGGCGGGCCTGGACCGAAACGACCCCGTCCACCCCGGCCGCGGAGATTTCCTGGTGCAGCTCGGCGGGCAGAAAATCGCGACGGATCAAGCTCCACTCGGGCGGAATCCAGCCGTAGTCGGCCTCGGTGTAGTGCCAAAAATGATGGTGGGAATCGATGACGGGCATGGGGGCAGATGGAGTAGCGGGTAGTGAGTAGTGGGTAGCGAGTAGAATGGAAATCAAAGTTCCGAGCGCGGCGACGGCGTGATGCTCGCTACCCGCTACCCACCACCCGCTACTTCCGCATCACACTTCCACGTGGATTTTGGTGATGACGGCTGGGTTGGCGGACCAGTCGGCCAGGGCCTGTCCGGCCTCCCCGAACGGCACGGTGCGGGTGATCGTTTCCTCGATCGGGTAACGGCCGGAGGTCAGCAGCGAGACGACGTCGCGAAAGTCGGACGGGGTGGAATTGCGCGAGCCGAGGATATCAAGTTCCTTCATCACGAAGTATTTGGTTTCGTAGGACACCGGCGCCTTGGCGTAGCCGATATAGACGACGCGGCCGGCGAAGCACACCTCGTCCACCGCGGCGGTGAACGTGGCGGGATGGCCGACCGCCTCGATGGCTACGTCGGGCCCGTGGCCGTCGGTCAGGGCGAGCAGGCGTTCGTGCAGATTCTCGGTGCGCGAGTTGATCACGTGGGTCGCGCCGGCCTTGCGGGCGACGGCCAGTTTCGCGTCCTCGATGTCCACCGCGATCACGGTGGCGCCGCGATGCAGACCGGCGGCGGCGATGGCGCCGAGTCCGATCATGCCGCAGCCAAAAACGAGCACGTGGTCGCTCGAGGCGACACGGCCGCGGGACACGGCGTGGAAACCCACCGCGAGCGGCTCCACCAGGGCGAGCTCCCGCAGCCCGAGTCCGGCGGCGGGCACGAGTTTTTCCCACGGCGCGACGATGAAGTCGGTGAACGCGCCATCCTGCTGAACGCCGAGGGTCTGATTGTGCCGGCAGGCGTTGAAGCGTTTTTGCCGACACGAGCTGCATCTGCCGCAGGTCGTGTAGGGCAGCACGGTGACGTCCTGGCCGACGGCGTATTCGGGCGGCACGCCGGGAGTAACCGCCGCGATGGTGGCCGCGATCTCGTGGCCGGGGATACGCGGATAGGTGACCAGCGGGTTTCCGCCGCGAAAGGTGGAGAGGTCCGAACCGCAAAAGCCGAGCCGCCGCACGCGGAGGAGGACTTCGCCGGGCGCGGGCGTGGGCGCGGGTTTCTCGCCGTAGGAAAAGCGACCCGGGGCGTCGAT
>CAMCHD010000260.1 GCA_945874545.1 Akkermansia muciniphila | reverse complement strand
AAGGCGATCACCTCCTCGTTCCGAAAATAAAACGCGGGGCGGATGCCGGCCGGATCGCGGGCCACGAAGGCGTCGCCGTTGCCGATCAGACCGCACAGCGTGTAGCCGCCATCCCACTTCGCGGCCGAGCGGGTGATCACCCGGCCGAGGTCGAGCCGTTCGCTGATCAGGCGGGAAATCTCCTCGCCGCGCAGCCCCTGCTCGCGCAGGGCGCGGTAGATATCCTCGTGCTCCTCATCGAGGAAAAAGCCGATCTTCTCCAACAAGGCCTGCGTGTCGGTGGCGAAAATGGGATGCTGCCCCATGCCGATGAGCGATTGGTTAAGCTCGTCGGTGTTGGTCATGTTGAAGTTGCCGCACAGCGCGAGGTTGCGGGTCGGCCAGGGCGAACGCCGGAAGTAGGGGTGACACGAGGAGATATTGTAACCGCCCGAGGTGCCGTAGCGCAGGTGGCCGACGAGGAGTTCGCCGCCAAAATCGAAGTGTTTCTTCACCGTGTGGGCGAACTCGGGGTGGATGTCGCCGACCGCCTTCTTGTCGTCGTATTGCGCCAGCAGGGTCTTAAAGATGCGGTCCAAGGGGTTGGCCTTCACGCAACGCTCGCGAAACATGTAGGGCTCGCCCGCCGGGGTATCGAGCTTCACGCAGGCCACGCCCGCGCCATCCTGGCCGCGGTTGTGTTGTTTTTCCATCAACAGAAACAACTTCTCAAACCCCCACAGCGGCGTGCCGTATTTTTCCTGGTAATAGGAGAGCGGCTTGAGCAGCCGGATCAGCGCGATGCCGCATTCGTGGGTGATTTTATCGGACATGGAGGGCGAAGTCGGAAACCAGGGAAAAAACCGCGAGCTGGCCGGACCCGCTCCGTCCCGCGCCTTCGGGGGGCTGCGGACGTCTCTGCCTCGGACTGACGGTCACGGTTGCGCTCACGGCATTAAAAACGCCTGATACCGGGCGGAAGCCCGCGCCGGTCAACGGATTTCTGGCCGAATCCACCCGCCCGCCGCCCAAAATGCCAGCGGCTCCCTCGCGATCCTTGACCCCCCTCGCCCTCTGCCGAAGCGTGCCTCGTTTCCCGACCATGCTGATCTTTCGCGGTTCCTCCGCCCTCTCCCCGTTTCGCCTGGAAAAACTGCGCGCCGACCTCGCCGCCGCCGGACTGCCCGTCCAGGCGCTAGTCGCCCGCTATGTGCACCTGGTCGAACTGGCCGGAGAGGTCACCGCCCTGCCCGCCGCAAGCGCGGAGGTGCTGGAGAAATTGCTCACCTACGGCCCCCGCCGCGACGTCGGCGCCGTCACCGGCCTGACCCAGATCGTCGCCCCCCGACCCGGCACGATTTCCCCGTGGTCGTCCAAGGCGACCGACATCGCCCGCCTGTGTGGTCTGGGCGAGGTTCGCCGCATCGAGCGGGTGGTCGAATTCACCTGTGCGATCGACAACCGCGCCCTGGCCAAACCGCTCTCCGTCCTCTCCGCCGCCCAACTCGCCACCCTCCGGGCCAAACTCCACGACCGTATGACCCAGGCCGTCTTCGACTCGGTCGAGGCCTGCGCCGTGCTTTTTCACCACGCCACCCCCGCACCGTTGACCGCCGTGCCCGTGCTCGCGCTCGGCCGCGCCGCCCTGGCCGAGGCCAACCGCACCCTCGGCCTCGCTCTCGCCGAGGACGAGATCGACTACCTCGTCAACGCCTTCAAAACCCTTGGCCGCGATCCACACGACATCGAGCTCATGATGTTCGCCCAGGCCAACTCCGAGCACTGCCGCCACAAGATTTTTAACGCCACCTGGGAGATCGACGGCGCCGCCCGCGACCGCTCGCTCTTCCAGATGATCAAGAACACCCACGCGCTCCACTCCGAGGGCGTGCTGTCCGCCTACAAGGACAACGCCGCCGTGCTGGCCGGCACCGTCGCGGGCCGTTTCTGGGCCGACCCCGCCACCGGCGAATACGCCGCCCACTCCGAGCCGGTCCACCTGCTCTGCAAGGTCGAGACCCACAACCACCCCACCGCCATCTCCCCCTTCGCCGGCGCCGCGACCGGAAGCGGCGGCGAGATCCGCGACGAGGGCGCGACCGGCCGCGGCTCCAAGCCCAAGGCGGGCCTGACCGGCTTCACCGTCTCCAACCTCCGGATACCCGGCGCCGTCCAGCCCTGGGAGACCGACCACGGCAAACCCGGCCGCATCGTCTCCGCCCTGGATATCATGCTCGACGGCCCGCTCGGCGCCGCCGCCTTCAACAACGAGTTCGGCCGCCCCGCCATCAACGGTTACTTCCGCACCTACGAGCAGGCGGTGCCTGCTCGGGTTGAAGGGGAAAGTTTAAGTTCAAGGTCCGGCTCCGAAACTTCATCTTCAACTTCCCCCTTAAACTCCCCTTTCTCCCACTCCTCCCCCGCCGGCGCGACCGAGCTGCGCGGTTACCACAAGCCCATCATGCTGGCCGGCGGCCTGGGCAACATCCGCGAGGGCCACATCAAGAAGGGCGAGATCCAGCCCGGCGATAAACTCATCGTGCTCGGCGGCCCGGCCATGCTGATCGGCCTCGGCGGCGGCGCGGCCTCCTCCATCGCCAGCGGCGCCGGGACCGAGGACCTCGATTTCGCCTCCGTGCAGCGCGACAACGCCGAGATGGAACGCCGCTGCCAGGAAGTCATCGACCGCTGCTGGGCCCTCGGCGACGAGAACCCGATCTCGTTTATCCACGACGTCGGCGCCGGCGGCGTCTCGAACGCCCTGCCCGAACTGGTCAACGACGGCGGTCGCGGCGGTCGCTTCAACCTCCGTGCCCTCCCCAACGACGAGCCCGGCATGTCCCCGCTCGCCATCTGGTGCAACGAGTCCCAGGAGCGCTACGTCCTCGCCGTTCCCGCCGCCCGCCTCGCCACCTTCGCCGCCTTTTGCGAACGCGAACGTTGCCCCTTCGCCGTCGTAGGCGAGGCCACGGCGGAAAAGCGCCTCGTCCTCGACGATCCGCACTTCAACAACCGCCCCATCGACCTCCCCCTCGACGTGCTGCTCGGCAAACCGCCCCGCATGCACCGCACCGACCGCACCCTGGCGCGCCCGCTCGCCCCGCTCGATCTCGGCGGCGCCACCCTCGCCGAGGCCGTCCGCCGCGTGCTTTCCCACCCCGCCGTCGCCGACAAGACCTTCCTGATCTCCATCGGCGACCGCACCGTCACCGGCCTGATCTGCCGCGACCAGATGGTCGGCCCCTGGCAGGTGCCCGTGGCCGATTGCGCCGTGACCGCCGCGAGCTACGACGCGTTCACCGGCGAGGCCATGGCCATGGGCGAACGCACGCCCGTCGCGGTCAACAGCGCCGCCGCCTCCGCCCGCCTCGCCGTGGGCGAAGCCCTGACCAACCTCGCCGCCGCCCAGATCGGCGACCTCGGCAAGGTCAACCTCTCCGCCAATTGGATGGCCGCGCCCGCCGTCCCCGGCGACGGCGCCGACCTCTACGCCGCCGTCCAGGCCGTGGGCATGGAGCTTTGCCCCGCCCTCGGCATCACCATCCCCGTCGGCAAGGATAGCATGAGCATGTCCACCGTCTGGGCCGACCCCGCCACCGGCGCGGCCAAACGCGTGACCGCCCCGACTTCGCTGATCATCTCCGCCTTCGCCCCCGTGGCCGACATCCGCCAGTCGCTCACTCCGCAGCTCGTCACCGGCGGTGGGATCGGCGCCACGCTGCTTCTTGTCATCGATCTCGGCCGCGGCAAACACCGCCTCGGAGGCTCCATCCTCGCCCAGGTTTTTGGCCAAACCGGCCAGGCTCCCGCCGACGTGGATTCGCCCGCCGACCTAAAGGCCTTCTGGAACGCGATCCAGCGACTCGGCCGCGAAGGCAAAATTCTCGCTTACCACGATCGCTCCGATGGCGGGCTGCTCGCCGCTGCGGCGGAGATGGCTTTCGCGGGCAACACCGGCGTGAGCCTGATACTCCCACAAGACGTTGATCCCTTCGCGTGTCTTTTCTCCGAGGAACTGGGCGCGATCATCCAGGTGAAAGCTTCGGAAGCACACTACGTTCAGAATGTGCTCCGTGAATACAACCTGCTGGACTGCGTGACTACCCACGGAACGCCGAACCAGAATTCCGTTGTGCGGGTGCTGTCCCATCGCGGAGAAGAAATCTTCAGCGAGAATATCTTCACCCTCCGCTCCATCTGGAGCGATGTCAGCCGCCGCATGGCCGGCCTGCGCGACAACCCCGCCTGCGCCGAGCAAGAGCACGCCCTGCGCATCGATCCCTCCAACCCCGGCCTCTCGCCCAAAGTTACCTTTTCGTTCGGAGATTTCGCCACAGAAGGCACAAACGACGCAAAAAATCCGGACTCCGTTTCTGCGATTTCTGCGCCTTTTGTGGCCAATTCCTCTGTGCGTCCAGCCATGGCAATCTTGCGCGAGCAAGGCGTGAACGGCGAGGTCGAGATGGCCGCCGCCTTTACCCGGGCCGGCTTCAAGGCCGTCGACGTGCACATGACGGACATCCTTTCCGGCCGGGTCAGCCTGCGCGATTTCCGCGGCCTCGCGGCCTGCGGCGGCTTCAGTTACGGCGATGTGCTCGGGGCCGGCGGAGGCTGGGCCAAGAGCATCCTTTTCAACCACCGCGCCCGCGACGAGTTCTCCGCCTTCTTTGCCCGCACCGACACCTTCGCGCTCGGCGTGTGCAACGGCTGCCAGATGATGAGCAACCTCCACTCAATCATCCCCGGGGCCGAGGACTGGCCGCGCTTTGTGCAAAACCAGAGCGAGCGCTTCGAGGCCCGCGTGGCCTCCGTGCGGATCGAAAAATCCCCCAGCGTGCTCTTCGCCGGCATGGAAGGCAGCGTGCTGCCCATCGCGATCGCCCACGGCGAGGGTTTCACCGAGTTCCCCTCCGCCGAGGCCGCCGCCGCGTTCAACTCGTCCGGCCTGGTGGCCGCGCGTTTTGTGGACAACCACCACCGCCCGACCGAGCTCTATCCGCTCAACCCCAACGGTAGCCCCTTCGGCACCACCGGGCTGACCACCCGCGACGGCCGCGTGACCATTTTGATGCCCCACCCGGAGCGGGTTTTCCGCGTGGTGCAGCAGAGCTGGGCCCCGCCCGCCTGGCGCGACCGCGACGAGGCCCCCTGGCTGCGCCTGTTCCAAAACGCCCGCGCCTGGGTCGGCTGAGCTCGCCGCCGATCGCGGGAGGGCGCGAGCTCGCGTCCGATTCCTCGGCACCCGGCCGATTTCACGCTGTCCCCCGGCGTCGGCGCGTCTCATGC
>CAMCHD010000259.1 GCA_945874545.1 Akkermansia muciniphila | reverse complement strand
GAACGCGCCCTCGCCGCAGCCGAAGTCGTCCTCACCATGGGCGGCGAGCCCACCTTCGTGCCCCTCCGGCCCGAGGGCGCGGAGTGGCGCACCGACGCCCTCGGCCCGACCAAGCTCGGCCTCGCCCGCCGCTTCGCCCACGCCCTGATCGCCCGCTCCCACCCCGGCGCCGTGCTGCTCCAGACCTCGGGCAAACACTACCCGGGCGAACCGCTCCCACGCTGGGCCCTGCTCCTGCAATGGCTGCCCACCGAAAGCCCCGCGGCCGCACCGCTCTGGCGCGACCCAAGCCGCCTGAAGGCCGACGGCGCGCCCGGCACCCAAACCCTCGCCGACGCCACCCGGCTGGTCGAGGCGCTCCTGCCCCGGCTAGGCCTCGCCGCGAACCTCGCTCTGCCCGTCGCCGAACCCGCCGCGCCGGCGACCGCCAGCGGCCGGGTCGTGCCGCTCGATCACGAGGAAGGCGCCTGGCGGAGCGACGACTGGGCCGCCGACCTCGGCCCCGGACCGATCGAGCTCCTCGCCGGCGACAGCCTCGCCGGCCTGCGCCTACCCCTCGAACGCCTGGCGGAAAAACGCCTGCGCCGCGCCCTGACCGTCGAGCTCCGCGAAGGCGCGATCACCGTTTTTGTCCCACCTCTCCTGCACGAAGGCTACGTGTCCCTCGTCCGCGCCATCGAGGAAGCCGCCGGGGCCTGCGCCCTGCGCGACCTCGTCCTCGCCGGCTACGCCCCGCCGTGGGACGCCGCCCGCCTGCCCACCATCGGCTTCGCCTCCGATCCCGGCGTGATCGAGGTCAATCTCCAACCCTGCCCCGACTGGACCGCCTACGATCGCCAGCTGCACGAACTCTACGCCGCCGCCTCCGCCGTCGGCCTCTGCGCGCGCAAATTCCAGCTCAACGGCCGCGAGGTCGGAACCGGCGGCGGCGCGCATCTCGTGTTCGGCGGCCCCGCGCCCGATCGTTCGCCGTTCTTCCTCCACCCCGCCCTGCTGCCTTCGGTCGTCCGGTATTTTCAACGCCACCCGGCCCTGAGCTACACCTTCAGCGGTCTCTACATGGGCCCGAGCTCCCAGGCCCCGCGCATCGACGAGAGCACCTACGAGGCCCTCTACGAACTGGAAATCGCCTGCGATGGCGCGGCCCGCCTCGGCTCGCCTTGGAACCTCGCCCTCTACGACCTGCTCTTTCGCGACCTGCTGATGGACCGCTCGGGCAACACCCACCGCGCCGAGATCAGCGTCGACAAGCTTTGGAATCCCTTCGCGGGCAACGGCCGCCTCGGCCTGGTGGAGTTTCGCGCCTTCGAGACCCACCCCGCCCCGGCCGCCCAGAGCCTCGCCGGCCTGCTGGTGCGCGCGGTGCTCGCCCGCCTCGCCCGGGCCCCGGTTTCCGAGCCCTTCATCCGCTGGCATGGCGAGCTGCACGACCGTTTTTTCCTGCCCACCTTCGTCTGGGACGACCTCGCGGCGGTCTGCGCGGATCTCCGCGCCCACGGCCTGCCCTTCGACGACGCCTGGCTGCGGCCGCTGTGGGACTGGCGTTTTCCCGAGGTCGGCCGCCTCGAACTCGTCTCCACCCGCCCCGCGACCGACGCCGCCCCCGCCGCCGAGCTGCCGTTCGCCATCGTGTTCCGCCAAGCCCTCGAAGCCTGGCCTCTCCTCGGCGAGTCGCCCAACGCCGGCGGTGTCGCCCGCACCGTCGACGCCTCCATGGACCGCCTCGAAGCCTTCGTGACCGACGCCGCCGCGCTCGAGCTCGGGCTCCTCCTGGTCAACGGCT
Source organism: Akkermansia muciniphila (assembly GCA_945874545.1). GTDB lineage: Bacteria > Verrucomicrobiota > Verrucomicrobiia > Opitutales > Opitutaceae > IMCC26134_A. The sequence goes on along the minus strand of CAMCHD010000259.1, from coordinate 3,499 downwards.
ACCCCTGCGCGTTCCGCCCCGCCGCCGACGGCCCGGGCGCGGCCGCCGGCATCCGCTACCGCGCGTTTTATCTCAACCCGGCCCTTCAGCCGCACCGCGGGGTCGACGCTCCCCTCACCCTCGAGTGGGTCGACCGCTCCACCCTCACCGTGGTGGCCGCCGCGCGCTGGCATGTCTGGAATCCGCGCCACGAGTCCTATCCCGCCCGCCCGCTCGACGCCGACGAGGCCGCCGCCCGCCGCGCCGAGCGTTGGGAAACCTGGCCGCACACCGTGGGCCAGCCGCGTTTTATCCCCAAGGTCGTTTCGACACCCGAGAGCCGGTTTACTCTCGACCTCCGCCGCGCCGCCCTGGCCTGAGCCGGGAAGCCGAGGTGTTCCGCCCCGCGCCCCGCGCCGGCGCTACTCGCGGTTGCGCGGATGGAACTTCGCGTGCTGCTCGACCAGCCGCTTGTCCTCCACCGCCGTGTAGATCTGGGTCGTGGCCAGGTTGGCGTGCCCCAGCATCTCCTGGATCGAGCGCAGGTCGGCCCCGCCGCCCAGCAAGTGCGAGGCGAAACTGTGCCGCAGCTGGTGCGGCTTCACCCCGCGCTCGATCCCGGCCCGCGCGGCGTATTTCTGCACGATGACCCAAAGCGTTTTACGCGAGAGCGGGTCGCCTCGCTCGCTCAGAAACAGTGCGCTGCCCGTCCGCCCCTTCACAAAGGCGGGCCGCCCGGCCGCGAGATAGACGCGCAGGGCCTCCACCGCGCGCCCGCCCACCGGCACCACACGTTCCTTCGCGCCCTTGCCGAAGACGCGCAGAAATCCGTTCTCCAAATCGACCTGCTGCAACGCGATGCCCGCCAGTTCCGAAACACGCAGCCCGCTGGAGTAAAAAAGCTCCAGCAAGGCCCGGTCGCGCAGCGCGAAGGGGTCCCCGCCCTGCGGCGCCGCGAGCAGGCGGCCGATCTCGGCCCCGGTGAGCGTGCCCGGCACCCGCCGCACCCGCTTGGGCCCCTGCAGGAGGGCGGTGAAATCGTCGGTCCGTATCTCCTCGCGCACCAGGTGCCGGGCGAAGCCGCGCAGGGCGGAGAGCTTGCGCGCCAGGCTGGAGACCGCGAATCGGTCTCCGCCCAGTGAATACAGCCAATCCATCGCCTGCGCCGCGGTGACGTCGCGCCAGTCCCGCGCCCCGCGGTGCGCCGCCAGCCAGGCCGCGCATTGCCGCAGGTCGCTTTCGTAGCCGGCGAGGGTGTGGTCGGAGCGACCCCGCTCGAGCGTCAGGACGTTGCCGAAGTCCTCGATCGCCTCGGCCATCGCCGGAGGCACCGGCGCGTCCGGGAGGGCCTCCGTGGCGTCCTGCGTCGCGGTCGCCGCGACCGGCCCGGGCGCGACGGCGGCCGGACCCGGCACCGGGACCGGAGGATCGGAAGGGGGCGATTGGCGGGGACGAGGCATCGGTGCACAAAAAACGCCCCGGAGCACGGGGCGTCGATGTCACAATCACCCGGCTTTGGGCGGGTCAGTAGCGGCGCCGGGGCGGCGGGCGCGGACCAGGGTTCTGCTCGCGGATGCGGAAGGTGATGCGGGCCTTCTCCAAATCGTAGGGGCTCATCTCCATCTTCACCCGGTCGCCGGTCGAGATGCGGATGAAGTTTTTCCGCAGCTTGCCCGAGATGTGCGCGAGCACCACGTGGCCGTTGGCCAGCTCCACCTTGAACATCGTGCCCGGCAACACCGTGACGATCTTGCCCTCCACCTCGATGACTTTGCCGTCGGAGTTATCTTCAGACATGGCGGGGGGCGCGGGCGCCGGGGGAAAGGTGTTGGATCATGCGTGGTGGTTTCGTAAAGGGCACTTGTAAGTCGCATCGACCCTCTCCTAGTCAAGGTTTTCCTCCGCGCCGCACCCTCCCCGCATGGTCCAATCCGCCCCCGAGCCCCCGCCTTGTCCGTTCGAAAAACGCTTCCCGTCCCAACTCGTGCGGGACGACGCGTTTTTTATGGCACTGGCCTACAACCAGGCCATCGACGCCTGGCGCCGGGACGAGGTGCCGATCGGCTGCGTGATCGAGCGCGGCGGCGAGATCCTCGCGCTGGCCCACAACACGGTCGAGTCCACCCGCGATCCCACCGCGCACGCCGAGATGCTGGCCCTCACCCAGGCCGCCGCCGCCCTCGGCGACTGGCGCCTCGAGGACTGCACGCTCTACGTGACCAAGGAACCCTGCCCGATGTGCAGCGGCGCCACCCTGATGTCCCGCCTGAAACGGGTGTGCTACGCCGTGCCCGACCCCAAGATGGGCTGCCTCGGCGGCGCGACCAATCTGAACGACCTCGCACGGGTCAACCACCACCTCGAACTCACCGCCGGCGGCGTGCTGGAGGACGAGTGCCGGACCCTGCTGCAGGCCTTTTTCCGGCTAAAGCGCGCCGCGCCCGCCACGGCTCCGGAGGCCACCCCGGAAGATGCCCCCCCGCCATCCCCGCGCTCCGGCGGTTGACGCCGTCGCCGCCGCGCGCACCTTGACGCCTTTCCTTCGCATCCCACCCAACCCACACCCACACCACCATGGCCTACGAACTGCCCGCCCTCGCCTACGCTTACGACGCCCTCGTCCCGCACATCGACGCCAAGACGATGGAGATCCATCACTCGAAGCACCACCAGGCCTACATCACCAACGCGAACAATCTCCTCAAGGACCACGCCGACCTCGCCGCGCACTCCGCCGAGGCCCTGATCGCCAACCTCGCCACCGTGCCCGAGGCCATCCGCGCCGGCCTGCGCAACAACGCCGGCGGCCACGTGAACCATGCGTTTTTCTGGAGCATCATCGCCCCCGGCAAGGGCGGCGCCCCCGTCGGCCAACTCGCCGCCGCGATCGAGGCCGAGCTCGGCGGTTTCGCCGCGTTTAAGGAAGCCTTCGCCAAGGCCGGCGCCACCCGCTTCGGCTCCGGCTGGGCCTGGCTCGTCGTGACCACCGACAAAAAACTCGCCGTCGGCTCGACCGCCAACCAGGACAGCCCCCTCATGGGCAAGGCCGTCGCCGGCATCGAGGGCAAACCCGTCATCGGCCTCGACGTCTGGGAGCACGCCTACTACCTGAATTACCAGAACCGCCGCCCCGACTACATCGCCGCCTTCTGGAACGTGGTGGACTGGGACGCCGCCGAGGCCAACTACCTCGCCGCCATCGCCTGAGCCGGCCCACGCCCCGCGCCGCCCCCTCCGGCCCGCCCCGCCCCCCGGCGGAGCGGGCTTTTTTTGCTCCTCCACCGGAAGCCGCATTTCCCTCGCCGACCGGTAATTTTTCTTCCGCTCGTCCGCCGACCCGCCGACACTCCGCCCAATGTCCTGCGACCTGATCCTCGCCCTCGACGTCCCCACCCGCGAAAAAGCCGCCCCGCTTCTTCGCCAGCTCCGCGGAGAACTCCGCTGGGTGAAAATCGGCCTCCAGATGTTCACCGCCTACGGCCCCGACTACGTGCGCGCGGTGGCCGACGAGGGTTTTGAC
>CAMCHD010000258.1 GCA_945874545.1 Akkermansia muciniphila | reverse complement strand
GACACGCCCTTTTTGGCGGCGGCGCGCAACAGGGCGTCGGCCATGTCGGTCGGCGTGGCGGCCACCTCGATGCCGCACTCCTGGAAAACGGCGATCTTCGCGGCGGCGGTGTCCTCGGCGCCGCCGACGATGGCGCCGGCGTGACCCATACGACGGCCGGCGGGGGCGGTGGCGCCCGCGATGAAGCCGGCGACGGGCTTGGTGCAGTGGTCCTTGATCCAGCGCGCGGCCTCGACCTCGGCGCTGCCGCCGATCTCGCCGATCAGGATGATGCCCTTGGTATCGGGGTCCTCGTTGAACAGCTTGATCACATCGAGGTGGCTGGTGCCGTTGACCGGATCGCCGCCGATGCCGACCGAAGTCGATTGGCCGAGGCCCTTGGAGGTGATCTGGAACACCGCCTCATAGGTCAGCGTGCCGGAGCGGGAAACGACGCCCACGTGGCCCTTGCGGTGGATGTAGCCCGGGGCGATGCCGATGCGGCAGCCGCCGTTGCTCTTCTCCCCGGTGCCGGGGGTGACCAGGCCGGGGCAATTCGGGCCGATCAGGCGGGTCTTCTTGCCGGTGATGGCGCGTTTCACCCGGATCATATCCTTGATCGGGATGCCCTCGGTGATGCACACCGCCAGATCCAGCCCGGCGTCGACGCACTCCAGGATGGCGTCGCCGGCGAAGGGCGGGGGAACAAAGATCACCGACACGGTCGCGCCGGTGGCGGCGGCGGCCTCGTGGACGGAATTGAAGATGGGCACCCGGTGGCCGGCGTGTTCAAAAAACTGGCCGCCCTTGCCGGGCGTGACGCCGGCGACGAGCTGGGTGCCGTAGTCGAGGGAGAGTTGGGCGTGCTTGGCCCCGAAGGCGCCGGTGATGCCTTGGACGAGGATCTTGGTTTCGGCGGAGATGAGGATGCTCATGGAATTTTGTTTTTAACCACGAAACACACGAAAAACACGAAAGGCTCCAAGGCCTCGGGTGGTCGGTGCGCGTGGTCTGGTGTTCGTGAATTTCGTGTTTTTCGTGGTTACCTATTCAGGCGACGAGTTTGACGATTTTCTGGGCGGCGTCGGCCATGGTGTCGCCGCTGACCAGGGCGAGGCCGGAGTGGGCGAGGGTTTCCTTGCCCTTGGCGACGTTGTTGCCCTCGAGGCGGACCACCAGGGGGAGCTTCAGGCCGACCTCCTTCACCGCCTCGACGATGCCCTCGGCGATCACGTTGCAATCCATGATGCCGCCAAAGATGTTCACGAAGATGCCCTTCACGTTGGCGTCGCCGAGGATGATCTTGAAGGCGGCGATCACCTTCTCCTTCGAGGCGCCGCCGCCGACGTCGAGGAAGTTGGCGGGGTTGCCGCCGTAGTGCTTGATGATGTCCATGGTCGACATCGCGAGGCCGGCACCGTTGACGAGGCAGGCTATGTTTCCGTCCAGCGCGATGTAGGCCAGGTCGTATTTCGAGGCCTCGATCTCCTTCGGGTCCTCCTCGTTCAGATCGCGCAGGGAGACGATCTCGGGGTGACGGTAAAGGGCGTTGCTATCGAAAGACACCTTCGCGTCGAGGGCGAGGACCTCGCCGGTCGGGGTGGTGATGAGCGGATTGACCTCGACCATGGCGGCGTCGGTTTCCCAGAAAAAGGTGTAGAGATTTTTGATCAGCTTGGCGGCGTTCTTGGCCTCGCTTCCGGTCAGCTCGAGCGCGGCGATGAGTTGCCGCAGTTGGAAGTCGGCGACGCCGTAGGCGGGATCGATGAGGACCTTGGTGATTTTTTCCGGCGTGTCGTGGGCGACGGTCTCGATATCCACGCCGCCCTCGGTGGACGCCACGATCACGGGACGGGACGAGGCGCGATCGAGCAGAACGGCGAGGTAGTATTCCTTTTTGATATCGCTCGCGACGGTGAAGTAGACCGTCTGGACCTTGCGGCCGGCGGGGCCGGTCTGGATCGTGACGAGGGTGTTGTTGAGCATCTTGCCGGCGATATCGAGGGCGTCGGCCTTGGTCTTGCAGAACTTCACGCCGCCCTTGAAGCCGTCGGTGAAGGTGCCCTTGCCTCGGCCACCGGCGTGGATCTGGGACTTCACCATGGTCGGCCCCTCGGGGAGGGAGGCGAGCGCGGAGGCAAACTCCTCCGCGGACTTGGCGGCGGCACCCTTGGGAACGGGAACCCCGTATTTCTCGAACAAGGACTTGGCCTGATACTCGTGGATGTTCATGCGAAAATCGCGACCGTGTCGGGGGCGGCGCGCGTTGGCACGCCGAAAAGCGGGGGCGCGCGGTTACGTTAGCACGAATGCGACCGGCCTTGCTTCGCGCTTATGGCTTTCGCAAGTTCGCCTGATGCAATCGCACGAGTTGCTCAAAGAGGTCCTCAAGCGCACCAGCGCCAAACAGATCGCGTCCGACCTGGGTCTGTCCTTGTCGTTGATCTACAAGTGGGCGGAGCCGCCGACCGACATCGCCGGGAGCGGTTCGAGCAACCCGCTGGATCGCATCGATCAATTGATCAAATCGACCGGAGACGCGCGCATCGCGCACTGGGTCTGCGCCCGGGCGGACGGCTTTTTTATCCCCAACCCCACGGTGCGGTCGAGCGGGCGGGAACTGGTGCCGGCGACCAACGCCATCATCCAGGACTTCGCGGAACTGCTCGCCACCATCACGGCGGCGAGCGCCGACCAGCAGGTCTCCGAGGCGGAGGCGCGCACCATCCGGGCCCGCTGGGAAGAGTTGAAGAGCGCCACCGAGGCCTTTGTGCAGGCGGCGGAAAAGGGCGCCTACCGGCCGATGCCGGCGACCGGCGGCGACTCCGCCGAGACAAAAACCGGCGCGCACCGGCCCGGGGCGCGCTGAGCGCACGAGGGTCCGTGTGCTCCGGCTTGCCGGAAGGGCGGAGAAGGGCATCTTGCGGTCATGACATGTTTTTCCCGGATGGCGGATGGACCCGCGGCGCGGCGGGCCTGGGTGGTCGGGCTGGCGGGCCTGCTCCTGCTCGCGGGCTGCGCCTCCCCCGATGCGCGGATCAAACGCAATCAGGGCGTGTTCGACGCCCTGCCGGCCGGCGAGCAGGCGCTAATCCGCGAGGGCAAGGTCGGCATCGGCTTTACCCCGGACATGGTGCGCCTGGCGGTCGGCGACCCCGACCAGCGCTGGGTGCGCACCGACGCGGCGGGCGAGACCGAGATCTGGAGCTACACCAGCTACGACAACTACGACGGCGTGCCTCTTTTTCGCGGCGACTACCATCGCTATGCCGGCGGGTTTCCGGTCTACAGCGAAGGATTTTTCCGGCGCAGCGCGCGGGCGCGGGAGTATTTTAAGGTCCACTTCAACGCCGAACGGGTGACGGTTATCGAGCGGGACACGGCAAAATAAAGTCGCGGGCCGGCGCTTGCCACGCGCTTCTCCGGCGGCACCGTTTCCGTCTTCTTCCTCCGCATGATGTCCTCCCGTCTCCGCGCCGTTCCCGCCGGGCTCGTGTTTTTCGGCGCCGCCACGGCGATTTCGCCGGCCTTGGCCGAGCCGGGTGTGATCGAACTCAAGAGCGGAGCGCAACTGCGCGCCGAGGTGCTCGCAGAGCGTCCGGACCGCGTGGTGGTGGACCTGGGTTTCACCGTGCTGGTCGTCCCGCGCGACGAGATCGAGCGCCTCGGCTCGGCCAAGGCACCGGACGGCGCCTCGGCCGACTCCGGCACGGAGGACTTTTTCCGCTCGGTCGCGAATCCATCCCTCCTGCCGGTTCAAGCCAATGTCGCGCGGGTCGGCGGCGCGGTGGTGCTGGTGCAATCCCCCACCGGGCTGGGCTCGGGCTTTCTGGTCCGGCCGGACGGCCATGTCGTCACCAACCACCATGTCGTCGCCGGCGAGACCGAGTTGACCATCACCCGGTTCGAGCGCGAAGGGGCCGGGCTGGAGCGTATCCGCCATCTCAAGGTCCGCATCGTGGCGAGCGACCCGCGGGTCGATCTCGCGCTGCTCAAAATCGAGGATGCGCCGGAGTCGTTTACCTTTCCCACCGTGCCGCTGGGCGACTCGCTAGGCCTCGCGGAAGGACAGACCGTCTTTGCCATCGGCAGTCCGCTCGGCCTGGACCGCACCGTCTCCCAAGGCATTGTCTCGGCGCGAAACCGCCTGGTCGACGACCAGCTCTACATCCAGACCACGACCCAGATAAACCCGGGCAACTCCGGCGGTCCGCTCTTTAACCTGCGCGGCGAGGTCGTCGGGGTGAACAACATGAAGGCCATGGCGGTGGGGGTGGAGGGACTCAACTTCGCCATCCCGGCGTCCGCCTTGAAGGAGTTTCTGCGCAACCGCGACGCCTACGCCTTCGACCCGCGCAGCCCGAACGCCGGCTTTCGTTACAATACACCGCCCCGGCCGGTCGCCGCGCCCGCCCCGCGCTAGGCGAATCCGCCGCCGCCCCGACCGTTTCGGTTTCTCCTCCTCCCGACCAACCCACTCACCATGCGCCTCCGCCCTTTCCTTTTGGTTTCGCTCCTCGTCGCCACGCCTTGGGCATGGGCGCTCGAACCCCGCCTCGAACAGCTCGTGCCGGACGACGCGGCGGTATTCATCGCCGTCCACGACGTGCCCGCCCAGCGCACCGACTTCGCCGCCTCCGCCTTCGGGCGCGCCTGGGCCGACCCCGGGATCGCTCGGTTCTTCGCGCCGCTGGCCGACGAGCCGCGCCTCGCCGAGCTCGCGGAGACGATCAAGTCCGAGACCGGCTACACCGCGGCCGAGCTGCTCGATTTTGCGGCCGGCGACATCCTGGTCTTCCTGCCCGCCGGCAAGCTCCGCCTCGAAGCCGGAAACGAGGGCGCGGAGGTGCTGGTGTTGCTCGAGGTGGGGGAAAACGAGGCTAAACTGCGCGAACTCATCGCCACGCAGGGCGAAAAGAACCCCCGGCCGGACGGGGCCGACCAGACGGAGGATTACAACGGCGTGACCCTCCACGTCCGTCCGGGAACGGCCGACGCCGCCGACGGCGAACCGGCCAAGTCCGGCAAAAGGCGGCCGCTGGCCTGGGCCCTGCATGCCGGGCGCTGGATCTTGTCCACCGACCGCGAGCTCGTCACCGGAGCGCTAGACGCCCTCGCCGCCGGCGGGGTCGCGCCCTCGCTCGCCACCTCGCCGGACTACCTCGCCGCCCTCGACCGGGCCGGCGGCAAGATCGACTACCTGCTCGGGGCCGATTTTAAGCGGGTCCACCCGATCCTCACCGCCGCGGTGGAGGCCAACCAAAAGGCCAACCCGAAACCCAATCCGCTCGGCATCGAGCCGAGCACGCTCCTCGCCGCGCTCGGGCT
>CAMCHD010000257.1 GCA_945874545.1 Akkermansia muciniphila | reverse complement strand
GCGGTGCGCGGAAGCAGCCACACCCGCTCGGGGTTCGCCGAGGGATAAAAGGTTTCGTAGGCGACCAGAACGGCCACAGGACGCACACACACGTGCGTCAGGCTGCGGGTGGCGGCGTCGGAGCGCAGCATACGCACGGAGTGGGCGGGCCGTTCCGGATCGTGCACGCGATGCCAGGCCGCGAGATCGGCGACGGAGGGCGCGCCGGCGCGGGCGGCGCGGAGGGCGGCGAAGTTTTCCAATCGCGCGGCCACGACCTCGGCGGTGGCGAAGGAGGAGGAGGAGAGGCAGGCCGGCGAGTCCAGGGCGGCGGTGGTGAACGCGGCGCCGTCCCAATGCCAGTGGCGGGCGGTGGCGTCGGGCGAGATCGCCACGAGGTGGAAGGGCGGCAGGGCGGCGAGGTGGGTGGCGGCGAGGCGGGCGGCCACGGCGGCGAGGTCGCGGGCGGGCGCGAGGTCGAGCACCAGGAGGCCGCGGCTGCGGGCGGGGCCGGCGGGGCGCCACGGGGTGGCGTAGTCGTTGAGCAGGGCGAGAGTGAGCCCGGCGGCGTTGACCACCAACCAGGTGCCGCCGGCGCCGGCGTCGCGCGGGGCGAGCCAGCGCAGCCGCTCGCTTTCGCCAAAATCGGGCGGGGTCTCGACCGCGCGGAGGTGGCGCTCGTCGCGGTTAAAGAACAGATCGTAGCCGTCGCGGCGCGGCGCGGCGGTCCAGGTGAAGGTGCACATCGGCCCGGCGGAAGCGCCTCAGCCGGCGGCCTGGGCGGCCTGATGGCGGAGGGTGGAGGGGGCCATGCCGAAATCCGCCGCCGGCTGGTGGCCGAGCCGGGTGCAGATCACCGCGATCAGCGCGTAGTGGTGGACGGTGTGGCTGAGCAGGAACTCGAGTTCGCGGGACACGCTCGACGCGGACCAGGCGGCGACCCCGGCGGCGGGCGGGTTCTCCATGCGCACACGCACGGGCCGGTCGGCGGAGCACGCGACGAGCGTGTTTTCGAGGCGTGCGGCCACCTGGGCGAGGCACTCGCGGGCGTGGGCGCACTCCCGCTCGATGCGAAGGTCGCGCGCGCGTTTCTCGTAGTCGATGCCTTCGTCCTGGCCGAGCCCATCGAGGAAGCTCGTGTAGTGTTCCAGCACGTGGCGGAGGTGTCCGCCGACCGTGGAATTGAACACCGCCGGGTCGCGGGTGGCGTAGCCGGCCGGGTCGAGCGTGGCGAGGAGGGCAATGCCCTGATGAACGACGGCGAGGTTGGCGCGAATGGCTTGGGCGATCATGAGCTGGAGGTGGATCCGGAGGACCGGCAGAGGGAGTGCGTCCGCGAGCTTACTTTTTTTCAAGGAGCTTCGGCCAGTTGGCGTTTCCGGCCGCGATGAAGCCGGGCACGTCCTTTTCCCACTTTTTCTGCACGTCGAGGCTGTAGTTCAGGTAGAGTTTGCCGTCCACGATCTTCCAGGCGGCGGGGTCGATCCCGGCGGTGTAGCCCTGGCTGACCGCCCAGGCGCAGTAGCCGCCGAACTGGGGCGCGTATTTGGCGGGGTCGGCCCGGAAGAGCGCGAGATTCTCGGCGGAGGCGAAGCGCCAGGAGGCACCCTGCCACTCGGTGGAGAACGCCCTTTCGCCTTCGACGGGCTTGGCGTCGGTGAAGTAGGCGACGGGATCGTAGCCCTTGATGGCGACGCCGAAGAGGGTGGTGTTGACCGGTTTTTCGGCGCGGAGGAACGGCGAGCAGGCAAAGGCCAGGCCGGCGAGGAGGAGGCGGAGGATTTTCATGGTGAACAAGGGAAGGAGGGGAGGATTAGAGACGAGCGCCGATCACGGGCAGGGTGCGGCGATACAGAAAGAGCAGGAAGGCGCTACCGGCCCACACCACGAGGGCGAGGCCGAAGAGGGTGCCGCCGTCGTCGTGGACCACGATGCCGAGTTTGGTGAGGTGGAAAAAAATCGCGCCGCTCATGGTGCCGAGGGCGAGCAGGGCGCCCACCGCGGTCAGTCCGGGGATAAACAGCAGCACACTCGCGATCAGCTCGACCACGCCGGAGCCGATGCGGCCGACCGGCTCCTGGCCGACGGTCTCGAAGATGTAGACCGACTCGGGGGCGCCGGTGAATTTGAAGAAAAGCGTCTGGACCAGGATGATCGCCACGACGACGCGGGCGATCCAGCTGGCGATGACCAGGCCTTGGGAGAGACGGGCGGGGGCGGCGGGCGCCGCGATGGGTGAAGTGCTCATGACGGTCGTGGGACGCGCACGCAGACCGCTTTATTCCCGGTTTTTTTTCGCCGCCGGGAGCGGGGGGGCGCTGCCGGATCAGAGCACGGCGTGGAGCTTGGCGGCGTCGTCTTCGATCAACAGGACGTAGGCGTGGTTGGCGTCGGTCCAGGCGGCGGTGGCGAGGCCGTCGCGGGACGCGATGACGGGGCGGTTCGCGCCGGCGGGGCCGAGGGCGCCGCGGCGGGCGACGTAGAGGTGAAACTCGTCGGTCGGGCCGCGCATAAAACAAATCTCGAAGACCTCGATGCCGGCGAGATCGAGGCGGCGGCAGCCCAGGGCGCGCAGTTGGTCGAAATCGAGGTCCAGGCCGGCCGTAAGGGGGCGGGACGGATCGGCCAGCAGTTCCCGGAGGCGGCCGCTGCCGCCGAGCACGAGCGGTTCGTGTTCCGGGGTGAGGTATTCCGAGCGGGCGGCGGCGGCCAGGGTGGCCAGATCGGCGGCGTCACGGGGAAGGACTTGCCAGACTCCGAGGCCGGCGGCGACCGCCAGGCCGGCGGCGAGGGCGAGGCTGCGGGAGGAACGCCACCACCCGGGCGAGGGCCGGGCCGCCGTCGGAGCGGACTGGGCGGCGAGGATGGCCTCGCGCAGACCGGCCGGGGGGGCGACGTCGCGCAGGGCGTCGGCGATGGCCGCGTCGGCGGCGCGTTCCTGCTCGGCGCGGGTGGCGAGGGCGGGGTCGCGGCGGGCGGCGGCGAGGGCGGCGGCGATGAGCGGATCGGCGTCGTCCCGGCCGTCGGGGCGGCGGGCGGCGAGGGTGTTTTTGATTTCGTCCGGGCTCATGGATGCGGGCTGGGGGGAACGGGGAAGGGGATCACGGTGCGTTCGTCCTGGCGGCGCGCGAGGGCGGCGCGCAGGCGGATTTTGCCACGGGATAAGCGGGACATCACGGTGCCGATGGGCAGGTCGAGGGTCTCGGCGATTTCCAGGTAGGACAGGTCCTGGAGGTAAAACAGGGTCAGCGGGGCGCGGAAGGTCTCCTCCACCTCCTGCAGGGCCTCGATCACGGTCTGGCCGTCGAGCCTCGCCTCGAGATCGGGGCCGTCCTCGGCGGCGGGCTCGGCGCCGGTGGACTCGAAGGTCTCATCAAGGGACTCCTCGCGCCCGGAGCGGCGGCGGGTGCGCAGGAACTCGCGGTAGAGCGTGGTGAAGAGCCAGCTCTTGGCTTTTGTCTGGTCCCGCAGCGAGGCGCCGTGGGTGGCCCAGCGCAGGAAAGTCTGCTGGGTGAGATCGGAGGCGTCGGCGGAGCTGCGCGACAAGCTCAGGGCGAAACGGTAGAGCCCGGCGTAGTGGTCATCGACCAATCGGGTGAATGCGGCGTCGGCCATCGGGGGCGAGCAAGAAGCCTCGGACGCGGTTGGCAAGTTTGCGCGGGCGCGGGGTTCAAAGTCCCAGCTCGGCGGGCTGCAGCTCGCGGTAGGCGCCGGGCTGCAGGTCGCCGAGGGTGAGCGGGCCGAACGCGACCCGGTGCAGGGTCAGCACGGTGCCGCCCCCGGCGGCGGCGAACATGCGGCGGACCTGATGGTATTTGCCCTCGATCAGGGTCACCTCGGCGGCGCGCGGGCCGAGCGGGCGCAGGGTGGCGGGCGCGCAGGGGGCGTCCTCACCGTCGAGCCGGAGCGTGCCGGCGGCGAACACCTCCGCCAGCCCGGCCGGTAAATCGCGGTCGGTCGTGGCGTGGTAGATTTTGGGGACCTTGTGTTTCGGCGAGGTGAGGCGGTGGACCAGGTCGGTCTGGTCGGTGAGCAGGAGGAGGCCGGAGGTCTCCTTGTCCAGGCGGCCGACGGACGTGACCACCGGGTTGCGCTCGCGCCAGCGGGGCGGGAGCAGGTCGTAGACCAGCGGGGCCTCGCGGGGATCGTGCGAGCAGGTGAGGCCGAGGGGCTTGTGGAGTAGCAGGAGCAGGCCCTCGGGGTGGTCGAGCGGTTCGCCGTCCACCCGCACGGCGGCGGGCGAGGGTTTTACGCCGGGGTCGTCGGCGGTCTTGCCCGCCACGGCGATGCGGCCGGCCTTCAGCCAGTCGCGCACCTCGCGGCGGGAACAGTAGCCGAGATTGGAGAGGAGCTGGTCGAGGCGGCGGGCGGACATCTCGCGAGCGTGAACGTTTTGCCGGGCGGGGGGCAAGGAGCGGGGAGGATGGAGCGGGGAGCTGGGGGCGGGGAGGGAACGGCCGGGTCTCGGGCGCCCGCGTCGGCGGCCGCCCGCGCGCTTGACCACGTCGCGCGCGGCCCGCTTCCTCTCGCGCCATGAGCGACCGCCCGGACCAGCCCAATCCCGTCAAATACAAACGCATCGTCCTGAAGCTCAGCGGCGAGGTGTTGCGCGGCAAGGGCTCCGACCCCATCGATCCGCAGATCCTCGAGGACATCTGCCGCCAGGTAAAAGTCGCCCACGACGCCGGGGTCGAGGTGTGTGTGGTCATCGGCGGGGGCAACATCTTCCGCGGTCTCCAGGGCTCCCAGCGCGGCGTCGACCGCACCACCGGCGACTACATGGGCATGCTCGCGACCGTCATCAACTCCCTCGCGATCATGGATTGCCTGGAAAAGATGGGGGTGAGTTGCCGGGTGCAGTCCGCCATCCCCATGAACCAGGTCGCGGAGCCCTTCATCCTCCGCCGCGCGGTGCGCCACCTCGAAAAGGGGCGCGTCGTCATCTTCGCCGCCGGCACCGGCAATCCCTACTTCTCGACCGACACCACCGCCGCCCTGCGCGCCTCGGAGATCCGCGCCGACATCATCATGAAGGCCACCAAGGTGGACGGCATCTACAACAAGGACCCGAAGAAACACGCCGACGCGGTGCGCTACGACCGCATCACCTTCCTCGACGCCCTCAAGCAGCGGCTCAACGTCATGGACAGCACGGCCTTCAGCCTTTGCTTGGACAACAACATGCCCATCCTGGTGTTCGACCTGAACGCGCCCGACGTCATCACCCGCGCCCTGCGCGGCGAGCCGGTCGGCACCTTGGTGCACGCCTAGCAGCCTGTCGGACTTAGTTATAAAATTGGCCTAATATCTGCTATGCAGGTAAATATGGCAAAATTCGTAAACATAGACCGCGACACGCCGCTGTTGTTGCCGCCGGACCTGAGGGACTGGGTGGCAGAGGATCACTTGGTGCA
>CAMCHD010000256.1 GCA_945874545.1 Akkermansia muciniphila | reverse complement strand
ATCGGGGTTCCGTGGAGGCGGAGCGACGCGGCGCGCAGGGTGCCCTGGTCGCCGCGAATGTCGTCCTTGATGCGCAGGCGCCAGCGCGGAGCCGGTTCGCCGGGCCGGGCGGGGGTGCCGACGGAGGATTCTCCCCAGTGGCGCACGCTGCTGAAGGTGTAGCCCGGGTAATCCGCCGAATCGTCGTAGTAGCTGCGGGCGGCGAACTCGCTCACCACGCCGGACGGTGAGACCAGCTGGATGGTCAGATCGCCCCGGTAGGGGTGGTCGATATCCAGCAGCAGCTCGACCCGCTCCACGCGCAGCGGGGAGGGCGAGTTTAAGGCGAAATTGTAGTCTTGGGCGGAGGTCTCGCCGTCCGGCAGCGTCAGCCCCCAGTAGTGGAGATTTTCCAGGGTTCCCTCCACCGCTTGCTCGGGCGGCAGAGGTATCCAGTTCTGGGCGAGTTGCAGGGCGGCGTGGGCGTTGAGCAGACCGCCGCCGAGGCGGGGGTGGTGTTTCAGGCGAAAACCGGCGACGTCGAGCGGGCGGCGGGCCCAGGCGGCGTCCTTGGGGCGCAGTTCGTTGGCGGAGCGCAGGAGGATTTCCTGGACGTCGCGCCAGCCCAGATCGGGTCGGAGCTCGAGGAGAAGGGCGGCGGCGCCGGACACCAGCGGGGCGGCGGCGGAGGTGCCGGTGAACGAGTTGGTGTAGTCCTGGTCGGGATACTCGGTGCGGTAGGCGTATTTGCCGTTGTAGCCCTTGGTCCCGACGCGATCGGTGGTGGTCAGGGCGACCGTGCTCTTGCCCTTGCCCGCCCCCGGGGCGGAAACGAGCACGTGGGGGCCGTCGTCGCTGAAATCGGCCGGGGCGCCGGTGCTGTTCACCGCCGCCACCGCGATGACGCGGCGGTTGGCGGCGTAGGCGTTTTTGGAGCCCTGGACATTCTCCTTGCGGCCGTTGCCGGCGCCCCAGACCAGGATCGTGCCGAGGCCCGACCTGCCCTCGGTGGTAGCGGAATCCAGCGCCGCGCGGAACAGGGGCGGCAGGTCGGTCAAAATGTAGGGCAAGGGGAAGGGGGCCCAGGAATTGTTTTTGACCGCGATCTTATCCGAATTCCAGACGACGGCCTCCGCGTCGTCCTCCTCGGTGGTGGGACCGCCGAGGACGCGTAGCACGGCGAGTCGCGCGGAGGGGGCGAGGCCGGCGACCCGCGCCTGGGGATTATACTGTGTGGAGTTGGGAACGAGGCCGGGGGCCAGGGCGAGGCCGGCCACGGCGGTGGCGTGGTTTTGGTCGGATTCCGCGTCGTTTGTCCAAGGCGAGTCGCCATCGTTCACCCAGTCGCGGCAGAGCTGGGTATTCAGACTCTGGTAGTAAGCGGGATGGTAACGATCAAAGGCGCCGTCGACGATGCCGATGGTCACCCCGATGCCGGTGGCGAGATCCCAGGCCGGCACGGCGCCCACATCGATGCCCTTGGTCGCGCTGTTTTGGCCGGTGTTGCGGAGATGCCACTGCTTGGGAAAGAGATCGGCGCGAGGAACCGCTGCGGGGGCGTGTTCCCGCCCGAGCAGGGGGCGAACGGCGGTGAATTCCGGATGCAGGGCGAGGGCGGCGGCGGCGCGAAGGGCCTGGGCGGGGTCGCCGGCGATGCGCGCGATGGCTTCGGAGGGAGCGTAGGCCGGGCGTTCCCAACGCACGATACCGAGTGCGGGAACGGGGGTGGGCGTGGGGGCCGACGCCGAGCGGAGGCTGACGGCGAGTCCGGGCGTGACGATGCGGCGAGTATGGACATTGCGGGGGCCGTCCACCGGGTAGAGCACCAAACGAGGGGCGGCGGAGCGGCGGAGATCTTCGGTGGGCGACGACTCCTTTCCGGCGGGGATCAGTCCGGCGGCGCGCGCGAGGTGGGCGGACAGATCGGACGCGACCGGCAGGCGCTGCAGACGCTCGGAGGGCGGCCGGGAGGGAAAATAGAGCTGGTCCAGGGCGACGGCGTAGGCGGTGTAGCCGGTGCCGGATTCGGTGAGATTAAAAATCTCTCCGGTGGCCTGGTGGGGCGGTTGGTCGGTGAGACGGCTGCGCAGGGCGCGGCGGGCGGCCTTGAGCCGGGTGTGGGTTTCGGCCGAAATGGGTTCCGGTTCAACGAGCTCCGCG
The DNA here is from genome assembly GCA_945874545.1 of Akkermansia muciniphila. Taxonomy (GTDB): domain Bacteria; phylum Verrucomicrobiota; class Verrucomicrobiia; order Opitutales; family Opitutaceae; genus IMCC26134_A. The sequence continues at coordinate 3,255 of CAMCHD010000256.1, read as the reverse complement.
TTCGGAGCGTTTTCGGGGGCGGCGGAAACCTGGGCGGCGGGCGACGCGGTCGACGAGGTCGGGGTTGGGCGGGCGAGGTGGACGACGCCGGTCGCGAGACCGGCGAGTAGAACGGGAAAAACCAGATGACGTATGCGTGCCATTGCGTATCGTGCACCTACGCCATCCCGGAATTCAACCCTGGGGGTGGTTGAAACGTGGAATTAACCTAGCTGGGTCTCGTGATTAAACCGGGCCGGCTCACGGCTCGCCGAGGTCGCTGATCTCCAGCAGGCCGATGGCGGGTGAGGTGGCATAGATCGTTCCGGCGGGAAACTCGACGTAGCCGGCGATCAGTTGCTGGCCGGGATCGCGCACGCCCTGAAGGCGGAGGGGGCGCGGTGAAAACTCGGGCAACGTGAGTTGGCCGGAAAGGAGGCCGGTCGCGGCGGTGAACCGGAGCGAGATCGAGCCCGGGGCGCCGGCGGCGTAAGAAAAACGGTTCGCAGGGGTGACGTAGACCGCGCCGGGCAGGGTGAGCGGGGTGGCGGTGTCGGGGCGATACAACGTGACCCGTAATTCGCTCCGGGGCGGCGCGCCGTTGAATAGGTTACGGCCGGTGGCGGGCTTTTGGTAACGGTCGCAGCGGGCGGTGAGGTTATGCGCGGCGATGCCCGCCGGAAAGGTTTGGAGCTTCGCACTCCCGGGCCTGGCGCGGAGCCAAGTGAGCGGGACGGAGGAGGGCGCGGCCACCGGCAGAAGCCCGAGGACCGAGCCGGCGGGCGAGGTGGCGGGGGCGTAGAAGGCGAGGGAGCCGTCGGTGCGTAGGGTGGCGGAGCCGGTCAGGGCGGGGGCGCCGTCGGCGGTGAACAGGCGCCACGTGGCCTTGGCGTCGGCACCGAGCGAGACGGTGCCGAAGCTCGCGCCCGTGGGCAGGCCGGCGGCGCGGGCGGCGTCGAAATCGGGCAGGAGCAGAAAAGTGCGGGGACCGGGGGCGAAGGCTCCGGCGGCGGAGGCCTTGGCGGAGTAGACCGCCTCGACGCTCGCGTCGATCGCGCGGGCGGCGTCCGACACGGACGCTGCGAAGGTGTTGCCGCCCACGCTTTCGAGGACGAGCACGAGGGCGGGGAGTTTGCCGCGTTTTATGGTCGCGGTGAGCACGGGCGTGCCGTCCGGAGCGCCGCCGAAGACCCCGGAGAAGGAGTGGCTGGCGGTGCCCAGCCGGAGCGTGCCGGTGACGCGGGCGGTGGCGCCGTCGAGATTAAATGCCACGGTGCCGCCGAGACCGGCGCCAAGAACGGCGTCGCGCGCCAGCACGCCCTCGTAGCGGGCGGCGGTGCCGACGCGCTCGACGGTGATGGCGATGGGCCGGCGGATGACGGTGCCGTCGCTCGCGGTGGAGCTCAGCACAATGCGGTAGGTGCCGGCGCGGGTGGGCGCGCCCACGAGGGCGCCGGTGGTCCGGTTCACCGAAAGGCCGGCGGGCAGGCCGCTGATCTTGCCGTTGGCGGGGATTTCCGCCGCCGCGAGAGGGAAGGTGGTGCTGGCGCCGACCCGGGTGACCAGGGTTTCGCGCGGCGAGTCGTCGAGGGTGACGGCGGCGGGGCCGGCGATGGCGGATCCGGCGGCGTTGACCGCGACGCAGGCGTAGGCACCGGCCGCTTTGGCGGAAAAGCCGGCTAGGCGGTATTCGGGTGAGGTCGCGCCCGGGATGGGTTTACCGTCGCGGGTCCATTGATACGTCAGGTCGCCGCCGGAGAAACCCGCGCGCAGCACGAGGGTCGAGCCCGAGGCGAGCGCCTGGGCGGGTAGCGGTGCGGTGGGGGCGGGGGCCGCGATGGGCGTGCCGAAGAGCGCGAGGGTGGCGGAGCGGAGTCGCCCGACGTCGCCGGTGTAGGCGTCGCGAATCGTCAGGGTCCAGCCGGCGGAGGCAGCGCGGGAGGGCTCGCCCCAGTGGCGCACGCTGCTGAAAGGGTAGTCGTCGTAATCGGCGCTGGGGTTGGTCGCGTCGTCCGCCATGTTGGTGTTGGGCGTGGCGAAACGGCTGACCACTCCGCCCGGGGACGTGAGGGTGATCTCGAGGTCGCCGCGGTAGCGGTGGGCGATGTCGAGCGTCAGCACGGCGTGTTCCACCCGGAGCAGGGGAGTGCCGGCGGGGAAGGCGAAGCTGCGGATCAGGGCGCCGCGACCGGCCTCGGGCACCGCGAGATTTTGCAGCGGGCTCGAAACCGCGGAAACCTCGGGGCCGAGTGGCGCCCAGGTGCGGGCGAGCAGCACCGCGGCGTGGGCGTTGACCAGCCCGCCGCCGAGGCGGGGGTGGTGACGGATGGGATGGGCGGGATCGCCGGCGGGGCGGGAAACCCAGTCGGGGCTGGTCGGCTGGAGCGGGGTCGAGGTGCGGAGGAGAATCTCCTTCACATCGCGCCAGCCGAGGGTGGGCCGCGCCTGGAGCAGGAGGGCGCCGACGCCCGAGACGATGGGGGCGGCGGCGGAGGTGCCGCCGAAAGCCTTGGTGTAGTTGATTTCCGAATAATAGTCGCCCGGATAGCCGAACTCCGAGCTGTTGTAGCCGGCGTCGCCGGTGCGGTCGGTGGTGACGACGCCGACCTTGGCGTCGCCGCCGGCCACGGCGACGAGATGGGGGCCGCCTTCGCCGAAAACGGCGGGCACGCCCTTGTTGGTCACGGCGCCGATGGCGATGACCTGGCGGCGGCTGGAATAGCCGTCGAGCGAGCCTTGGTCACCGTCGGCCTGGCCGTTGCCGGCGGACCAAAAAAACAAGGTTCCGCGGCCGTCGCGCGCGGTGGTGGTCGCCTCGGAGATGGCGGCGGCCCAGAGCGGGCCGGCGGAGTAGAGATCGGGCGGGTAACCCTCGTCGAGGTAGGCGTCGGGCGGGCCCCAGGAGTTGTTTTTGATTTGTATGGCGTCGTTGCGCCACGCCATGGCCTCGGCGTCCTCGGAATCGTCGGTCTCGGCCGCGATCAGGCGCAACGCGGCGAGGGAGGCGGAGGGGGCGGAGCCGGAGAGGCCGAGGCCGTTGTTGCCGCGGGCGGCGGCGAGGCCGGCGACGGCGGTGCCGTGGTCGTCGCCGTCGGCGAAGGCGGTGCTGGCGGCGACGGGCGAGGGATCGTCGTCGTCGTCGTTCCAGTCACGACCGAGCGAGCGAATGATCGCTGGGGAAAGGTCCTCGTGGTAGGGGTCGACGCCGTCGTCGATGATGCCGATGGTCACGCCGGAGCCGGTGGCGAGGTCCCAGGCGGAGGTGGCGCGGATATC
>CAMCHD010000255.1 GCA_945874545.1 Akkermansia muciniphila | reverse complement strand
GAAATCAACGGCACCATCAAAAAGGTTTTCGAGGAACAGACCTTCGGCAGCGGCTTCAACAAGCGCGAGTTCGTGCTCACCATCGAGTCCGGGCGCTTCCCCCAGGACATCAAGTTCGAGTGCGTGAAGGACAAGGTCGCCCTCGTCGCGGACCTCAAGCCCGGCGCGCAGGTGAAGGTCTTTTTCGACCTGCGCGGCCGCGAGTGGAAGGAGAGTTATTTCGTGAACCTCAACGCCTGGAAAATCGAGGCCGTCGGGGCGACCCCGGCCGCGCCCGCCCCGGAGGACGACGGCGCGCCGCTCTCCGAGCCGCCCGGTGAGACGGTGGACGACGACGTGCCGTTTTGATCTCAAGGACCGGGGGAAACTGGGTTCAAGGCGACGGAGATTTTGACCACGGATGTCACGGATTATCACGGATGAGAACCTGCCGATCCGTGCCCATCCGTGTGATCCGTGGTTTAAGTCCGGATGTTTGAGGCTTTTGGCCTGACCGGCGATTTTCGCTCATGCTCCACGACGCGCACAACCACCTGCAGGACGAGGCCCTAGCCCTGCATCTTGAGCGCATCGCCGCCGTGTGGCCCGAACTCGCCGGGGCGGGCGGCGAGATGGTGGTCAACGGCACCCATCCCGACGACTGGCCCCGGGTGGCGGCGCTGGCGGCGGCGCATGGCTTTGTTCGCCCGGCCTACGGCCTGCATCCGTGGGATGTCGGCGCCCCTCGGCCGGCCGATTGGAGGGAACGGCTCGTGGCGCGGCTCGATGCCGATCCACGGGCGAGCGTGGGCGAGATCGGGCTGGATCGCTGGATCCTGGATTCGGCCGCGCCGGACGATCCGCGTTTGGCCGGGGTGCGCCGGGCGTCGATGGGGGAACAGACCGAGGCGTTTGTCGCGCAATTCGCGCTGGCGGCGGCGCGGAACCGACCGGTCACCGTCCACTGTCTTCGCGCCTTCGGCGAATTGCTTCCGCTGCTGCGCGACATCCCGGCGCCGGCGCGGGGTTTCCTGCTCCATGCCTATGGCGGGTCGGCGGAGCTGGTGCCGGAGCTGGTCGAGCTGGGGGCGTATTTCTCCTTCAACCCGGCCTTTCTCGACCGGAGCAAGGGCGCGCGCCAGGAAGCCTTCCGGGCTATTCCCGAGGAGCGGTTGCTGTGTGAAACCGACGCGCCCGCGATGCCGCCACCACCCGCTTGGCGGACGCATAAACTCCCGCCGGGACCGGACGGCGTCGCGCCCAACCATCCGGGCAACATCGAGGCGGCCTACGCCGGGCTGGCCGCGCTGCGCGGGGTCGGCGAGACCGCGCTGGCGGAGCGGATCGCGGAGAACTTTATTCGGTTTTTTGGTCCGGCGCGGTGATCAGGCGGACGGCCTCCTGGGCGGCGGCGAAGCCAAACGCCGCCGTCACCCACACCGCCGCGCCCAGTCCGGCGGCGCAATCCAGCCGCGTGGCGGAGCCGGGCTCGGGCGCGGCCGCGCAGGTGCCGTCGGCCCACGGGTAGACCGGGGGCTCGGTGCTCCAGACCGCGCGCAGGCCGTAGCGGTGGCCCTCGCCGCCGGGGAAGCCGTGTTCGCGGCGCAGGGTCTTGCGCACCTGGCGGAGCAGGTCGTCGCCGCCGGACTCGCCCAGGTCGCCGGTGCGCAGGCGGGTGCCGTCGCGTTTGCCGCCCGCGCCGCCGGTGGTCACGCAGGGCAGGGCGCGGTCGGCGCAGGCGGCGAGCAGGCGGGCCTTGTGGGCGACCGAATCGATCGCATCGACCACGACGGTGTAGCCGTGCTCCGGGCCGAGCAGGGCGTCGGCGTTGGTGGCGGTGAAAAACTCCTGCACGGCGGCGACCCGGCAGGCGGGGTGGATGGCGCGTATCCGCTCGGCCAGCACGAGGACCTTGGGCCGGCCGATCTGGCCGTCGAGGGCGTGCAGCTGGCGGTTGACGTTGCTCACGCAGACCTCGTCGAGGTCGATCAGGGTGATGGCGCCGACGCCGCTGCGGGCGAGGGCCTCGGCGGTCCACGAGCCCACCCCGCCGACCCCGATCACGCAGACGTGGGCGGCGCGCAGGCGGGCGAGGGCGGCGCGGCCGAGCAGGCGGCCGAGACCGCCGAAGCGGGCCGCGTGGTCGTCGGGGGTGGCGTCGGTGTTCATCGGGAGGAGCAGCGGTTCAGGAGCAGTTCCACCGCGGCGACGGCGCGCGCCTCGCGTTCGGTGTCGACGCCGTGGATACGGGTCCAGCGCGCCCCGGTGGCCTCGAGTTTCTCGAGAAAGACCCCTCGGCACATCTCGCGGCCGGCCTCGTCGGGAAAACACCGCTGCGGGTCGGGCGCCCAGGGCAGGTCGGTGTCGCAGAACAAGAACAGATCCGTGGCGCGCGCGCGGGCGGCGGCCTCGGCGCGGGCCCATGTCGGGCAGGCGCCGGGAAAAAGCAGGTCGTCCCAGATCGTGCAGGTCAGCAGGTCGGTGTCGTGGAAGGTCGCGCAGGCACCGGTCGCGATGGCCAGGGCGCGCGCCGCGTCCTCGCCCGCCGCCTGGCCGCGCCCGATGGCGTCGAGGTCGGTCGCGGTGATGACGCCGCCGTGCGAGTCCCAATACTCGCGCACAAACTCGGCCGAACAGGGGGCGCCGAAGCGCGCCGCCAGGCGCCCGGTCAGGGTGGACTTGCCGGTGGACTCGGCGCCGAAGAGCACGATGCGCGGGGGGGTCACGCCTTTGCCTCCGGGCCGCCGGCCGCGTGCATCGCCCGCCGCCACTCGCGCCAGCCGGCGAGGGCGAGAACCAGGTAGATGGCGTAGAGAAAGGCCGTGTAGGCGAGTTCGTGTCCGAGTTGGAGAAACACCACGACCGCGGAGGCGTTGACGACGACCCAGACCGGCCAGTTCTCGATGTTTTTGCGCGCCTGCATCACCTGCGCCACGATGCCGAAACTGGCCAGAAACGCGTCGCGATACGGTGCGATCGCGCCGGTGTGACGGCGCAGATACTCCGCCCACGCCACCGCGCCGGCCAGGCCCGCGAACAGGTAGCCGAGCCGGGCCGCCCAGCGCAGCCGCACGATGGGCAGCTCGGGCGCGTCGCCTTTGCTCCGCACCCAGTGCCACCAGCCGTAGGCGAGCCCGCCGAAATAAAAAACCTGCACCTTCGCCTCGGCGAAGAGCCCCGTCCGCCAGAACAGCACGCCCTGCACGCACACCGCGACCAGGCCCACCGGGAACGCCCACAGGCTGCGCCGGATCATCAGCCACACCCCGACCACCCCGAGCACGAAGTTGGCCTGGTCGAGCGACCAGGTGGTCAGGCCCTGCCGGATGTTTTCCCAAAACGGATTCACGGATGCGCCGTCACGTAGGCCTCGAGCGCCTCGCGGGTCACGGCGTGGCGGGCGGCGCAGCGTGGGCATTGGATGGTGATCACGGCGGTTTCGCCGAAGAGGCCCTCGGCGTCCTGGCGCATCACCGGGGCGAGCACCTCGAGCATGCGTTCGTGGGTGCAGCCGCACAGCCAGCGGCAGACGCGCGATTCGAGCGGCGCGGTCGATTCCGTCTTTTCCAGATCGCGCACCGCGTCGGCGTCCAGCGCGGCGAGCCACGCCGAATCACAATCGGGGTGTTCGCTCACGAGGGCGAAGTCCTCCTCGCCGAGGTCGAAAAAACGCACCGGGCGTTGTTCGCTGCGGGCGTAAAACATCTCCATGCCCGCCACCGGGTCGGCTGCGGTGAAGGAGACCACGCTGCGGCGTTTGGGCTCACGGCCGCGCACGACATCGGCGTAGAACAGGTTTTCCGGGAGCTCCTTCACGTTCTCGTCGAAAATGCGCCCGACCACGGCGCCGAGGGTGTTGTCGCCGGCGAGGAACAGGTTCACCCGGGGGTGCTGGAGGTTGATGGTCCAGGCGGTCAGTTCGTTGCGCGGGCGGGAGGCGCAGTGCAGGGCGAAGGCGGCGAGGGCGCGTTTGAACAGGGCGTCGTGTTCCGGGGACGGTTTTACTCCGTGGGCGCCGAGGTGGAGGTAGTAGTCGACGTAGAGTTCGGAGAGGTTGGCGCGGGCCACGAGGGCGTTGCGTCTGCGCACAAAAAACGTGCGCACCTCAAGGCCGGGCTCGGCCGGGTCGATGGAAGGGGAGTCGGACATGAAGACATCACCGAGCAACACCCGACCGCGCTTGTCCAACGCGGAAACGCCTTCGCGGGCGCGCGTGGCGGCGGTGTTTCCGCGACGAATGGGTGTCGCGCGTCGCAAAATCTTCACCGGCGGAAATCGCGCGGGCACTTGGCACACCCCGTGCATTTGTGCATGTTACATCCTCATCAGTCCTATGAAACCTTCCGCCAACGCCCTCCTTCGCCGCTCCGGTGCTTCGAACACGAAGACCGCGGGTCGCCAGGCTGCGGTCCGAGGGTGGCGACAGGGTTGGCATCAATGCCAACCGCCCTCCCCGGGACGGTCCGTCTGAGCGGAGCGCGAATCCCCGAGCGATTCGCCCCTTCCCGCCAACGACCATTTCCGGATCCGGGGCCTTCCCCCCGCGATGATCCCGCGTTTCCCGCCGAACTGCTCCCCACCCTCTCTTTCCCTTTCTCCCCTTTTTGTTTTTTCCCGTCATGAACACCATCCTCCCGCCCCAGCTGAATCGCAGCCGTCGTCCGGGTCGTGCCGTCTCCGCTCCCGTGAGCGAGACACGCAGTCCCCACTACGACTGCCAGCAACACGCGGAGCGCATCGAGGTGACGGTGTTTCTGCCCGGGGTAGAGGCCGCCGGGGTGGACATCGTGGTGCGGGGTCCGGACCTCGTCGTCATCGGCCGCAAGAGCCACGTGGTGCGGTTGAACTTCGCCGCCGCCCACCTCGAACACGCCCAGCTTGATTATGAACTGAGGCTGCGGCTGGGGCGCGACCTGGACTACGGCGCCCTCACGGCCGAGCTTAGCGACGGTGTGCTCAGTCTGAACATCCCCAAGCGGGCTTCCTTGCCGGTCGCGGCGTGATGGGTTTCTCGCGTTCCGTCCGGTAAAAATCGGGCGGGACGCCGGGGGGATGCCGGTGGTGGGGGGCGGCTAGGTTTCCCGCTGAGGCTAGAATGTGCCCAAAGTCGGCAGTTCCGGCGCTCCCGGTTTTTAGAGCCGTCATCCTGTTACCGGGGTTTTGGGAAACGTCCTGATTCGGCCGCGTGCGCCGAGGCGCACGAACTAAAGCGGAGCCGAGGCTCCGCACTCCAAAGAAATCACCCATTCACCCAACCTTAAGCGCGGATGGGGTTCAGAGCACCATGCGGTGGAAGATGCACCACCGGGTGAGGCCGACGACGTCGCGCACGCCGAGTTTGGCGTAGATGTTGGCGCGGTGTTTTTCCACCGTGCGGGTGCTGAGGCCGAGCTTGGCGGCGACTTCCTTCGAGGACATC
>CAMCHD010000254.1 GCA_945874545.1 Akkermansia muciniphila | reverse complement strand
GGCCCGCCCACGAACCTCGCGTCCAGGTATTGATAGGCGGAATACAGGGTCACCGAAAAGTCGGACGGACCGTTGAGCAGGTCGTGGAGATCGACCTCGCCCGACACGCTCAGGCCCCGGTTTACGGAGCGGCCGACGTTCTGGATGTTCGAGCCGACCCGACCGAACCGGTCGTCGTAGTCGATGTGGAACAGGCTAGCGTCGAACGACGACCAAGCGGCGGGGCGGCCGCGGTAGCCGAGCTCGGTGTTGGCGACGCGGCCAGCCTCAAGGTTATCGCTCACGGTGTCCGCTCCACCGGTGGGGAAGGCGTCGCCGTAGGTCGGCGGTTTGTAGGCGGTGGAAACGTTGGCGTAGATTTCGGTCCGATCGCTGGTGGCGTAGGTGGAGCCCAGGCCGACCAACGGGACGATCTCGGAGCGGCGGTCGTCGGTCAGGTTTGCCGGGATTTTGGCGACGTTTATCCGTTCCTCCATCGTCTGTTCGTTAAATTCCAGTCGAAGCGCGGGGGTGAGGGTCAGGCGGTCGAAGCGGAACAGGTTTTCGGCGAAGAGGGCGGCGTAGCGCGAGGTCCGGAGGGCGTCGAAGCGCAGGTTCGGGCCGCGATCGGAGCTCAGGTCGCCGGCGGCGGTGCGTTCGGAGAAAATCGGGGAGCGGATGGACATGGCGGTCGCGCCGAGCGAGAGGGTGGAGGTGTCGGCGCCGAGGCCGTAGTCGAGGCGCAGGCGGCTGTCGGCGGCGACCGTGTCGTAGGTGTGCTCGTTGATGTCGAGCTGGGTGCCGGTCACGGAGCCGAAGCCCTGGCCGGTCTGGCGTTTGCTGTAGCGGACGACCCGGGAGGCCCAGACGCGGGTGTGCCAGAGGGAGCTTGGGCCGACTTGTTCGTAACCGATCGAGCCGAAGTTCCGGTCGAGGCGGACGCGGTCGTGGTCGAGCAAATTGCCTTCGCGGTCGGAGTGGTAGTCGGCGAGGCTGCGGCCGCCCGGTTCGCCGTGGTCCGCCTCGTAGGATTCGGCGTGGACGGTCACGCGGCGGTTGGCGTCGAGGTCAAAAAACAACGCGATATCGCCGCCGTTCAGCTCGAAATCGCTGTTGCGGGTGCGGAAAGAATCTCCGGAGCGGTGGTCGAAATTCGCGAGATAGCCGAACCGGTGGTCGCCGCCTTCCAGGGTGCTGAATGTCGAGTAGAGGTCGTTGCTGCCCACGACGTGCTGGGTGTTCACGCTCCAGGGGCGCGAGCGGTCGGGCAGGTGGCTGATGTAATTCAGCGCGCCCGAGGGCTGGGAGCCGTGCAACAGGGCGGCGCCGCCGGAGATGAACTCGAGCCGATCCAGACTCTCGAAAGGCGGGGCAAAATACACGGTCGAGTAACCGATCGGATCGAGCACAAACGGGATGCCGTCTTTCAGCACCATCAGGTTCTGCGATTCGTGGGGGTCGCCGATGCCGCGGTAGCTCAACGAAAGCAGGGAGGAGTTGCTCAATTCGCTGGTCAGGAGGCCGGGCGTTTTGGCGAAGGCCTGGCGGTAGTTGTCGGTCTGGATCTGGGGCATCGAATCGAAGTCGATCACCGACGTCTTCTTGCCGGCGTAAATGGTGGTGCCGACGACTTCGGCGAGGAAGGGGCCCTGAATGATGCGATCGCCGTGGGTTTCACCGACGACCACCAACGATGGCAACGTGATCACGTCGGACGAGGTGTTGTCGCTCGTCGGGGCGGAAACCGAGTCGGGCGATCCGCTGGTGGTGGCCGAGGAGGCCGACTGGGCCCAGGCCGTCGCCGCGGGTAGGCTGGCGGATAAGAGGGCGAGCGCGGCGCGACGGAGAGAGGGCTGGAAGCGAATCCAACGAGACGAAGAGCAGTTCATTGCGAAATCTTGAACATGAGACACAGTCGCATAACAAGAGAAAAATTGAGAAGCGGTCTCAGTCGCAGTTTTCCGCCAAACGGGGTTTTTGTGAAACCGTGGTGTAAGTTGGGGCGGTGGGATTGTGCGTGACGAGCCCGGCGCCGGCGCTGTGGGGGAGAGGGGGCCTGACGCTGGCCTGAGTCGGATCGATATTGTTGGGCGGCGGCGCAGCGGGGTGAAAGGGCGAGTAGCTTTCGGTGCGGACCGAGCGAAGGACGGAGCGAAGCGGACATGGCGCAGCCCGGAGCCGGAGGCCGAGCCTGCGGGGCGAACAATACGCGGAGCGTATTTCGAGCCGAGGGCCGCTCCGGAGGGGCCCTCCAGTTCACCTCGATGCGACCCGATCCATTGCGGGAGTCCGGCTGGGATTACTGTCAACCGATGTGCTGCCGCTACGTTCTCGCCAGGGTGGAATCGAACGGATAACCGTCTCGTTTGCATGAATCCAGCCCCAGTTTCATCCCACCCTGAATCCGACTCAACGACCGGCAGCCCCGGAGCCCCCAAATGCTGGACGGTGGGCACGCTGGTTTACTCAACCGGTGGATTGGTGGTGCTGTTCTGCTGGCTCTTGTGGGGCGACTTCGCCTGGAACATGAAGGAGCGCGCCATCATTCCGATGGCTCAGCTGCTGTTGAAGCAATTCCAGGCGAGCGATCTCATCCTCGGCTTGTTGGTCACGTCCTTGCCGTCCGCGCTCGGCCTCCTGCTTGGCCCGATCATCAGCGTGCGTTCCGACCGGCATCGAGGCCGCTGGGGCCGGCGCATCCCGTATCTGTTGATCCCCACTCCGCTGGCGGCGGCCGCGATGGTCGCCATGGGCTACACGCCCCAGCTGGCCGACGCTCTGCATGCGATTTTGGGGGAAAACGGCCCCGACATCCTGCGGTGCCGGCTGATCGTGTTTGGCGTGCTATGGACGTTTTTCGAGATCTTCACGGTTATCGCGAACTCGGTCTTCGGCGGCCTGATCAACGACGTGGTGCCCGAGGCGGTCATCGGCCGTTTCTTCGGTTTGTTTCGCGCGGTCGGGTTGCTGGCGGCGATTATTTTTAACTTCTGGCTGATCGGCCACGCCGAAGAGTATTACCGGTTGATCTTCATCACGCTCGGTCTGCTTTACGGCATCGGCTTTTCCCTTATGTGCGTCATGGTCAAGGAAGGCGAGTATCCGCCCCCGTCGCCGGCCCCTGCCGGCGGATTGGCCGCCCGGTTGCTCGGGCCGATCAAGGCCTACGTGAAAGAGTGCGCGAGCAGTCCTTATTACATCTGGCTATTCGCCGCCATCATGCTGGGAAATCTTGCGTTCCAGCCGGTTAACGCCTTCGATGTGCCTTATATGAAGAGCATAGGGATGGAAACCGAGCAATTCGGTCATCTGCGCGCCCTGTCCTACACTATCTCGCTGGTATTGGCGTTCAATATCGGCTGGATGGCGGATAAGTTTCATCCCCTGCGGCTCGGGATCGCCACGCTGGCGTTCTACGGAGTGGTCGCCATCTGGGGCGGCATCTTCGCACAGAGCACGGCGATCTTCTCGGTCGCCTATGTGGCGCACACCGTGGTCTCAGGCATGTTTTTCACCGGCACGGCCTCGATCGGACAACGTCTCTATCCCCGGGTGAAATTCGCCCAGTTTGCCTCGGCCGCCGGGATCATGACCGCCTTCGGCTTCATGGTTTTGACCCCGGCTCTGGGACATATTCTCGACATCACCGGTCACGTCTACCGCCACACCTTCTTCATCGGCGGTGCCCTTGCGCTGCTGGGCTGTGGCATCTTCTGCGTGGTTTATCGCCACTTTCTCCGCCTCGGCGGCCATGCCGGCTACCAGGCGCCTTGAGGCGGAACGCTTATGCGAGGTCGTGGATGGAAAGCTGAGCCGGCGACGATGCGCTGCTTTTATTTTTCGTTTCTAGCCGCAGGAGTCTCCGCGACTGGCGACGCCGTGGCGCGCACACTCACCGCCGCCGACGGGCGGGTGATCGAGGCGGAGGTTTTGGGTTTTGAGGGTGAGCAGGTTCGGATCAAGCGAGCCGACACCGGGCGGGTCTTCACGTTGCCCCTGGCGGCGTTTGCCGAGGCGGACCAAGCGGCTCTGCGGGTGGAGGCGGCCAAGGCCGTGCCCAAACTCGCCGCGAAGGATCTCGCGTTGGAGTTGAGCCGGGTGCGTTTCGATGCCCGCAAGTCCCGCACGGACGTCAAGATGGCGGATGGCTCGATCACCAAAAACCTCCTGGAGATCACCGAGGAGGATTGGGGCTACACCGTCACCCTCCGCAACCTCACCGGAGCTCCGGTCGAGGGCCTGCGGGCGGAGTATCGGTTGTTCACCAAGATCGACGAATTAAAAAACAGCGGCCGCGCGCCACGGATTCGGCGCAAGGAGTTTTCCCTCGAGTTCGAGACCCTTCCCGCCTCCGGCCGCACCAGCATGCGCACCGAGTTTGTGACCACGCGCAAGACCGACCTCAAGGGGGGCTACGAGTGGGCCGGCACGGGGGACAACGACACGCGCGACACCCTGCATGGCATCTGGCTGCGCATCTACCAGGGGGACGATCTGGTTTTGGAAAGCGCGTCGCCGAGCGGCTTGGCGACCGGGGCGTGGGAGGACGCGGGCGGATAGGCGCGACGCCGCGAAGCTGGCGTGCGACGCGGTCTCCCTCAGCTCTGCCAGAAGCCAGCGCCTGACTGGCCGCCCGCCTCGACCAGTTCGCCGGCCTCTTCGCCGGCGGAGGACTCGTCGGTTTTTTCCTCCAAGGGGGCGAATCGCTCCGAGCTGAAGCCGAGTTCCTGTTTGCCCTGGTGGAAGGGATCGGGCGGGTTCGTCAATTCCGCCAGCAGCAGGCCGACGGTGGCGGAATCGCCGCCCTTCACCACCTTTTCGCGACCGAGGAAGACCTCGCGGATGGTGTAGGTGACCCCCTTCACCGGGAGTTGTTTATAGATGGCGCGAATCAGCGCGGGGAAGGTGTCGTTGATGCAGACGACTTTTTGACCTTTGATCATGGCGCGGAGCAAAACAGGAAGCCGGGCGGAGCGGAAGCGGGGAAATCGCTCCGTGTGACGCGCCGGTGCGAGGCGGGTCGGTCAGGCCTCGCGCATGCGACCGTAACCGGACGTATCCACCTTCGCGGTTCCGGGGCGCACGGAAATGACCAGACTACGATTGGCTAGGCGGGAGAGCAGGACGGGCACCACCAGCAAAAAGCAGGCGCTCGCGAGGGTCAGGTAGCTCTGTTTGAACATGACGCCGAAGGGCACGGCGGCTACGGCGGTCATGACAAAACCCCAGGCGATATGGCGCATGCCGATGGCGGAGAGAATCCCGATCGGAAGGGCGAACAGGGTGACGCCGATGGGGAGGATAGCGAGGGTGAGGCCGGCCAGGTAGGCGAAGGGGGCGTGCATCGTTTCCTCCTTGGTGCGGTGGAGCCCGTGCTGGATCAGCAGGCCGGCGGTCGCGGCGACGACCAAAACGATGCGGGCGGGCAACTGCCCGGGCGCCGAGGGGTGGATGGAAACGAAGGCGGCGACGAT
>CAMCHD010000253.1 GCA_945874545.1 Akkermansia muciniphila | reverse complement strand
CTTTCCAGCCAGACGTCCTCCACCTTCACCAAGCGGTCCTGGAGGTCGGAGAAGAAGTTGATCCAGTTGTTCTTGGATTCGGCCAGACTCTGCACCGCCACGATCTCCGCCTTCGCCTGATCAAGCGCCTCGATGTTCTCCCGGATCTTTGACTCGACCGCCTGAAGCGGCAGAATGCCCTTGTTCACCTCCTCCACCTGCGAACGGGCCGCGGAGAGCGCCCGCGAGGACTGGATAAGCAGCGGAACCAGGGAGGCGGCGACAAGGGCGGCGGCGGCCAGGAGCGCCGGCTGGCGCTTGGTGAAGGCCAGTTTGGTCGCGATCGCCTGGGGCAGGAGATTGATCGTCTTGCGAGCGCGGGGCGGCGGCACCGCCAGTCCCACCAGGCTGGCCAACACCGGAGCCAGCTCGGCCGCCTGGGCGGCGCCGGGACCGATGGTGATGTTGCGAAAGGGGTCGAGGCGCTCGACCGTCATCTTCAACTTCTCGTGCAGCTGGGCGGGAAGCTCGGCCAGAACGGAACCCCCGCCGGTCAGATAAAGCGCGGCCGGTTGCTCGGCTCCGCTCTGGCGGCGGTAGTTGACGATGGAACGAGTCAGCTCGAGGTGGAGCTTCGAAACAAAACTCGCGACCGCATGGCGCACGGCCAGACGGACCGGCGAGGCCTCGGGCAGGTCGCTCTCGCCGTTCAGGATCTGGACCTTCAGGCTCTCGGCGTGGGTGAAGTCGTTTTTGATCTCCTCCGCGATCGCCTGGGTGAGGGTGTTGCCCGCCAGAGGAATGGTGCGCACAAAAAACCGCTCCGCATCCACAAAAATCAAATTGGTCGAACGCGCGCCGATGTCGGCGATGATGGCGCTGCCGACGACCTCGGGGTAGTTGTGACGAAAACAACGGGTGACCGCCACGCTCGAGGGCGTGACCGACACGACGGACAGCTTGGACGCGGCCAGGGCGGCGCAGGCGCCCTCCACCACCTCGGTCTTGGCCGCCGCGAGCATGAGCTCGAGGTCGAGCCCCGGCTCGGCCACCACCTCGTAATCCCAAATCACCTCATCGAGCGAGTAAGGGATGTTTTGCTGGGCCTCGAACTGCACGATCTTCGCGCGTTTCGACTCTTCGACGGTGGGGATCTTGATGAACTTCCCCAAGATATGATGCCCCGGGAGGCCGACGGCGGCCGGTCCGGAAAACTTCTCCCGCCGTGACGTCTCGGCCAGGGCCTGGGCGATCATGGACGTCCACTCCTCCTCCAGGGACGCATCCGGGTTGAAGGCGTCGAGGGCCAATTTCTCAAGCTGCAGACGGCCGGCCTTGTCGCTGCTCAAAAGGCCGCAAACGAGGTGACCGGCGCCGCAATCCACTGCGAGAACGCGGGGTAAGGACATAGGGGAGAGAAAAGGTTTTTCAGTAGTGATAATTCCCAGCAAGCCGAAACTTGCCCGGGACCTAGCGCAGGGCCTCGCGCCGGAGGATCGTCGGGGCGCGCCGCTGGGGATCGTTGGCGAAGGGCGTGAGGTGCTGCGGCATGAGCAGACCATCGTTGGCCGCCGCCTCGGCCCCCGCCTTGTCGCGGAAGTTTTTCACCCGCTCGCCGGTCTTGAGCTCCGGCGCCACGGCCCCGCGCGAGGGCGGTTGCGGCTCGCCCGCAGCCTCCAAGTCGACCACGTAATACTTCACATCGCCGCGCAGTTTATCGCGCCGGACAATCTCGGGCGGGAGGTAAAAACGGAAAAAAGCCTTGCCGCCCTCCAGGGTGATCGCCTCGCAGCCCGCCCGATAAAACACGGTGCGGGCCTCGCCCTTCGCGTTGGTCGCCTCGCAAGCCAGGCTCAACGTGGCCCGCACCCGATCAACAAACTCGCCCGCCACCGCCTTGCCGCCGGGACGCACCTCGACCTCCAACTCGGCCTCCAGCCAGGTGTCGCCGTCCACCCGGGCCCAGCCGAACTTGACCCCCGAGACCGCGACCTGCGGGACCGGGCCGGGCGGGGGCGCGGGCTGACAGTAAGATTGAGACGTGATACCAAAAGCCAGGATCGCCAGCGCGGCGATGAAAGAGGGGAACTTCATAGGCGAGGGCGGAGACTTGGCCAAGCAGGCGTGCGCGTCACGCACAAAGTCCGGCGAAAGCCCGCGCTTGCGCCCGGTGCGCGCGACGGCGTTTCTCAGCCGGCCCTCGCATGTCCTCCTTTTCGCCCGCACCCACCCCCGCCGCCCCGCTCGGCTACAAGATCGCCGTGCTGGTGTTTATCCAAAATTCCCGCGGTGAACACCTCCTCCTGCTCCGGGCCAAAGCGCCCAACCTCGGCACCTGGTCGCCCATCGGCGGCAAACTCGAGACCGCCACCGGCGAATCTCCTTTCGAGTGCGCCGTGCGCGAAACCCGCGAGGAGACCGGGCACGAGATCACCGTCGCCGATCTGCACCTCTTCGCCATGATCGCGGAAAAGGCCTACGAGGGCGCGTCACATTGGTTGTTGTTTTTGTTTCACTGCAAGCGGCCGCTGGATCGGCTTCCCGAAAGCATGGAGGAGGGACGCTTCGGTTTTTTTTCCCGCGAGGAGATCGAGCACCTTTCACTGCCCGAGACCGACCGCGAGGCGCTTTGGCGCATCCACGACGGCCACCGGCACAGCTTCGTCGCCCTGCGCGCCGACTGCGCCCCCGGCCGTCCGCTCGACCTGGTGGTTGAACAAATCACGCCCGCCCGTTGAGCCCGCGACGGCCGCCAAAACGCCCGCCAACCACCGCCGCCGATCTCGGAATCACACTTGATTTCCCCGCCCGCCGACGAACAGTGACCTTTTCCATCCCAACCACCGCCCTTCCCTCGTGAGCAAGAAGCCCTCCGCATCCGCCGATACCGGCGCCGCCCCCGCCGTCACGCCATCCCGGCCCAGCCCCCACGCCCAAGCCCCGGCCAACGCCGCGCTGTCGGCCGAGCAAAAGATCGAGCTCTACCGCAAAATGGTGCGCATCCGCCGTTTTGAGGAACGCTGCCTGCCCGTCTACAACGCCGGCAAGATCGGCGGTTTCCTCCACCTTTACATCGGGCAGGAAGCGGTCGCGGTCGGCGCCTGCTCGTTGATGGGCAAGGACGACCACGTGATCACCGCCTACCGCGATCACGGCCACGCCATCGCGGTCGGCATGGACACCAAACCGCTCATGGCCGAACTCTACGGCAAGGTGACCGGTTGCTCCAAGGGCAAGGGCGGCTCCATGCACTACTTTGCTCCCGATCTGAACTACTGGGGCGGCCACGGCATCGTCGGCGGCCAGGTCCCGCTCGGCACCGGGCTCGCCTACGCGGTGAAGTATCAGGGCAAAAAAGGCGCCGCGATGGCCTTCATGGGCGACGGCGCGGTCAACCAGGGCGCCGTTCACGAGGCCTACAATCTCGCCGCGCTTTGGGACCTTCCCGTGTTGTTCGTGATCGAGAACAACCGCTACTCCATGGGCACCTCGCAGGAACGCTCGTCCGCCGGCGAACTCGCGAAACGCGCCGAGGCCTACGAGATGAAGTGGTATGTCTGCGGCGGGCACGATATCTACGAGGTCCGCGCGACCCTCGACGAGGCCCTGCGCCGCGCCCGCGAGGAAAATAAACCCGCCGTGGTCGAGATCGATACCTACCGCTACCGCGGCCACTCCGTCGCGGACCCGGACAAAACCTACCGCGATCGCAAGGAGATCGAGGACTACCGCAACACCAAGGATCCCCTCCAGGTGTTCCAAAATCAGCTCGTGCTCGAAAACGTTCTGACCGACGCCCTCATCACCGAGATCGACACCGCCGCCCGCGCCGAAGCCGACCGCGCGGTCGAGTTCGCCGAAGCCTCCCCCTTCCCCACCGCCGAAGATATCCAGAAGGACGTCTATTGGGAGACCGACCAACCCCAGCGCACCAGCGAAGGTCGTATCTTCTTCAACTCCGTCGAGTGAGCCGCGCCCCCCGTCCTTCAACTTAAACTCCCGACTTAGACTCTCCGTTCCATGGCCACCCTTACCTACCGCGAAGCCATCCGCGCCGCCCTGTCCGAAGAAATCGAACGCGATCCAAACGTCGTCATCCTCGGCGAGGAAGTCGCCCAGTTCAACGGCGCCTACAAGGTCACCGAGGGCATGCTGGAGAAATACGGTCCGAAACGCATCGTCGACACCCCCATCTCCGAGGCCGGCTTCATCGGCATGGGCATCGGCGCCTCGATGCTCGGCATCCGTCCCGTGATGGAATTGATGTTCTGGTCGTTCTACTCGGTCGCGTTCGACCAGATCGTGAACAACGCGGCCAACGTGCGCTACATGTCCGGCGGCCAGATCGCCTGCCCCATCGTCATCCGCGGCCCCGCCAACGGCGGCACCAACGTCGGCGCCACCCACTCCCACACGCCGGAAAACGTCCTCGCCCATCACCCCGGCCTGAAGGTGGTCGTGCCGTCCAACGCCGCCGACGCGAAGGCGCTGATGAAGACCGCCATCCGCGACAACGACCCGGTGATGTTTTTGGAAAACACCCTCCTCTATGGCGTCCCCGGCGAGGTGCCCGAAGGCGATATCACCCTCCCCTTCGGCCGCGCCGCCATCGCCCGCGAAGGCAAGGACCTCACCATCGTCTCCTACGGCCGCTGCGTCGTCCACTCCCTCGCCGCCGCGGAGAAAATGAAGGCCGAGAAGGGCCTCGATATCGAGGTGATCGACCTCCGCACCATCCGCCCGCTCGACGTCGCCACCGTGCTGAAGTCCGTGGCCAAAACCCACCGCGTGCTGATCGTCGAGGAACAGCGCCCCTTCTGCTCCGTCGGCACCATGCTCGCCGCCACCATCCAAGAGGAGGCCTTCGACGAACTCGACGCCCCCATCCTCCGCGTCGGCACCATCGACGCCCCCGCCATCTACGCGCCGCCGGTCGAAAAACAATTCCAGCTCCCCAACCCGGAACGCGTCGTCGCCGGCATCCTCAAGGTGATGCGCTGAGCGCATCACCTTGAGATGAAGTCTGAAGTTTAAGATCAAGTTTCAGACGTCACTCACCCGAGCCGCCGCGCGCTGCGCTTATTCCTCCTTCACCTTAACCTTCCCCCTTAAACTTCTAAAAAATGGCCCAAGTCATCACCATGCCAAAACTCAGCGACACCATGACGGTGGGCACGCTGGTCAAGTGGCTCAAAAAAGAAGGCGACGTCGTCAAATTCGGCACCCTGCTGGCCGAGATCGAGACCGATAAGGCCACCATGGAGTTCGAGTCCTTCGGCGAAGGCACGATCCTGAAACTCTACGTCGCCGCCGGCTCCCAGGTCGCCATCGGCGACCCCCTCTGCGCCGTCGGCGCCCCCGGCGAGGCCGCCCCCGCCGCCCCCGCCCCGCAGGCCGCTCCGGCTCCCGCCGCCCCCGCTCCGGCGCCCAGCACGCCGCCCCCCGCCGCCAGCGCCGCGCCCACCCCTCCCCCGCCCGCTCCGGT
>CAMCHD010000252.1 GCA_945874545.1 Akkermansia muciniphila | reverse complement strand
CCTCGAGCACGGGGGCGGGGGAGGGCGCGGGGTCAGGCGGCATGGCGGCGGTAGCGGTGTTCGAGCGCGCGCACCGCGAGGGCGACGAGCAGGGTCAGGGCGAGGTAGAAAAACGCCAGCAGCACGAGGCTCTCGGCGTAGCGGAAGGTCGCGCTCTGGTAGAGCCGCGCCTCCTGGGTGATGTCGCGCACGCCGAGCACGGAGACGAGCGCGGAATCCTTGAGCAGGCAGATGAGGTCGTTGCCCAGGGTCGGCAGCACCCGCCGGAAGGTTTGCGGCAGGAGCACGTGGCGGAGGGCCTGGCCGCGTGAAAGACCCAGGGCGCGGGCGGCCTCGGCCTGGCCGCGCGCGAGGGAGGTCAGGCCGCCGCGAAGGGTCTCGGCCTCGAAGGCGCCGTAGGCGAAGGCCAACGCGGCGACCACCCGCGCCACCATGGGCACGTCGGAGGCGCGCAGATCGGCGAAGGGATTTTCCGCGCCGAGCAGGGGGGCGAGCAGGTCGCCGACGGCGCGGACGGCCTCGACCCCCAGCGGGACCAGCACGAACGCCACGAGGAAAATCTGCACCAGCACCGGCAGGCCGCGCACCACCTGGACGTAGAGGGTGGCGATCTGCCTACGTATCGGATGTGGGGATACGAGGGCCAGGGCGGAGGCCAGGCCGAGGCCGAGGGCGAGGGGGAAGGCGATGGCGGTGACCAGCAGGGTGACGCCGAGGCCGGAGGCGAGGCGGGTGGCGATGTCGCGCCACAGCTCGTCGGTCGCCACCCGCCAGCCGAGCAGCACGGCGACCAGCGCGAGCGCGAGCAGCCACCAGGGCGCGCGGGCGAGCAGCGAGGGCTGGTCGGGGGCGAGGTCGCTGTCGGGACCGATCATCGGGGCGTTTTAGTAAACCGGGGCGCCGGCGGGGACGAAGTCGGGCGCGAACCACTTGCCGTTGATGCGGTCGAGGGTGCCGTCGGCGCGCATCGCGGCAAGGGCGCGGTCCACCTCGGCGCGCAGCGGGGAGTTTTTCGGGAAGATGAAGCCGAGGTCCTGGCCGTCGAGGCCGCCTTCGAGGAGCTTCAGTTTATCGCGATTCACGCCGACGTAGCCCTGGCCACCGACATCGTCGATCAGCACCGCGTCGAGGTCGGAGTTCAGCAGGGCCTGGATGAGTTCGCCGAAGCCGTCGAAGGCGACGACGCGGGCGGGGCCGACGAGTTTCTCGGCCTTGGTGTAGTTGGTGTTGCCCTTCTGCGCTCCGATGCGGGCGGCGGGGGTGGCGGCGAAGGCGGCGAGCGAGTCGAAGCGCGCCTCGTTGCGGCGGACCAGCAGGCGCTGGTTCACCTGCATGTAGGGCGCGGAGAAATCGACCACGCGGGCGCGTTCCTCGGTGATGGTGATGCCGTTGCCGGCGAGGTCGAACTGGCCGGTGGCGACGCCCTGGATCATGGAGTCCCAGGCGATCTCGCGGAAGGTCGGGGTGAAGCCGAGGCGGCGGCCGAGCTCGGCGGCGATCTCGTAGTCCCAGCCCTCGGCGGCGCGGGTGTCGGTGCGGATGAAGTTGAAGGGCACGTAGCCGTTCTCGACCGCGAAAACCACCGTGCGGGCGGCGGGCGGGGCGGAGGGCGCGGCGGGGTCGGCCGGGGCGGGGCGGGGGGCGCAGGCGGCGAGCAGGGCGGCGGCGGCGAGGGCGAGCGGGCGGAGGAGGCGGCGGGCGTTCACGGGGACGATGGAAAGCGAAATGGCCGCGGAGGCGAGCGCGCGGGTGGTTGGCCCGGTCGCTCAGCCGGCGGCGCCGGCGAGGGCGAGGCCGGCGGTCCAGCCGGTGGTCCAGGCGGCCTGGAAATTGAAGCCGCCGGTCACGCCGTCGATATCGAGCATCTCGCCGGCGAAATGGAGGCCGGGGACGAGGCGGCTTTCCATGGTCTTGAAGTCCACCTCGCGCAGGCGCACGCCGCCGCAGGTCACGAACTCCTCCTTGTTGAGGCTCTTGCCCTCGACCGCGAATTCCGACGCGGCGATGCGGGCGGCGAGGCGCTGGAGGTTTTCCTTGGATACGCCGGCCCACTGCGCGTCGGCCGCCAGCCCGGGCACGGCGGCGACGAGGCGTTCCCACAGGCGGGACGGGAGCGCGAAGGGGTTGAGGGTGGTGATCTGTTTGCGGGGATTGGCGAGGCGCCAGGCGGTGAGGGTCTCGGTGGTTTTGGCGAGGGTCTCGCCGGTCCAGGACACGAGCAGGGGGAAACGGTAGTCGCGGGCGGCGAGGTCGCGCGCCCCCCAGGCGGAGAGCTTCAGGATGGCGGGGCCGCTTAGGCCCCAGTGGGTGACGAGGAGCGGGCCGCGCTCGGCGAGTTTGGCGCCGGGCACGGAGGTGGCGGCGTCCTGCACGGAGACACCCTCGAGGCCGACCAGGCGCGGGTCGGCGATGTGGAAGGTGAACAGGGACGGGACGGGCGGCTCGATGGTGTGGCCGAGGGCGGCGGCGATGGCGAGGCCGGCGGAGCCCTTGTTGCCGCCGGTGGCGAGGAGCACGCGGTCGAAGGTGGCGGCGGAGTCGTCGGTGAAGGTGACGTCGAAACCGGTTCCGTCGGGGGCGCGGGCGAGGCAACGCACGCCCATGCTGGTGAAAAGCCGCACGCCGGCGCGGTCGGCGGCGGTGCGCAGGGCGGCGATGATGGTGGCGGAGTCGTCGGTGTCGGGAAACATGCGTCCGTCGGCCTCGGTTTTCAGGGTGACGCCGCGGGCCTCGAACCACGCGATGGTATCGCGCGGGCCGAAGCGGGTGAAGGGGCCTAGCAGTTCGCGGCCGCCGCGCGGGTAGCGTTTCACCAGTTCGCGGGGCTCGGGGCAGGCGTGGGTGACGTTGCAGCGGCCGCCGCCGGAAACGCGGACTTTAGCCAGGGGGTGGGCGGTGGCCTCGTAGAGGCACACGCGGGCGGCGGGAGCGGATTCGGCGGCGTGGATGGCGGCGAAAAAACCGGCCGCGCCGCCGCCGACGATGAGGATGCGAAGAGTCTCGGACACGCCCGCAGGCTGGCGGCCGGCGCGGCGGGGAGAAGGCTAAATCCCGCGTAGGTGACAGGAACGTGCCGAAAGGGGGGAGCGGGACGCGGGGCACTTGGGAGCTTGCGCGATGCAGGCCCGATCGAGTCGGGCGGTGGCGATCGTTTGTATCCGGTCTGCGGCGCTGCGAATCCCCCGGGGGCCTTCCGGCAGGCCCCCGAGCGATCAGGTTTCTACGACACGTTGTCCGGTCCGTTCCTGCCGGTCGGATTTCAGTTTGATTTACAACTTCCTTCTCTCCCTCCCCGCCGGGGGCGCTTTAGGTTCCCGCCATGCCGATCCGCCGCCCGACAATAGGTCATGTTATCTTTGCGTGTCTTGTCGCGGTCGCGGCCTGGTGGATGGCCTCGGTCAAACGCGAAGCCTCCACCGCTGGTCCGCGCGTAGATGGCCCGGCGGGCGCGGTCGACGTGGGGATCGCGGGCGACGTGCCCGTGGCGTCCGCCGCAAACACCGCCCCGGGTTCCTCGCGGGACTTGGTCGCGGACGAGGAGCCCATCCAGCGGTTTGCGTCGTGGACCCGGCGTTACCTCGCCGCGTCGGAGACCGAGAGGCCGAGCCTGGAGCGCGAGGGCGTCGCGCTGGCCGCCGCTCGACGGCCGGTGATGAAGCAACTCATCCAGGAGGATCCGCAGCGGGCGCTTGAGCGGGTGGTGCCGCGGGTGGTGAGGCAGCAATTGCCGGCGAGCATCGTCGCGCAGTTGGAGAACCCGGTGTCGCACCGCGGCGACTACAACGTCTACCTCGGCAAACCCGCGCCGGGCGTCGCGGTGCCCGCGAAGGGGCTGGTTTTGCGTTACTTCGAGACCGAGGGAGCAAGTTACAAGGCGCATGTCTTCGGCGGGCTGGCTCACGTGATGTCGCGGCGCAATTTTCCCCTCCAGGGTTACGCGCTGGACCGCGAACTCGCGGTCGCGCCGAACGCGGTGCGGCGCCTGGAAGAGGGCGAACGCATCCCGAAGGGCGTGATCGTGCAGAGCACCTGTCCGGTGTCGGGCCTGACGACCGAGGCGGTTTCGGAAGGCCAGACCGTCACCAGCATCGCGCCGACGGTGGAGATCGCCGGAACGCTGATCACCCTTTGCAACGGCTCGCACGTGACCGTGTTGGAGGACGACTACCGGACCTACGTGCAGGCGAGCGGTCCGGGCGGGGGCGGCTTCTTCATGGACAATTTTCCGGGCACCTCCTCGCGCGCCATCGGCAACTTTCGCTGCCTCTACATCCGCGTCACCTACCCGGATCAGATGCAGCAACCCAACACGGTCGAGCAGGCCTACGCGGACATGCGCGGCAACGCGCGCTACTACCTCGAGGGTTCCTACGGCAAGATGACCCAGACCTCCACGGTCACCTCGGTGCTCACGCTCCCGCACACCGTCGCCTGGTATAAAGCCAAGGACGAGGAGGTCGACGGCCTCGGCCTGGTCCACACCGACTCGCGCAACGCCGCCAAGGCGGCCGGCTACGATCCCGCGCAATATGACTGCGTGATCGTGCGCGTGAACCAGGGCCCGCGCTTGGAGGGGATTTCGTGGGGCGGGGGCACGAGCGTCTGGATCACCTGGGACGGCATGGACGTGCTCAATCACGAGTGCGGCCACTCGCTGGGGCGCGGGCACGCCAACTCCTGGGATTCGCTCGACGGCACCCCGCAGGGCCACGGCGAGAACGGGGAATACGGCAATCCCTTCGACGTGATGGGCGGCGGAGGCGGCTTCGACGCGCACTACAACACCATCAGCAAACGCGCGCTCGGGTGGCTGCCGGACGGCTACCTGCACTTTCCCAAGGGCGATGGCGTGTATCGCATTTATGCCTACGACCAGCCGACGCTGGAGGAGGGCAAGCGCTACGGCCTTACCGTGGCCAAGGATAGCGTGCGACAATACAACATCGAGTATCACCCCGCCGCCGGCGGCTTCCTCGCCGACAACGCGCTGGTGCTTTACAGCGGCATGGGCTCGAACGCGGGACACCTGCTGGACACGACCCAGGGCAGCCTCAAGGGCAAGGACGACGGCGGCATCGCGATCGGTCGCACCTATTCCGATCCCGAGGCGGACATGCATTTCACCGTCCTGGGCAAAAACAACACCACGCCGCCCTCGCTCGATATCGCCTATAATCGCGGACCCTTCCCGGGCAATGTCGCGCCCGCCGTGGTCCTGAGCGCCTCGGCGACCAGCGTGGCCGTCGGCGGCAGCATCACGTTCACCGCGACCGCGAGCGACGCGAACGGCGATCCGCTCGCCTACGAGTGGCTGTTCGATGACGGCGTGGGTGGAACCAACAGCCCGTCGTTCACCCGCGCGTTCACCTCCGCCGCACGACGGACGGCGATGGTCACGGTGTCCGACCTGAAGGGCGGCGCGACCCGGCGATCGATAACCATCACGGTCGGCGCTCCGACCACGCAAAACATCGTAGGCACGATCCTCGACGGCGCGACGCCGCTGCAAGGGGTGTTGGTTTCGAACGGATCCAGATGGTGCTACTCTAACGCGGATGGCACCTACACGCTGGCGAATCTCGCGACGGGCGCGACCACGCTGACCGCCACGCTGGCCGGCCACAC